>JADHUQ010000021.1 GCA_016784425.1 Candidatus Delongbacteria bacterium | reverse complement strand
GATCGATCTCCAACAAGCCAGCGTGATCTGGATTTGGAATTGGAAAAGGTTTCATAACCTGACTATAGCCATGTCAATGAGCGAAAAACAGTAGAATCTGCTGATTCTTAAGCATGATTAATTTTGAGCAGCCCTATAAATGTTACTGGCTTCAACAGTACCGAGGGAGAATAACCGACAACCGGGTTGCCCGGATTTATCATACTCGAATTCTTCGTAGTTGTTGATTACGAAGATGCTGTCGGCAACTAAAGACTCATTTGCTTGAGCAAAGATCCCGATACCAAAATCGTTTCCATTAGTGGATTGATTGGCAGTGATACGAATATTCTGGAGTATGACATTGTCATTGTTCACGAGTAGATTAATGAAATAGGAATATCCACCATTATCATATTGTGCTGATTCGATTGTTGTGGAATCGAAGACACAATCACGGATGATCAATGTGTCGGCCTGTTCAAGATGGATTATACCAGGCTGCTTTGACAAGGTGTTATTTCTGAAAAGGCAGTTTGTCAATTCGGTCCAAGTTGTATATGAGAGGATGAACATTGGTGAATTTGATAAATCTACACTGCCTAGATTATCATGAAACACACAGGAATCCACACTAAGATATTGACCCACCAGATTGGCAATAATAGGACTATCATTAATCTCATTAGACTGGAAAGCGCAACCTCTTATTATTGTTATCCTTCCACGAGTATTCCTGATCAATGTCGTCCTAGTGCCGGTATTCTGAAAGAAAAGACAATTTCTGACTGAAACACTGGAGGAGTCATATGCCGTTATCCCGGGATTAGATTCACCGTAATTGGTTACAAACCTGCAATTGAAGATGTCAATTTCAGTGGAATCAAAGACAGATATTGCTCCACCCCACCATTGATTATTGGCACCGGTATAGTAGCCAAAGCCATGTGTGAAGGTCAGACCACTGATACAGGAGTGTTGAGGACCATTGCAGGTTAGAATGTGTAACGTGGAATCACCATCGAGGATTGTATTGGAAATGAAGCTAGTGTCATTGGTAGTCAGAAAACGCGAACCCAGAGTGAGATCTGTCTGGTTGATCTCCAGCTCCTCAATGTATGTCCCCGGCCAGATAAGAATAGTGTCGCCCTGAATTGCTGCGTCGATTCCTTGCTGGACTAAGGGGTAGTCTTCAGGGATGTTGATCAGGGCACATGCAGGAGCAGAAACCAGCAGAACGACAAACAACAGAGCAGATATCTCTCTTCCCGGCCCTCTATCGCTCAGCGCAGTTTTTACCATCAAGTTTCCCCGGTTGAGATCAGAAGTTCACCCCCGAACCCCAGAACCTTTCACTTCATTTTCAAGGTAACAAACGATACAGATAACCTGTAGCTTTTCCCGTGTATCCGCAATAACCCCCTCCAGCACCCCCCACCGCTGAAAATCCTGTCGCCGTGACCGAATCGGTTGTATAGTATTTCTCAATTGGAAGGCACGCAGATACAACTCAACGCTGGCGCAGATGAAGTGATGCCTCCACAGATAGTTCAAACGAACCTGTAGCGTTGCTGCGGCAATGATCTGGAGCATCGCTGTTAATTCTGTCCCATATGAGGACCGACTCATTCAACCATGGAAAGAGTGATTTATGTGGATGAAATGGGCGCACAGATTAACACTGGTCTATCTGTATACGCTGATTCTGATGTTCACACCGTTGCGCGAGTGGATCTACACCACCTTCTCCTATCGCCTGCTGGGTGCGAACCTCTATCCCCTCGATTTCTTCATCTTCATCTTTGCACTGTTTGTCCTGGTCAAACTGCCGGTGATCTTCAAGATGGCGAGCCGGACGAATCGGCTGCTGCTGCAGTTGATTCTTCTCTATCTCGTTTTCAATATCCTGGTGCTGGTCCCCTGGTCGATTATGGAAGGTGTCCGTCTGCCAACCGTGTTTCGCATTCTCTCGCCCCGCCTGGCGCTGTTCCAGATACCATTTCTTTTCCTGCTTCTACAGGAAAGCGAAGAACGGGAAACCCTGCTGCGCCACATCAACTACCTGATCTTTATTCTCTTCCTGATTGGCGTCTTTCGTCTGGCAACCCATAAACTGGGCTATACCTCGACCGGTGAACTGCGGCTGTTCTGGGGTGGCGTCGCGTTGATATTCGGTTTCGGCGTGGCGGTGAACTTCTTCCGGCGCCTCCAGTATCCTTCACATGTACTGGTCGGTCTCGCCAGCATTTTCGGAATTATCACCATCAATCACCGCTCCGGCTATCTGGCGTTGTTGGTCACAGTTATCATCGGTCTGCTGTTTGTTCGCAAACGGATGACCTATTTCTTTATCTTCCTCTACTCCCTGACCGCTTTTCTGACAATCCTCTACTTCACTTCGCCCCTGGTTATAGTCGATATGCTCAGCCGTCTCAGCCTGATTTCCGATCTTAACGAAGGCAACGCACTCGATCGCTTGAATCGCTGGCAGCTTGCCTGGCAGTTCTTCAAGGCTCACTGGTTTCTGGGATCAAAGCTATCGGGGCAAATGTATCTGGTAGTACTGGAGCGGGGTTCGCCGCCGCATAATTTTCTGCTGGAACTCCTTACCCGACAGGGTGTACTTGGTGTTATCTTCTTTCTGACTGTCCTTTTCAAAGCAATCGCTATTGGTTTCAGGGACGGTCTGCAGGACAGCCTCTCCCTGGCGTTGGCCCTTTCCTTGATTTTCTATCTGTCCTTCTGCTTGTTTAACACCAACTTTTTGCATCCGAACAATGTGCTTTTCCTGACCCTGCCACTGGCCGCCATCATGGCCATCAACGCGAGGTTGGGGGTTGTCGGGAAAAGCCCAAACCCTTCCAATCATAGCCAGGATCAATGATCAAAATTGCAATCGTGGCCCCTTATCCCGCTGCCGCTGTTTTACCTGCGGAATGCATCAAGCCGCGACAGCTTCAAGCGTCCAGGCAGCAGCACCCGGCCCCCTGGGTACACGCTCTCTGCCGCGAGTTGAGTGCCCGGGGTGATATCGAGCTGCGGCTTTTCGCCCACAGCCGGGTGATCTCCCGGGTCCAGCGGGTGGAACGGGAGGGGATACGCTTCACCTTCATTCCCAAGTATGAACCGGGCCGAGTCGATCCCTATCTACTGCATCTGCCGGCACTGCTGCAGATTCTGCCACTGATAAAACGCTTTAACCCTGATGTGGTACACGGTTTCGGCACCGAGAGCGCCTATGGTCTGCTGGCGGTAAGTCAGCCGCAACCAGCGGTTGTGTTCATCCAGGGGATTCAGGAACTGCTCGCACCCCTCTATGATATGCCGCGCTTCAAGATCGCACTGCGGCGCAGACTGGAACGGCATGTTGTCCGCCGGGCGGATGCGCTCATCGCGGAAACCGGTTTCGCTGAGAGGTGGGCGTACAGTGTTAATCCTGCCGCCAGGATCAGGGTTATCCCCCATGCCTTCAGTGGTGAGTTTTTCAACGCCAACCCGATGTTTCAGAACAGGCGGGCTATCTGTATCGGGGCTCTCAGCCGCGTTAAAGGTTGTGATACAGTTTTACAGGCTTTCGCCAGCGTCGCCCAACAGCAACACGGACTCTCCAGCGAAACCGAGCTGCACTTCATCGGCTCCGGGCCGCTGGAACAGGAGCTGCAGACTCAAGCCCGCAAGTTGGGTCTGGGAAAACAGGTGATTTTCAGAGGTCGCATACCGCACGGGCAGTTGATCAGCGAGCTGGAGCAGGCCAACCTGCTGCTGATCGGGTCCCGCATGGATACTTCGCCAAATGTGATTACGGAAGCGCACGCCGCCGGTATTCCGGTGGTCGGCACCCGGGCGGGTGGAATCCCGGATATGATCGCGGAGGGTCAGGATGGCTATCTGGTGGATGTTGATGATGTGGCGGCAATGGCCTTCCATCTTAATCAGCTGCTGGAGGATTCTGAGCTCTGTCGACGGCTGGGTCAGGCGGGCCGCGATAAGGTGCGGGCTTTGAATGATCCGGCGCGGATTGCGGCGGAGCATGTTGCCCTGTATCACGAAGTGCTGGGATCAAGCGCAGGGGACTGAGTTCACCTCGGTAGGCCGACAGTCGGTATGCGCCGATATGATTTCCCGCCACCTTTTGTATATTTCAGGACGTGGATCGACACCAACAGCAAGCAAAGGGGACTATCATCAAGCAGTTAGTCTTTAAATCCGGGGAAGCGCTCTGTATCGAGACCGCACCGCCCCAGCTGCCGCCGGGGCACATTCTGGTCGAACTGCGGGCCAGCTGTATCAGCCCCGGAACAGAGATGACCAGCCTGACCTCTTCCGGCAGGAGCCTCCTGGAAAAGGCGAAAGCACATCCCGACAAACTCAAACAGGCACTCAAGCGGATGCGGAGCGAGGGGGTGTTCTCCGTCGTTCAGAAGGCGCGGGACAACCAGGCCAAAGAGGCGGTCAGCGGTTATTCGGCGGCCGGGATTGTACTGGACAGCGCTCCCGACGTGTCACGTTTTCCACAGGGTATGCGGGTAGCGGTCGCCGGTGCGGGTTATGCCAACCATGCAGAACAGGTGGTGGTCCCGGTCAACCTGGCCATGCCGATCCCGGATGGTGTAAGTTTTCGTGACGCCTCCACCTGTGCCCTGGGTGGTATCGCCCTGCAGGGTGTACGCCGCGCGGAGACTTCACTTGGTGAAATAAATGCAGTCATCGGTTGTGGCGCCATTGGCCTGCTGACGGTGCAGCTCCTGAAAGCGGCCGGTTGTGTGGTGGTGGCGATCGATCTGGACTCCCGCCGCCTGGAGCTGGCCCAGAAGCTGGGTGCAGATGTAGTGTTCAAAGCTACGGAGGAAAACCTGACCGATCTGGTGGTTCACTATGCCGCCGGTCAGGGGGTAGACAAAGTTATCATCACCGCCGCGACCCAGTCAAACAGTGTGCTGTCGCAGGCCTTCGGCATGTGCCGCCGTAAAGGACGGGTAGTGCTGGTGGGTGTCGTCGGCCCGGAATTCAACCGTGCTGACATGTATGTCAAGGAATTGGATTTTGTGATTTCGACCTCATATGGCCCGGGTCGTTACGACGAGCAGTATGAGCGGTTGGGGCATGACTATCCCTACGGTTATGTGCGCTGGACCGAGCAGCGCAATATGGCGGCCTATCTCAATTGCATCGCGGCAGCGCAGGTCAGCCTGGAAGGTATTATCGAAGCGACTTTCCCGATTGACGCCGCGGAGCAGGCCTACAGCCGGTTGCAGGAGGACAAGCTGCTGCTGGTGACTCTTGAGTATGCAGATAGCCAGGATACCAGCGTTTCCAGTACGGCATCCACGCCAACGGTGGTGGCACAGGAGTGGCGCTCACCGGCGTCAGGATTGATCAAGGTCGGCCTGGTTGGTGCCGGCAGCTTTATGCAGGCTACACATATCCCCAATCTGCGCCGTCTTTCCGAACGCTACCAGGTGACAGCGGTGTGTGATCTCACCGGTCTGGCCGCCCGACAGGGGGCACAACCGTTCAGCAGCTGTCTGGCGACCACACAATACGATGAACTGCTGCAGGCTGAGGTTGACATTGTGCTGATCGGCACCCGTCACGACAACCATGCTGACTTTGCCATCCGCGCCCTGGACGCGGGCAAGGCTGTTTTTGTCGAGAAGCCGATGTGTATCACATCTGAGGAATACAGCCGGTTGACTGCGGCGGTGGAAAATTCCGGTGCCCCTTTCATGGTCGGTTACAACCGCCGCTTTTCTCCGTTTGCGGTCAGGCTCCGGGAGCAGGTTGCCAACCGTGTAAACCCCCTCATGCTGCATTACACCGTCAACGCAGGCTACATCCCCTCTTCCGTCTGGGTGCACACCGCAGAGGGTGGTGGACGGATTATCGGCGAGGCCTGTCACCTTATCGACCTCTTCCGCTTCCTGGTTGGCAGCCCGGTGGTTGCTGTTTCAGTGGACGCGATTACACCGACTACTGCCAGCATCCGTCCCGATGACAATGTCGTGATCACACTCAAATACCGGGATGGATCGATAGCCACCCTGCTTTACACATCTATCGGTTCAACAAGCGCCCCCAAAGAAACCATGCAGCTCTTCTGCGATGAGCAACTCTATGAACTGCAGGACTATCGCAAGCTGGTCGCCTGGGGATCCGACGCTGGATTCTCCCTGAAGAAGCAGGACAAGGGCCACCTGCAGGAATTGCAGATTTTTGCAGACGCTGTTCTGGAAGGAGAGCGTTTCCCGATCCAGTGGGAGGAGTTGAAGGAGACCTGGGAAATCACCCGGCAAGTCGCTGACAGCGTGCGTAAAGAAGGTTAACGGTCAGGCTAAAATGTGCCCGGCCCTCCCGGAACAATGAATTCAGACAACCACCCCATTTCAATCCTGTATCGTTTGCGCCGTCGTACCCGGCAGACTCTGGAGCGGCACTACCCACGTCGTTGGCTGACAAGAGCCATGTCAAAGGGACTTGGCACCGTAAAACTGTCCGCGACTTGCGTTGACAAACGGCTGCAACGGTTTGCCGGGCTGGTTCCATTTGCAGATGTGGATTTTGAAGCGCTGCTGACAGCAGAGGAGCAGACACGTCTGCTGGAGCTGTCTGACAGGGTACAGAAGCATCGCTTCGACCTTCTGGGAAGTGGGCCGGTTCAACTGGACGACAATATCGATTGGCACCGCGACTTCGTGACCCGGTTTCGCTGGAGTCCCCACCATCTTTATAGCCGCGCGGCCCAGGCGGCAACACCTGGCAGCGATATCAAACGCCCCTGGGAGTTGAGCCGCTGTCAGCACCTGCCGCAGCTGGGGATCGCCTGGCATCTGACAGGCGCTGAAATCTACTTCAAAGAATACCAGGCGCAGGTTGACGACTGGATCAGACAGAATCGGGTGGGATCTGGTGTTAACTGGGCCTGCTCGATGGAGGTGGCGATCCGCGCTGTCAACTGGCTGGCCGGCTACTCCCTGCTTGAGCAAGCTCTTCAAGGGGACACAGAGCAGAGTTTCAAAAAGAGGCTGACAGCAAGCCTCTGGGAACACGCCAGTTTTATACGCACCCACCTGGAGTGGAACGGACCGTTTGCTTCCAGGCGTGCCAATCACTTCCTCGCAGACCTGACCGGGCTCTTCACCCTCGGTGTTTTCTTTGCCGATACGACGCGGGGGCGCCGCTGGCTGAGATTTGCTCAGCACAATCTGGAAGTGGAGATCAGGCGGCAAGTCCTGGAGGATGGTTTTCACTTTGAGTGCTCGACCAGCTATCAGCGGCTATGTCTGGAGATGCTGCTCTGGTGCTGGAGTCTGGGATCACGGGCAGGGGTTCCATTCAGTGACACCTTTCGCGATCGCCTGGGCAGGATGCAAAGCTGCGTACGGGCCTGTACCCGTCCTGACGGCCTGGTGCCGGTTTGTGGCGACAATGATGACGGCCGCCTGCTGTTTTGCGGGCTCAACGCAATAAACGATCACCGCTACCTCTGGCCGCAGCCACCCCCTGAGGCTTACAACGCGGATGTGGCGCTGTTGCAGGGTGATGAGACTCCACAGTTTGATACCGCTAGCGATCTGAAGGAATTCCCCTTAGCGGGGTATTACATTCTCAGGAGCCACGAGTACTACCTGTTGATCAGAGCCGGCGCGCTGGCACACAACGGCACTCATGCCCATTGCGACCAGTTAGGCTTTGAGCTGGCGTTGCCAGGAGGACCGGTTTTTGTCGATCGGGGCAGCTATGTCTACACTTCTGATATTGAGCAGCGCAATCGCTATCGCAGCAGCCGCGCACACAATGTACTCACGCTCAATGGTGCGGAACAGAATCGGCAGACCGGAGTAGTGTTCGGGCTGGCGGATGATACCCGGACCCAGGTGCTGGAAACAGGCGCAGACAGCCTCAAGGCGCGGCATACAGGCTTCAAGTCGCTTGAAAGAGAACATGTATCACACACTCGCACTTTCCAGCTCTCCAGTTCAGGGCGCACGCTTGCCATTTCAGATGAGGTTGAGGGTATACTCCAGGGTGATCGGCTGGAGTGGTATTTCCAGTTAGCGCCGGGTATCGCAGTGGAGATTGGCGATGGGAGAGCTGTTTTGAATCGTGATGGTCAACCTGTCTGTCGGCTGGAGTTCCCGGCGGAAATGCAACTGCACAGCGAACGTTTTGATCACAGCCCCACCTATGGCGTGCTACAGGAAGCGATAACCCTTACCCTCACACATGCGATTGAGCATGCTGTAAGCCAATACGTGACCCGCTTTCTCATCACCTGGGAGAAAAGATGAAGATTGGTTTCGTCTACCTGGGGCCGCTTAAATACAGGGGTCGGCTGTTCAAACAGATCCAGACACTGCAGCAGGCTGGATTTGATTGTATGCTGGTTCACGGTCGAACTGAACCTGTAGAGCCTGACTATTCTCAGTACAGCTTTCCTGTATTACCGATCCGGGTGATTCAGGAGCGGGCGAAACTGCTGACGCTGGCCAGCCAGCTCAATTTCGACAGGAAAGCCTCCCGCCTGCTCGAGCAGTCCGAAGTTGATACAGTCGTCTGTGTGGGATTAACCAGCGCTCTGGCTGGAGCTCTCGCTAAGAAACGTAACCCACGTCTGCGTTTCATCTTCGACAGCAACGAGCTGGAGTTGGAAAGTTACAGCTCCCGGATCAAGCAGATTGTCTGGGGTCGGATACAGAATCATATCCTGGCTTACCCCGATGTGGTAATGCATGCGGAGCAGCATCGACTCGACTATTTCCATCAGACCTACAAAACTCAGGCACACCCCTTCCTGCTGGAGAACCTGCCATTCTTCCGTGAGACAAATTCTCAGAAGGACAAAACGGAAGTCGTCCGTTGCGTTTATGTCGGCGGCTTCATGCCACAACGACACTGCGCCGAGATGCTGCAAGCCTTTGCTGATTCCTCACTACCGGTGGGATGGACTTTCGACATGGTCGGGTTCTATGCCAGTCGCAGCTACGAGGATACCATCCAACAGCTGCTCATGGGCATGGACCTGGAACGGATCCGTATCCTGCCGCCGGTGGCACACAATGAGATGTATCAGCTGCTGACCGACTACGACATCGGGCTGGCCTTCTACGAGAACACCGATTTGAACAACTACTACTGTGCCCCCAACAAAGTGTACGATTACCTCCAGATGGGAATGCCGGTCATCACCAACGATTATCCGGGATTGATCGACATCGTAGCAAGCAACCGGGCGGGTGTCTGTCTCCCCGAGGTTACCCCGCAAGGGATACAGACCGCCATTAAGACTATTGAAGCTGAGGGTTTGTCTCACAATATTAGCCGGGAGGTCCGTCAACGCTACAGCTGGGAGAATCAGGTAGAACGCTACCTGCAGTTGTTCGCCTGATCGTAGCGGTGGAGTCGTCACAAAGCAGATCATTCTGTGACTGATCAATTAATCTAAGGTTACACCATGTGCGGGATAAGCGTCATCCTGAATCGCCACAAAACGCAGACCGACTACAGTGCGCCACTTCAGAGTATGCTGGACAGCATGATCCACCGCGGACCGGATGATGAGGGAACGCTGTTTGTCGGCACGGAGCGGACCTTCACCCCCGAAGAGCTCGCAAATCAAGACCTCCCCAATGCTGCACACCTGGCACTGGGCCATCGGCGATTGTCCATCATCGACATATCCTCAAAAGGTCACCAGCCAATGTGTTACCAGGACCGCTACTGGATTGTCTTTAATGGTGAGATTTACAACTACCTGGAGTTGCGCACCCTGCTGGAGCAGGAGGATTACAGGTTTGAGACCCGATCCGACACCGAGGTGATTCTGGCCGCGTTCAGTTGCTGGCGGGAGGCGTGTTTCCAGCGTTTCAACGGCATGTGGGCGCTGGCCATCTATGATTCGCAAACAGAGGAACTGATCATCTCCCGGGATCGTGTCGGTATCAAGCCGCTGGTTTACTACTGCGACGAGCAGACCATCCTGTTCGCTTCGGAAATCAAGGCTCTGGTGGCCAGCGAGCTCATCTCAACCGCACCAAACCTCAGATACCTGAAACGCTTCCTTAAAGAGGGTTCGCTGGAGTACCTGCCGGAAACCGCTTTCGAAAACATCTATCGTGTTCCACCCGGCAGCTATGGCGTGATCGATCTCAACCGGGAGAGGATCGACCTGCCGCAGATGACTGTGTTCTGGGATCCGGCCACAATCGAGATCGACCCCAACTTGCCATCCGACCGGGAGCTGGAACAACGCTACCGGGAGCTGCTGCAGGCAAGTGTCGAGTTGCGTCTGCGCTCAGATGTACCTGTCGGTTCAGCTTTTTCCGGCGGTCTCGACAGCTCTTCCATCGTGCTGATGGTCAACCGGCTGCTGCAGGAGGAGGGCAAGGCGGAGCGCCAGCAGACCTTCTCCACGGTTTACCGCCAGGAGGGGGCGCGGCACTGCGACGAAAGCGTTTTTATCGACGAAATGGCGGAGCGGTTGAATTTGAGTTCGCACAAAGTGGAACCGCGGGGAACTGATGTCATCGAGCGTTATCTCCAGACGGTTTACATGATGGACTGCCCGCAGAAGAATTCCCTCATGTCGTACATGTTCACATATGAGCTGATCCGGAAGCACGGTGTGACTGTCTCCATCGACGGCCAGGGCGCTGATGAGATCCAGGGAGGATACATTTTCTATCTGGTGAACTACCTCGCCAACCTCAAGTTCGGCGTGCTGATGAGAACCGCCTCGAGCTATCTGCGTCTGGGGGACTCCAGGAAGTATGTCCTTTACGGTGTCGCTCTGAATCTGATCAGGCGGCTGGGTCTCAAACGCTGCTGGCTGAGATTGTTGCGGTTAATGGGGCGGCCAAAGAATCCGTTCCTTACCTTAAATCAGCGTCTGGTGGCAGATATCAAAGGCAACCTGGTGAACCTGTTGCATTATGGTGACCGGGGAGCTATGACATACTCGGTCGAATCGCGGTTTCCTTTCCTGGATTACCGTATGATTGAGTTCTGGCTTGCGTTGCCGGAGCGGTACAAATTGCATGAGGGGTGGACCAAGTTTCTGGCGCGCAAGGCTTTGGCCGCCGATTTGCCGGAGAGCATTATCTGGCGCAGACTCAAACTGGGCTGGGCGATGCCGGAGGAGATCTGGTTCAAGGGGGAGTTGAAAGATTGGGCGCTCAATGTACTGGAAAATTCCACTTTCATAACTCAGTTCAAGCCGCCAAACTATCGACGAATATTACACAATTCACAGACAAACAGTAAAGAGCTGCAAAAATTCATTCGGTATTTAAACACAGCGCTCTGGCATGAGTGTTTTTTCTCGAGCGGTAACCCCCATCGGGGTCGGACCCAGATAAGGGGTTGTAAATACTTGGATAACGCCTGAAAACAGCTGAAAGATGGTCTTAAATGCCCATTTTTCCACTGAAAAAGGAAGCGTCACGGCACATTGACGCGGTAAAATCCCTTTGTAAAAGGTGTACAAAATCACAACGAACTACAAACCATGGTTAATCGATATTATCAATACTGCAAACGACTCGTGATAACCATCAGGGAGCTGTTCCATTCTTGTAAGGATAGACACAATGAAACTCAAAGAGCGTCTGAAAAGCCTCAAATCACGTCTCCGCTATCCCCTGGCTTTTCTGAAATTCAAAAAGTGCGGGCACAATGTCTGGCTTGGGCGCAACGGTCTCTTCGGGCGACCAGGCGAGATCACCTTTGGCAATAATGTTTTCATCAACGCCGGCTTCCACATCTCCGCGCGTAATTTGACCTTCGGTAATAACATCATGATCGGCCCGAACCTGGTCATCGAATGCGACAACCATCTTTTTGACAGTGTTGGGATCACGATGTTTGAGAATCGTAATAATCGAAAGATCGACTCCGTTGCATTCGAAGATGATGTCTGGGTGGGGGCAAATGTCATAGTATTGAAAGGGGTAGTGATCGGTGAAGGTTCTGTCATAGGCGCTCACAGTGTCGTCTCGCGCAACATCCCACCGTATACTGTCTGCGTTGGAATCCCTTGCCTTCCCCGTCGTCCCCGTTTCACCAACGAGCAGCTGCAACAGCACCTGCAGCTCATCGGTTCCAGGTACGTCGCCACCTCTGTTGAGGCGGCATGGCGCGAGTGTGGCCTGCAGCAAGACTGACAGCGCTCTCCGACGTCCCATTTTCAGGTTTACTGTATCACAAAGGTCTGGAATGCGGTCACAAAGAGTCAAAGTTCTGGTAATTGAACACTCTCTTCCCTATTACCATGTGCCGGTGTGGACCGAAATCGCATGTCATCCCGCCATAGAGTTAACTGTCGCTTACGGTAAAGGCTTCTTTACCGGACCAAACGGCGTCCCGGAGGGATGTGTTAATCCGGAAATAGGCTTTGATACAGTTGTAGAACCGTCGATTATGCGTAAGATTGTCGGCAAAACCCTGCTGTGGCACCAGGCTGCGCTGCAGGAGTTGCAGCAGACCCGGTACGATGTCGTCATCCATCAGTTTGAGACGAAGATACTCTCCCTCTGGAAAGTGCGACGCCTGCAGAGGAAACGAGGCCAACGCTTCGTTTTATGGGGTATCGGTGAATCGTTACACCCGACACCTGTCCTGGATTATGTGCGCCGACGACTGGCCCGCAGAGCCGACGCGCTGATTTTTTATGCTGAGCAGAACCGTGAGCGCTACCGTAAAATGGGGATAGAGCCGGGAAAGCTGTTTGTGGCACGAAACCTGATTGATATCGAACCGATCAAGGCTGCCATCAAGAGTTGGGATACGGTGAGGTTGTCGGAGTTCAGAGCGGATCATCGCCTGGAACAGGGACCGCTGCTGCTGAGTGTAGGGCGTCTTTCGCAGCGCAAGCGTCTGGATCTGCTTCTTAAGGCAGTACCGAAACTCCTGCCTGATTATCCGCAACTGCGAGTAGCAATTATCGGTGAAGGACCGGAAATGACCCCGCTCAAAACGCTGGCGGATGAACTGGCCATTACTGATTCGGTAAGTTTTACCGGTAGGATCAGCGTGGAGAAAGAGGTGGCACCCTGGTTTCTGACAGCTGATCTTGTGATAGCACCCGGGCAAATTGGACATCTGGCCACGCATGCGCACGCTTATGGCGTCCCGCTGATAACTGGTAATGAGCGCAATGTACAGGGACCTGAAATCGAAATCCTGCTCCAGGGTGATACCGGACTGACTTATGAGTTTGGTAATGTTGATGCGCTGGCAGCTGTTATCTGTAAGTTACTAGCTGACGAGAGCAGACGGAAAGAGATGTCATTGCGGGCGGCCGCCAGAGCTGATGAGTATTGCAGCGTTGAAAAAATGGCTGCCGGTTTTATCGAGGCTGTGTTACATGTGACAAACCTGGAAGGTGGATGTGAAGCAGATTACCCAGAATCTTAAAGATGGCAAAATGACCCTGCTGGAAGTACCCGCGCCGGCTGTAGGCCGGGGCATGGTACTGGTGCGCAATCACTTCTCCCTGATCAGTGCAGGTACGGAGGGCAGCAAGGTGATCACCGCCCGCAAGAGCCTGTTGGGAAAGGCTCGCGAGAAACCGGAACAGGTAAAACAGGTGCTGGGATCGGTGAAATCAGAGGGTTTGGCTGCCACCTATCACAAAGTCATGAACAAACTTGACGCACCATCTCCACTGGGTTACAGCTGTGCCGGTGAGGTAATCGAAGTTGGAGCCGGTGTACCCGATATTCGGATCGGTGATATGGTTGCCTGCGGCGGTGCGAGCGCTGTTCACGCTGAGATCGTCAGTGTGCCACGTAACCTCTGCGCACCGGTACCGGATGGCACCAGCCTGGAGCAGGCGGCGTATACCACGGTGGCGGCTATCGCTCTGCAGGGAGTGCGTCAGGCAAGTCTACAGACCGGGGAAAACTGTGTGGTGATAGGGCTGGGGCTCATCGGCCAGCTCACGGTGCAGCTACTCAAAGCGTCGAACATCAAGGTGATGGGGGTGGATGTCAGCGCTGCTGCCGTGGAGTTGGCAAAAAAGTCTGGTGCTGATTTCGCCTGCGAACGGGCGTTTACAGGACTCGAGGAGACGGCGCAGCAGCTGAGCAAAGGTTTCGGTGTTGATGCGGTGATAATCACCGCCGCCACCAGCAGCCTGGACCCGGTGGAACTGGCCGGGAGTCTTTGTCGCAAAAAAGGGAAGGTCGTAATCGTGGGCGCGGTTCCGACCGGTTTTTCCCGTAAGCACTACTATGAGAAAGAGCTCGATCTGAGAATGTCCTGCTCCTATGGACCGGGTCGTTATGACTCTGACTACGAGGAAAAAGGGATCGATTACCCGATTGGCTATTGCCGCTGGACGGAGAATCGCAACATGCAGGCATTTCTGGAAATGCGCGACAAGCTTGATCTGGACCTGCTGACCACGCATACCTTTGAACTGCAGGATGCGATAAGCGCCTTCGATATGATCGTTACTAAAAGTGAGCCGTATGTCGGCATTCTCATTCGTTATGACACCGAGGCACCACTGCTGACAAGGATTCAACTGCGGAGCCCGCTGGGAACTGGTGATCAGCCGCGTGTTGGCTTTATCGGGGCCGGCACCTTTGCGCAGAAATTTCTGTTACCTAACGCTTGTAAGCTGGCGGAAATGATTGCCGTGGCCACCGCCAGCGGGAACAATGCCCGTAATGTGGCTGACAAGTACAGCTTTGCTTACGCCACCGGTAACGCTGCAGAAATCATTACTGATGAAAGCATTAACACCGTTTTTATCGCCACCCGGCACAACCTCCATGCCGAGCAGGTGCTGGCGGCATTGCAGAGCGGTAAAAATATCTTCGTAGAGAAACCACTTTGCCTGACCGCCCTGGAGCTTGAGCAGATTGCGGAGGCTTATCATCAGAGTGAGGTGCGGTTGATGGTAGGCTTTAATCGTCGCTTTGCTCCACTGGTAGAAAAAATCAAAGCGGCACTTCCGGAGGGAATTCCGGTGGCAATAAACTACCGGATCAACGCTGGCGCCATTCCCGCCGACAACTGGATTCAGGATAGCGTTACCGGAGGCGGTCGCATCATAGGCGAGGTTTGCCACTTTATCGATCTGGCGCTCTTCCTGGCTGGTGGCGCGCTTGAACAGACCACGGGTCGTATCATGAAGACAGCGACTGGTCTTAACGATACCCTGGTGTCCACCCACGCGTTTGCAGATGGGAGCATAGCCAGCATCAGCTATTTTGCCAACGGCGCTAAGGCGCTCCCAAAAGAGCTGTTAGAAGTGCATTGCGCAGGGCAGACCTGGGTACTGGATGACTTCAAACACCTTTTTGTTTACGATAGCTCTAAAAAGAAGATCTCACTGCGCACCCAGGACAAGGGCCATGCCCGGGAGGTCGAGGCTTTCCTGCAGGCCGTGCGTGAAGGGACACCGGCTCCCATCGCTTTCGAGGATATCTACCAGGTAACCGCAGCCACCAGCGCCCTGGCGGAGCAGCTGTGATGTCAAGGGTATCACAACAGTGAGAAATTGACCGACGGGAACATGCGTGACTACAGTGCTTACCAATCTCGAGGAGTGGCTCGTCCAACAGGATTGGCGGGGTTGGGACCCATTTGACGCTCTCAACTCACCGCTTCTAAAAAGCCTGACACTGGGTATGCATTTTCCCGGAATTGCCTGGCTGCAGCTACTGAAGCGGCTGCCGTTGAATCTGCGACCGCTGCTGAGTGTAACCAAACGACACAACGCCAAAGCGATCGGTCTGTTCCTGTCAGCGCATGCACTTCGCTATCAGCGCACTCATGAAGCATCGGATCTAGCACGCATTAACTACTTTTATGACTGGCTCTTTAACAACGCCAACCGTGAGTTTGGCGGTGCTGGCTGGGGATATCCTTTCGACTGGCCTAATCGAACCTTCTATTGCCCTGCCGGTACCCCGACTGTTGTCAACACTGCTTTCATCGGTTTTGCTTTGCTGGAGGCGTATCACGCCACTGCGGATGAACGCCAACTCGCCCTGGCGACCGCCGCTGCGGAGTTCATCAACGCTGGACTCAACAGCAGCAGGGACGAAGCCGGGGAGTGCTCGAGTTACACCCCCCTGGATAATGCCCGGGTACACAACGCCAATCTGCTGGGGGGGGCGCTGCTCTGGGAAGTCGGGTCTCTGAGTCAGAATTCTGGTTTTCTGGCGACCGCTGCAGCTCGATACAACTGGTCGCTGGCCCACCAGGCGGCCGATGGTTCCTGGCCGTACGGTGTTTCGACCAGCCAGGGGTGGATCGACAGTTTTCACACTGGTTACAATCTCGATGCACTGGATCGCGCTGTTCGTCTTACGCCTGATCCGGTCTTTGAGTCAGCCCTGGAACGCGGCTACCGATTTTATCTCGATAACTTCTTTGAAGAGGACGGTACAGTCAAATACTACCATGAAGATCGCTGGCCACTGGACGCGCATGCTTTCGCTCATGCAATCATCACATTGACCAGGTTGCAACGACTTGACTCGCGTAGCCTGCCCCTGCGCCGCCTGGTACTGGGGCAGCTGCAACAGCGCTTCTGGAGCAATCGCGGCTACTTCTACTATCAACAGCAGCGTCACCATACCAACCGTATTGCCTACACCCGCTGGGTACAAGCCTGGGCGTTTCTGGCTCTGGTAACCTGCTGTGAGGAGACCTAGAATGGCGCTCGTCTGGATAGATATCGACAATCTGCCCCACATCCCGATATTTCAACCGCTGATTGCTGAGCTGCAAGCTGCCGGTCACGAGATTTTACTCACGGTACGTGACTTTGCATTTTCCGTAGAGAAGCTGGAGGACAGCGGACAGAGGTTTGAAGTCATCGGTAAACACTACGGTAAGGCCACTCTCAGTAAAGTGATGGGGACACTGTGGCGGGCCTGGCAGTTACGCCGCTTTCTGCGGCACTACCCTGTCGATCTTGCTGTATCACATTCCTCCCGTTCCGCCATCCTGGCCGCCTGGTCCCGCGGTATTCCCAGAGTAGCAATGTTCGACTATGAGCATGTTTCAACAGCCCTGCAGGAGAGACTCGCAACCCATATTCTGGTACCGGAGTTACTACTGAAAAGCGGTGCGTTAAAGCAGAGCCAGCGGTACCATGGATATCCTGGCTTCAAGGAGGAGATCTATCTGGCCGGTTTTTTGCCTGATCCCGATTTCCGCAAACAGCTCCAGGTGCCGGAGTCGGCTCTGCTGGCTGTACTGCGCCCACCCGCCACAACGGCACATTATCATAATCCGGAAGCTGAAGCAATCTTGCGGACAATTCTGGAGAGACTTGACTGCGACGGTGTTTTCACCCTGATAATGCCCCGTTCCCCGGCGCAGGTTTCCATGTTCACCGCTTTGCCCTCGGACAGGTTCCAGGTTCTGACCAGACCGGTTGACGGTTTGAATTTGATCTCAACCGCGGATATTGTAATTTCGGGTGGCGGTACAATGAATCGAGAGGCGGCGCTTCTGGGCACCCCGGTGTATTCCTTTTTCAGGGGGACACAGGGTGTATTGGATAGCGAACTGTCGACTCGCGGGAAACTGAGCTTTATCACCAACAGTGACGATGTGATACAGATTCCCCTCAAACGACATATAAGTCCGGATCGAGATATGGTCGGGTTTGAGGTCAAAGAGTTCGTAGCGCAATTCCTGATTGACCTCTTGCCTCCTTGTGATACAAAGACTCGGCAGGGATAACTTATGAGCATTTGCCCAAATATTTACTCGCCTTACACCGAACGTGTAAGCAATAGTACATCATGACTCTCAGAAAGCGACCGGCTTACAAATATTTTCTGGCGCTGGTGGATTACATCATCGTCAACTTTTCCTTTGCACTGGCGATGCGTCTTCGTTTTCGTCCCCAGATCGATATTATCGATCTTTCTTCGCTTGAGGTAATTCCCGAAATCACCGTCTTTGCTTTGCTCTCTATCCTCTGGATCTGGATTCTCCAGTATCACAACCTCTACAAGTTCAAGGTCTTTCTCAGCGTTGCCCGTCAACAGGTGCTGTTGCTGCGTTCGCTGCTCTACTCAACTCTGGTAATGGTGTTACTCCAGTACTTTCTCAAACCTTCCGGCAAGGTGGAAAGCCGCCTGGTTATCCTGTTGACCTTTATCTTCAGCCTGGTGTTTCTCTCAATCTGGCGGTTACTGATCTATCGGAAGTTTTACCGCCTGTTTGCGCGCCAACGGCTGTTGCGGCGCAGCTCACTCATTGTAGGTTTCGGGGAGCAGGCAAAAAAAATTGCCACCACCATTATGGATGACAAGGAGATCGGCAAACAGCTTATTGGTTTCATAGATAATGAAGCACCGGTGGGGACCCGGATTTTCAGCACCTTCTTCAATCTTGGCACCACCAGAGAGCTGGCTGACATTGCACGTGATTACCAGGTCGACGAAATAATCATCGCATCCGAAGAGTTGTCACACGAGGAGATGCTGGAGCTTATTGATTTGTGCCACACTATCGGTCTGCCTGTACAGGTTTCCGCCCCGCTTTACCAGGTAATTTCAGACCGCACCCAGGTAGAAGTATTTAACGATATCCCGGCAGTTCAGTTTTCCAATCCCCAGATCGCC
>JADHUQ010000020.1 GCA_016784425.1 Candidatus Delongbacteria bacterium | reverse complement strand
TGGCCGCTCGTCGTCTTTACGGTGCCTGGACCGGTCTGGGTGCAGCCGCCCTGCTGGCGGTGACCATGCTCCATGTACAGATGTCGCATTACGGTGTCGTGGATGTACCGGTGGTCTGCTTCAGCCTGGCGGCCTTCTATTTTATCAGCTGTCTCTACCGGCAACCCCTCTGGCGTTACTATCTGCTGGCTGGTCTGTTTTTTGGTATCGCCCTTTCCACTAAAATCAACGCCATCCTGCTGGTGGTCCCGTTCCTGACGGCACACGCGCTCAATCGTTATCAAACCCGGGCCTGGAGCTGGCGGAGCGCATCCGGCTGGCTGCATTTTCTGCGTGTACTGCTGCAACCGACTATGCTGGCTGCCGGCGGGATGACTATCCTGGTCTTCTTCCTGCTCAATCCCTTTGCCATCCTCGATTTCAGGGAGTACCTGTTCGCCGATAACGCCTTCGGTTTCTTTCATATCCTGCGCAACATCCGGGGTGAAAATCTCTATCCCTTCCAGATCCAGTTCCTGGATAACAATTTTCCCCTCCTGCCGCTCTTCACCAACCTGTTGCCCTGGGGAATGGGCTGGCCGCTGGCGCTGCTGGGGGTGCTGGGTGTCGTGATACAGATTATCCGTGGCAAGGCGGTCGACTGGGTGTTGCTGGCCTGGCTCCTGACGACACTTTTGCTGACCCACAACGCCAAAGTCCTCTACATGCGCTACGCTCTGCCGCTGATGCCGTTGCTGGCACTGAGCGGCGTCCGGGGAGTCGTCCTGCTGCTGGAATGGCGACCCGCCCGCTGGTTGCGTTACAGCCTGTCACTGCTGGTGCTGGCAGTCTTCTGTTACGGATGGGCCTGGTCGGCAGCTTTCAACTCCGTCTACCAGCGGGAGGACTCCCGGCTGGCCGCTGCCCGCTGGCTCGGAATACAGGTTGCACCCGGAACCACCATCCTGCATGAACAGAGTGCCAACAGCATGAAGTTTTACCTGGATAAGGATCAGTACGACCTGTTGCCACTCAGCATCCAGATGTTGTATCACGCTGGCGGGCTGTTGACCTTCCAGGAGCGGATCGACTATTTGTATCACAAACTGGACATGGTCGACTATTATGTTTTCGTTGAGACCAACCGGATGGCCGGTTACCGTGAAGTCAGCCGCCATTTTCCGGTGGAGGCGGACTTCTACACACTGTTGCTTTCCGGTCGCCTCGGGTTCCAGCTGGTTTTTGACCGGGTGGAATATCCCCGCCTCCTGGGATGGGTGATCGACGACAGCGCGGCGGAATTCTCCCTGCGTTACTACGACCACTCCCGCGTTTTCATAATGCGGAAAACCGCCGCCTTCAACCGGGAATTATTCGACCGTTGGCGTGACAGCTATCAGACTGCGCCCGGCAGCGAGGATGATCTGATCCGTCGCGCCCGGCGTCTGATGGAGCAGGAGGACTGGGAGGGTGCCCTGGGTCTGCTCGGACCCTCACTCAACCAGCAACAGGGGCTGATCTGCAAGTTACAGATGGTGGGAACATGCTATCAGGCACTGGGGGACAACGCCCTGGCGTTACAGGCTTTCAACAGCATGGTGCAGTATGATCGCCTGCAGCCGCAAATCTCCTACCAGCACTATCTTCGCGTTCTGCTGGAGAGTGGCAACCTCGAAGAAGCGCAGCGTACCTATAACGGTTTACGGGAACAGCTGGCTGGCCGCCGGGCGGAGCTGAAAAGCCTGGAGCGTTTCTGGGGGGAGCTGACCTCCGGGGAATAGGAAATCTCTGACCCTCATTTGAGTCCTGAAGGAGAAAAGCGTGATAAAAAGAATCCACTGGCTACTGCTGTTACTGTCGCTGCTGCTCCTCTGGTCGGGCTGCGGGCAGCCCCGCTCCTGGGGAGATTGGGATGAGATCACTGTGTTTGTCGATTCACTCGACCGCAAGCTGGTGGAACCGCAACTGCGGGCTGTTTTTGAAGCCCACAGCATTTCACCTCAGTTGGAGCCATGGTTTCGATTAAACTTTGTCGACAGCGATCAGATGAATGCTCTGACCAATCGTCGCTTGCTGCTTTTTATCGGCAGCCGTATTGATGCTGTGGGTCCGGTCAACAGTTATGTGCGTTCACTTTTTCCGGTGGAGGTCTTAGAGCGGATACGTGCCGGTGAACCGCTGCTCTTCGCCCGGGAACATGCCCTGGCCCGGCCGCAACAGGTGGTTATTCTGCCGGCCGTGGATCCTGCAGGAGTGAAGGCGTTGCTGGCAGCACGTGATTCATCGCTGGTACAGCTTTTTCTGGATTTCACCCGCGAGCGTGTACAGGAACAGCTCTATGACCGTTTTGAACAGAAGGAGCTCGCCGACAGCCTGCGTAACATGCTGCAGGTTAACCTGCGCATCCCCCACGACTACCAGGTGGTTAACGCGCTGCCGGAACAGAATCTGCTGCGCTTTCGCCGTTACTATCCCGACCGCTGGATCGCAGTTCAGGTGCTGCCAGGTCTGCCGCAGGATATGTATGATCCCACCTACCTGCTGGATCTGCGCGATTCGCTCGGAGTGCATTTCCACGATAAGGTCTATGTGGAGCGCGATCCCGATTTCTTCCGGGTAACACCGGTGGTACTGGACGGCACACCCGCTGTCTGTCTGGAAGGACTCTGGGGGACCTTTGAATTAATCGGTGGCGGCCCTTACATTTTATTCCTGGTACCGGACCACACCAACAACCGTACCATACTGCTGGATGGCGCGGTACTGGCCCCCGGTAAGGACAAAAACCAGTTTCTGCACCACCTGTGGAGTATTTTGAATACATATAAACAAGAGAACTAAGCTCTCATGCTCCACATGGAGGCGCATGCGAGAGATCTTTTAAAGTCTGAGGATTTTTTCCTGTGTGCCGGGCGGGGAACATCCTGGAAACAGCGGGCGGAGATTGCAGCCGACTAACCTGCCTGGAATAACAGTGGGAAACCGATAAAGGAAAACTCATGACATGGAAATGCGCACTGTTGATGGGCAGCCCCTCCGATCAACCGGAACTGGAAAAGGCGTTACCCTATTTCGAGTACTTCGGTCTGCAGGTGGACCTGAAAATCATGTCGGCTCACCGCAACCCGCAGGAAGTGACCGCTTTTGCCACCACCGCCCGGGAAGAGGGTTACCAGGCTATCATAGCCGCAGCCGGGATGGCGGCCCATCTGGCCGGTGTCATCGCTTCCCATACCACCTTACCGGTGCTCGGTGTACCGTTGGCTGGTTCCGCGTTCAACGGTCTGGACGCGCTGCTTTCAACGGTACAGATGCCGGCCGGGATTCCGGTGGCCACCTTCGCCGTCGGTGCTGCCGGTGCCCGTAACGCCGCCATCTTTCTGGCGGAGATGATCTCAGTCAGTGACCCAGCTATGGCAGAGCGGCTGGAACAGTTTCGCCGACAGGGAGCACGGCTTTGATGGAACGATTGTTCGTGCTGGGCTGCCATGGCCTGCTGGGGCAAAACCTGGTCAGGCTCGCCGTACAACATCAACCGGTGATCGGTGTCGACCTGCAGCCGGTGACCTTTCTGGACTATCCCGGTTTCGAATACCGTCCCGGCGATCTCACCGACAGCTCCCTGGTCGATATCATCCGGGAGGAGCAGCCGGAGCAGATCGTCAACTGTGCCGCCTGGACTGCGGTTGATCTGGCTGAAAGCGAACGGGAACAGTGCTGGCGGGTCAACTACGAGGGGGTGCGTAATGTCATCAGTGGTGCTCAGCTTGCCGGTGCCCGCCTGGTTCATATCTCCACCGATTATGTCTTTGACGGCACCGCCGGTCCTTACCGGGAAGACGCCGTTCCCAATCCGCAATCCGTTTATGCCCGTTCCAAACTGGCGGGGGAGAACCTGTTACGGGGCAGTAATCTGGCACACTGTATCATCCGCACCATAGTGCTCTTTGGCAAGGGGGTGGATGTTCAGCGGGACTTCGTCGCCTGGCTGCTGCAGGAGCTGCAGGAGGGGCGGGAGGTCAACATCGTCCATGACCAGGTCGGTAATGTCACCTATGCACCGCTGCTGGCCCGGGCTATCCTGCAAGCGCTGCGGTTGCGCCTCGACGGTATCCTGCATGTCGGCTCGCAGGATTGCCTGAGCAGATTGGAGTTTGCACAGTTGGTGGCGCGGGTGTATAATCTGGATCAGCAGCTGGTGAAGCCGATCAGCACCGAGGCTCTCGGACAACAGGCAGCCCGTCCCTTGCAGGGCGGTTTGCAGGTTGCAGACAGTGAGCTTCGCCTGGAGATGGTGTTCGACACTATTGCCTCTTCGCTGGCCGCTTATAAAGAGGAAAACCCACATACACACAGGTTGAATTAATGAGTGACAGGGCGCTGGTAATAATACCGACCTACAACGAGTGTGCAAACGCCGAACTGATCATCAATCGGGTGCTGGCTCAAAGTCCAATTATCGATGTACTGATCGTGGATGACAACTCTCCCGACGGTACCGGCAAGCTGGTTGATCAGCTCGTGGCAGCGAACGAGCGGGTACATGTAATCCATCGCGAGGGTAAGCTGGGTCTGGGAACTGCTTATGTCGCAGGATTTAAGTATGCTATCGAGAGACAATACGATTATGTTTTCGAGATGGATGCCGACCTCTCCCATGATCCCCAGGAGATCCCCAATTTTCTGGAGGCGATTCGGGAGAATGACCTGGTGATTGGTTCCCGCTATATCCAGGGGGTCAATGTGATCAACTGGCCACTTTCCCGCCTGCTCCTGAGCAAGGGGGCTTCCCTCTACACCAGGATCATCACCGGTATGCCGATCAAGGACCCTACCGGTGGCTTCAAGTGCTTCCGTCGTCCTGTGCTGGAGGCGCTTGATCTCGATCGTATCAAGTCGGGGGGGTATTCCTTCCAGATCGAAGTGAACTTCAAGGTCTGGAAGAAAGGACTCCGTATACGCGAGATACCGATCATTTTCACCGACCGCATGGTGGGCTCCTCCAAGATGTCACGCCAGATAGTGCGGGAAGCGGTGGTGATGGTCTGGAGACTGAAATTGCGGAGTCTGTTGGGACGATTGTAGGATTGACTCCTGAGCAGGGAGAGAAAGCAGCAGCTTATGCCTATTGACTACATGCTGGACTTTGAACGCCCGATCTATGAGATGAAGCGCAAGATCGACGAGATGCGCATTCTCTCACAGAGCTCCAAAATGGATATGCGGAGTGAAATCACCCAGCTGGGTGCCAAGCTGGAAAAGTTGAAAAATGACATCTACAGCAAACTGACCCCCTGGCAGAAGGTGCAGATTTCACGTCATCCCCGCCGCCCCTATACCCTGGACTATATCGAGCGGATGGTCACCGCCTTCCACGAGTTACATGGTGATCGTCTCTATGCCGATGATCGGGCCATTATCGGCGGACTCGGCAAAATCGACGGTCGCAGTGTCATGATCATCGGGCACCAGAAGGGGCGCGATACCAGGCAGAACATATATCACAACTTCGGTATGCCCAATCCCGAGGGGTACCGTAAGGCGTTAAGGCTGATGAAGCTGGCCGACCGGTTCCAGATTCCGGTGGTGACCCTGATCGACACTCCGGGTGCATACCCCGGTCTGGGGGCTGAGGAGCGGGGCCAGGCGGAAGCGATCGCCCGCAACCTCTATGAAATGGCCGGGTTCAAAATTCCCCTGCTGGGGGTGGTGATCGGCGAAGGGGGTTCCGGTGGTGCTCTGGCGCTGGGTGTAACCGACCGGGTGCTGATTCTGGAGAATTCCATCTACTCGGTAATTTCTCCGGAGGGGTGCTCCAGCATCCTGTTCAAGGACGCCGGGCAGGCCCCGGAGATGGCGAAGTCGCTCCACCTGACCGCACCGGAATTGAAAAAGCTCGGTATCGTCGACAGTATTCTCCCGGAGCCACGGGGTGGGGCGCACAACGACTGGGATAAGGTTATCGGGACTGTCAAAAAGGCCATCATCACCAACCTGGCAGAGTTGAGCAGGCTGGATGGTGAAACCCTGGTGGCTGAACGGTTGCAGCGTTACCAGCGGATGGGTCGATGGGCGGAATAGTACCGGCTGTAGAAATCTCCCTGCGGGTGCGTTATGCTGAAACCGACGCCATGCGGATCGCATACCACGCCAACTACCTGGTCTGGTATGAGATGGGTCGTAACGAGTTGATGCGGGTCAACGGTCTGCCTTACAGGGTGATCGAGGAGCGGGGCTACATCATGCCGGTGCTGGAGGCCGGTTCACAGTACATTCAGAGCGCGCTTTACGATGATGAGCTGGTGGTGCGTACCACCCTGCAAAGACAATCGCGGGCCAGTGTGCGGCTCGATTATGAAGTGCTGCGTGAAGGGGTGGTAATCAACCGTGGTTTTACCCGTCACTGTTTTCTCACACTGGCGGAACACAAACTGGTACCGATACCGGCGTTCTATCTCGAACAGTTCAACTGGGAGTGACGATGTCTATCAGCGAAGAGTTATTGCAGATACTGGCCTGCCCTCAATGCCACGGCAGCCTGCGACCGGAGGAAGAGGATCTGATCTGTGACGCCTGCCGTCTGGCCTGGCCGATTGTCGACGGGATCCCCGATTTCATGCCGGACTCGGCGAGGAAAGTGCCGGTGGGAGAGCAGGGGGGGCGGGAAGAGACAGAATAACGAGCGATGCTTCACAACTGCGTAGAGAGTTAGCCTCCCCAACCAAAATAGCATTCAGCAGGCAGCTGCTCCGGCTTGCTGTCGTACCTTTATCTGTCAATCTGCGAACATCTCTTGCAAACAGGTACATACTTCCAGCTGCTTCGGTCGACTCAACGTCCCCAGTTTATTAACAAGCCTCGCTTTATCAACTGCCCTGACCTGATCCAGCAAAATGCGACCATTCTTTCCCTGGAATCTAAGTTTTATCCGAAATGGATAATCGAATCCTTTTGTGGTCATCGGCGCAACGATTACTGTGGCCAGGGGGTGCATTTCATCTGGTGAGATGATTACGCAAGGACGGGTCTTTCTAATCTCTTTGTCTTTGGTGGGATTGAGTTGGACCAGCCAGATTTGAAATCGTGATATTTTCGGCATTACCACTCCAACTCCTCTTCTGAAACCAGAGGGACATCAAGCCACTCGTTATCGAGTTGTTCCTGGTCGTAACTGCTTTGAATCGACAATATCTGTTCAAGCCAGTTTTGTCTGGGAAGCTTATCAGGTGAGATCAGCAGACCCTCCTTCACAATTCTAAAAGACAACTCCCGACCCTGCAGTTGGGCTTGCTCAATTACAGCTTTGGGAATTCTAATCCCTTTTGAGTTACCTATCTGTACAATCTGTGCCATGAATTCACCTCTGATCTGACTTACAAACCTATCTGCATGTAATCATAATGTAATTACAGTCAATCTGCAAGATATTTTGGCATAATAAAGCTCATCTGTGCAGTTAGGATCCGACTGCCTGATTGGCAGCGTACGGAAATCTCTTTCATCCGGACCGACTGCAACGATCACTACAGCACTGCTTTTTGTTGAACAGATATTTGCTACCTTAAAGAGCGTTCAAGACACCCCCTTTTCTCAAGCATTTACCAGTATCACCTGAGATCAGTATGGATTATCTGATAGCAGAAGCTGCGAAGTGTTGCAAACGATCGAGAATCCCCTCCGGCTTATTCATACCCTGCTTCCTTCTGGTACTGGTCTCGCAGACTACTGCCACAGTGATTGAAGTCCCGGGAGATCAAGCCACCATCCAGCAGGGGATAGACGCCTCGATAGACGGAGACACTGTTCTCGTTGCTCCTGGCGCGTACCACGAACACATCAACTTCAACGGTCACAACATCCTCCTGACCAGCAGTGACGGTCCTGAAGTTACCATCATCGACGGTGATTCAGTCGCAACGGTGGTGAATTTCGTCAGCGGGGAGAGCAATAACGCTGTCATATCCGGATTTACCATTCAGCATGGGTTGGCAGATAGTACTCACAGTGCTGGGGGAATAACCTGTTTAGGGGCATCGCCACAAATCCGTAACAATATAATCAGAGACAATAGTGGTAGAACAACTCATGAACACCACTATCGGGAAGCTTGCGTAGGCGGTATTTGTGCAGATCAGTTTGCTATGCTGGAAGGTAACATCGTTGAGAATAACTCGGGTCAAGGGGTCATTCTTTGGGGAGGGGGATTAATAAGGGGCAATATCATCCATCACAATGTGTTTGTTATTGATTCGCTGGGTATTGTCAGGGGGATGGGCCTGAGAGCTTCTGGCGATAGCATTTCCATTGTAGATAATGATGTCAGCTTCAATGAATGTTGGTTTGACAACACAACATGGGCTTGTTTCGGAGTCGGTGTTTACGTAGTAGTTAGCGGGTATCTGGAAATCAGTGGCAACCACATTAGCTATAACCATGCACATCCCTTGCCTGATACCAACCCCCCTGATGAAGGAGCTGGGCTGTATGTTTCATATGGTGGAAACGATACACTTAGAATCCTGAACAATGATATAATAGGGAATACAGGTACTAGATGGGC
This sequence comes from Candidatus Delongbacteria bacterium, assembly GCA_016784425.1. GTDB lineage: Bacteria > CAIWAD01 > CAIWAD01 > BS150m-G50 > BS150m-G50 > BS150m-G50. The sequence continues at coordinate 10,401 of JADHUQ010000020.1, read as the reverse complement.
TGGCGGTCTCTACATCTCAACAGCTGATCCAATGATAATCAGAGGGAACAACTTTGTAGGCAATTCAGCACGGCATGGTGTTGGTGGATTATATTGCAGGCAGAACTATGGTCCACGCAGAATGATCCTTGAACAGAATACCTTCATTGAGAACTCGGCGCCCTACGATGCAGCAATGTATGTTGATGAAGTTGATCTACTTATGCGGAATAATATGTTTGCCGGTAATAGCGCTTCAGATGAACTGTTGTCTGCCTATTATTGGTCTTCCGGTGTTATGGAGAATAATGTATTCTTTGAAAATGAGGTGCCGCTGTTGCTGGAAACTGGTTCCGCCATGGGTCTCTTTAATAACGTTTTCTTGGGGAACACCTCTGATAATCTAGTTTCTTATGATAGTGACTTCGGTTGCAACCTACTCTGGAACAACAGCTGCGGTGATGAAGTTCCTGAAAACTGTAACGATATCGGTGGCAACATCGCTGCAGATCCTCTCTTCTGTGAACCGGATAGTCTGGACTTCCGTCTGCAGCCTGGCTCCCCATGTTGGCCAAGCGTTGAGTGTGGACTGATTGGTGCTTTTGATGTTGATTGTGATGGACAGGATGTGCAGAATTTGACGCTGCCATGTGGAATTACTCTGTCTCAGAATTACCCCAACCCGTTTAATCCGGTTACTACAATCGAGTACAGCCTACCCTATCCACAGAACGTTCAACTGACTGTCTATAACATTCTGGGACAACAGGTACAACTGCTGACTGATCAAACCTACAGCGCTGGCGTTCATCAGGTCCAATTCAACGGATCCAGCCTATCCAGCGGCGTCTACATTTACCGCCTGACTGCTGGTGACCAGGTTTTGACCCGGAAGATGATATTGGTGCAATAGCAGCGATCAAGGGCACACAACTCACGAGCGTGTGCCACTACTGACCAGCGAATACAGGCTGGTAGCACAAAGCAGGTAAGCAGCAGGAAGGTGATTTTGATCAGATAGCAAGAGGCAGTTTCGTTCTGCAAAATCGCCAGGCTGGTCAGAAGAGCAGCACCTTTTCTGCGCAGCAAAATGGCGTGGTGCCGGATTGAGTCTGCCAGGGAGAAGCAGCGGGTGATGTTTGATACAAACAGAGGGCAATCGGGCGGAGCGGCCTGCCAGCCGCGCGCATTATGGCGGGTTGGTTTTGAGCCTCTGGACTGCTGAGAGTGGTTACCTGCCTGTCGGGACCTTGTATCACGCAAATTGATATTGATTTGGTGAAGTGTCATCCTCACACGAATTTACCACCGTGTCACCTCCTTCTCCCTGCGCTCTGTGTTGGTCCTTCTTTTCCCCTCCGGAAAAATATACTTGACAACCTGCCTGCACTGCTGTAAAATGGATGTCTTGTACCTTTCTGGAACTCAGGCTTCACACGCAAACAGAGACAGCAGTTCTCTGAACATGACAGAGAGGTAAAACGGTACAAGGCGATCAATTGTCCAGACCGGCTTCAATAGCTTGTTGATCGCATCTCCGCCAAAGAAACTAGACAGAGGATATCGTGAAAACCTACTCGGCCAAACTGAAAGACATCAACCACGAATGGTTTATCGTAGATGCAGCCGACCTGGTGTTGGGGCGAATGGCCTCCCGTGTTGCGACAGTGCTGCGGGGAAAGCATAAGCCTACCTTCACACCGCATATGGATACAGGTGATTTTGTCGTTGTCATCAATGCCGAGAAAATTCGCCTGACTGGTCAGAAGGAATTCAGCAAGACCTATTTCCACCACACCGGTCATCCCAAGGGAGCACGCACTGTCAGTTTCCGCCATATGCGCCAGAAGAGCCCGCAGTGGATTATCCAGAACGCGGTGCGTGGTATGCTGCCTCACAACCGTCTTGGCAGACAGATTTTTAAGAAGCTGAAAGTTTACGCCGGACCGGAGCATCCACACCAGGCCCAGCAACCGCGCAAACTGGAGTTGTAGAGCGTTAGCAAATGCAAAGAAATTCGAGATTGAGAGGATAGAGCTGTATGAAGGGGAAAGCCTTTTACGCCACAGGCAGACGCAAGAATTCGGTAGCTCGGGTCTGGATCCGTCCCGGCAAGGGTGATTACAAGGTCAACGGGCAGGAGCTGCTGGAGTACTTCCGCCGCGCCACTCTCAAGACCATCATCGAAGAGCCGCTGGAAGAGCTGGAGCTACTCGGTAAATTCGATGTCGAAGCCACCATGAAGGGTGGGGGACTTTCCGGACAGGCCGGCGCCCTGCGTCTCGGTATCAGTCGGGCGCTGCTTCTTTACGATGAAGAGCTGCGACCAAGTTTGCGTAAGCATGGTTTTCTGACCCGCGATGCCCGTATCAAGGAGCGCAAGAAATACGGTCAGCCCGGTGCCCGTAAACGGTTCCAGTTCTCAAAACGTTAAACGATTTTCATGGGGGCGACTCGCCCCCTTTTTTCTGGGTTCCGTCGAACCCGCCTAAAAAGCACGTCTGTGGATCGCTACCCGGTGTCCCGACAGTTCGGGATGGGCAGGCGAGTTGATACAGGCGGAAGTATAACCAAATAAAGGAGTTTGCATGCCTCGCGTAAGCCTCAAGCAGCTGTTGCTGGCTGGTTCCCACTTTGGCCACCTGACCCGCCGTTGGAATCCCAAGATGGACAAGTACATCTTCATGCAGAAGAATGGGATTCACATTATCGATCTCAAAAAAACCCAGTTCAAACTGGAAGAAGCCTGTAATTTCCTGCAGCATATCGTGCAGCGGGGGGATGATGTCCTCTTTGTCGGCACCAAACCACAGGCGCGTGAGATGATCCGTGAGGAAACTGAGCGGATCGATATGTTCTATGTCAACGAGCGTTGGCTGGGTGGTATGTTGACCAATTTTCGCACTATCCGTAATTCCATCCGCAAGCTGGATGATCTTGAAATGATGGAAACCAACGGCACCTATCAGAAGCTGAATAAGAAAGAGATCCTCCAGGTCGAGCGCCAGAAAGCAAAACTGCTCAAGGTACTGGGTGGTGTCCGTAAAATGAAGCGTCTCCCCGGAGCGGTTTTTGTCATCGATATCCGCAAGGAGGATATTGCCGTCCATGAGGCGCACAAGCTGGGTATCCCGGTTTTCGCCATCATCGACACCAACGCCGATCCGACTACCGTGGAGTACCCTATTCCAGCCAATGATGATGCCTATAAGTCGATTGCACTGATTACCCATATTATTGCTGATGCGGTTGAAGAGGCTAAGCTTCTGCGTCAGGAGAAGGCGGGATTGGAAGAGGAGCTGGCGGAAAAGCAGGAGAAGAAGGGTAAAAAGCCGCAGGAGTCCGCCCCCGTACGCAAGCCTGCCCGTCGTCGTCGCAGTCCCGGTCCGGCCGCTGAAGGGAAATCTGACTCTCCCCAGGATGTGACCGCTGCGGAGAAGCCCGCCGGCAAACCTGCCAGGCAGGATGTTGCTGTGGAGGAGAAAGCCGACACCGGGCAGAAGCCGGCCCGCAAAGTCCCGGTCAAGAAGGAAGTGGCTGACACTGAGCAGACGCCGGTCAAAAAAGCGTCCGTCAAGAAGGAAGTGGCTGACACTGAGCAGACGCCGGTCAAAAAAGCGTCCGTCAAGAAGGATGTGGCTGACACTGAACAGAAGCCGGTTAAGAAAGCGTCCGTCAAGAAGGATGTGGCAGACACCGAGGAGAAACCGGTCAAAAAAACCCCGGTCAAGAAGGAAGAGCCGGAAGAAAAATAGTGCCCAACCTGATATAAGGATCTGGATAAATGAGTATTTCCGCCAAAGATGTGATGAAGCTGCGCCAGATGTCCGGCGCCGGCATGATGGACTGTAAAAAAGCACTCACCGATTCCGCTGGTGATATCGACACTGCGTTTGAATATCTGCGCAAGAAGGGTTTGAAAACTGCCGCCAAACGCGCCGAGCGTGAAGCCAACGAAGGGGTAGTAGCAACTTTTATTGCCGAGGACCAGAGGAGTGGTGGTATCCTGGAGCTGTTGTGTGAAACCGATTTCGTGGCCAAGACCGACGAATTCAAGCAGTTTGCCGACGACCTGGCCCGCACCATGCAGGAACGGAAGATCACCGTTGCGGAAGAACTGCTGCAACAGGATTCGCTCGCTCTGCCGGGAAAAACTTTCAACGATCAACTCAGCGGTATTGTCGCCAAACTGGGCGAGAAAATGCACATCGGGCGTTGTGGTCGGCTCGAAGTCGCTTCCGACAGTCAGGGTCTCGTCAAGTCCTATATTCATCTCGGCAGCAAGCAGGGGGTTATCGTTCAGGTTGATGCAGGTAACAGCGACAGCCTCACTGCGGCCAGTTTCCAGACCATGGTCAACGACCTCGCCCTGCAGATTGCCGCTTTCAATCCCATCGCCGTTGACGAGAATGGAGTTGATAAAACGGTCATCGAGCAGGAACTTGATGTTTATCGCGAGCAGGCTCGCAACGAGGGCAAACCGGAACAGATCCTCGACAAAATAGCCACAGGCAAATTACGCAAGTTCTATTCTGAGGTTACCCTGCTGGCTCAGTCGTTTGTCAAAGAGGAAAAGCTCACCGTCAAGCAGCATATCGAAGCTGTCGGCGGCGAACTGAGCGATCAGTTACAGGTGGTCGGTTTTATCAGCATCAACATCGGCAAATAGCATGTCCAAACCCGGGTACCGTCGGATATTACTAAAACTTTCCGGTGAAGCACTCGCCGGTACCGGCGGTCAGGGAATCGACGCGCGGGTTGCCGCCAGAATGGCTGGCGAGATCGCCGCTGTCGCCCGGGAAGGTATCCAGGTTGGTCTGGTGATCGGTGGTGGTAACTTCTTTCGTGGTGCTGTTGCTTCCGAACTGGGTATGGAGAGGGTTCCTGCTGACTACATGGGTATGCTGGCCACTGTTATCAACGGTCTGGCCATGCAGCAGGCAATCGCTGCAGAGCAGATGCCGGTGCGCCTGATGTCTGCCATCGAAATGCCGGAGGTATGTGAACCGTTCAGCCTGCGTCGCGCTCTGCGTCACCTGGAGAAGGGCAGGGTACTGATCTTCAGCGGTGGCACCGGTAATCCCTATTTTTCAACCGATACTGCTGCGGTACTGAGGGCGCTCGAGATCGAAGCTGACACCATCATCAAGGGCACTAAGGTTGATGGGGTCTTCTCCGCAGATCCGGTGGTGGACAGTTCCGCCCGGCTCTACCGCCACCTCAGTTATAACGAGGTGCTCTCCCGTAAACTGGAGGTGATGGATTTCACTGCCGTCACTCTTTGCATGGAAAACGATTTGCCGTTGCGTGTCTTCAATATGAACGAGAGCGGCAATCTGCAACGACTGTTACAGGGCGAGGAAATCGGAACCACCATCTCGGGGGAGGAATCATGAAAGAGCAGATGATTGCCGAGCATGAAGAAATCATGCGTAAGACCATCGAGGATCTGCGTACGCGGTTGTCGACCATCCGTACCGGCAAAGCTTCAGTGAACATGTTGAACAATATCAAAGTCGACTATTATGGCAGTATGGTGCCGATCAACCAGACAGCTGGTGTCAATGTGCCGGAGCCCCGCCTGATTACAGTCAGTCCCTGGGACAAAAACATGCTGCCGATTATCGAGAAGGCGCTGCTCGCCTCCGATCTGGGTATAACACCCAGCAATGACGGCAGTATCATCCGCCTGGCTATTCCAGAGCTGACCGAGGAACGACGGCTCGATCTGGTCAAGCAGGTCAAACAGCACGGTGAGGACCACAAAGTCGCACTGCGTAACATCCGCAGGGATGCCAACGATCAACTCAAGAAAATGCAGAAGAACAGCGATATTTCGGAGGATCAGGAGCATGACGGCTTTGATGAGGTGCAAAAGTTGACTGATAAATTTGTCGCCGAGGTCGATGAGATCCTGCAGCACAAAGAAGTGGAAATCATGGAGGTCTGACCGACCTCCTCCCCCCTCCCATGGCCCTCAACAGCAGAAATTTCTCCATTATCGCCCATATTGACCATGGGAAATCCACTATCGCCGACCGGTTACTGGAGCTGACCGGAACCATACCCCCCTCCCAGATGCGCAAACAGGTCCTGGACGACATGGAGCTGGAGCAGGAGCGGGGTATCACCATTAAATCGCATGCCATCACCATGAAATATACCACGGATGATGGCCGGCACTACATTCTCAACCTGATCGATACACCCGGCCATGTGGATTTCGCCTATGAAGTATCCCGCAGCCTGGCCGCCTGCGAGGGGGTGCTGCTGGTGGTCGATGCCACCCAGGGCATTGAGGCGCAGACCCTCTCCAACCTCTATCTGGCGCTGGAACACGACCTGACGATTATCCCCATCATCAACAAGATTGACCTGCCCAGCGCACAGCCTGAAGTGGTGAGGAACCAGATTGTCGAACTACTCGGTTGCGAACCGGAAGAGGTGATCGCGGTATCCGCTAAGACTGGTGAAAACTGTCATGCCATTCTGGAGACTGTCGTCGAAATGGTACCGCCACCCCCGTTGAGGGCTGAAGATCCGTTGCAGATCCTGATCTTTGATTCCGTGTTCGACAGCTACCGGGGGGTGATTGCCTATGTCAGGGTGATGGCGGGTACTCTGCGCAAAGGGGAGATTGTCCGGCTCTTTTCAAATAACCGCAAGTTCACTATCGACGAAGTCGGTATCCTGCTGATGGTGCGCAAACCCTGTTCCGAGCTGGTTGCCGGGGATGTCGGTTATGTGATTACCGGCGCCAAGGATGTCAAGGATATAAAGGTCGGTGATACTATCACTCACCTTCATGACGGCGCAATGGAATCGTTACCCGGTTATCGTGAACCAAAACCGATGGTTTTTGCCGGTCTCTATCCGGTCAACACCGACGACTATGAACTGCTGCGTGATTCGCTGGCCAAACTGGTACTCAACGACGCATCGTTGACCTATCAGCCGGAATCATCCACCGCGCTGGGATTTGGCTTCCGTTGCGGTTTTCTCGGTCTGCTGCATATGGAAATCATCCAGGAGAGACTGGACCGGGAATACAGGATGGACATCATCACCACAGTACCAAACGTGGAATACCGCCTGAAGGTCGCCCAGAAAGAGTGGCAGATTATCGACAACCCGGCGGATTTCCCCCGCCAGGCCAAAGTAGAGGAGGTGGAGGAACCCTATATCAAAGCCTCCATTATCACCCACACCGATTACATTGGCAACCTGATGAAACTGTCGATGGAACGGCGCGGTGTCTACATTTCCACCGAGTATATTGATCAGCAGCGGGTAAACCTGAAATATGAGTTTCCCCTCTCCGAGGTTGTCTTTGACTTTTATGACCGCCTGAAAACGGTTTCCCGCGGTTATGCTTCGCTCGATTACGAGTTGACTGACTACCGCCGGGGAAAGCTGGTCCGGCTGGATATTCTACTCAATGGTGATCCGATTGACGCCCTATCGATGATCGTCCATCAGGATCGGGCGTTCGAGTGGGGTAATAAATTGACGATCAAGCTGAAAGAGTTGATACCACGCCAGCAGTTCGATGTGGCGGTGCAGGCGGCTATCGGCTCCAAAGTAATCGCCCGTACCAATATCAAAGCGTTGCGCAAAAATGTGACCGCCAAGTGCTATGGTGGTGATATCACCCGTAAACGCAAACTGCTGGAGAAGCAGAAGGCGGGCAAAAAGCGAATGAAACAGGTCGGTAATGTCGAGGTGCCTCAGGAAGCGTTTTTAGCAATGCTGAGGGTGGAACGGTAGCTCCAGACCAGAAGGTGTGACTCAGCATTGCTGAAGCGAGTAAACATTCCGCAAGTTCTTTGTATCTGACTGTCGATGGCCTCGCCATGCTGCGTGTCGAGCGGTGATTTCAGAAATTGTCGTGCATAGCGAGGGCGATGAGACAACTGGGCGGTTGTTCATTACTGACTGTCGAAGGTCTCGCCATGCTGCGAGTAAAGCGGTAGCCCCAAAACGCCGGTGCAGCGCCTCGGGAGTGATTTTGCAGTAGGATATTTCCAGGCTGACGCCGACAATATCAGCTGACGAATCAGATTCGACGGAACAAAGGCTTCCCCGCTGGCGTCTTATAGTCAGCGTTTATAAAACCGGAGTATAATGTGAATATTTTCAGGCGATACTTCGCCTGGCGTCGCAGGCGCAAAGAATTTCTCAGCCTGCGGGCCAAGCGCCGCGGTACCTTGCTGGAGTGGCTGGACACGATAGTTTCAGTAACCGTCACAGTTTTTCTGATTCGCACCCTGGTTGTGGAAGCCTACCGGGTACCTACCGGTTCTATGGAGCGAACCATACTGCCGGGTGACTTTCTGCTGGTCAACAAATTTCTCTACGGCATCCGTACACCTGACTGGATCGGTATCCCTTTTACCGACATCGGTTTCGACCTGCCGGTTTATCGCTTTCCGGAGTTTGTGGAACCGGACCGGGGTGACATCATCGTGTTCAAATACCCCCGGGATACTGATGTCAACTTCATCAAGCGCTGTGTTGCCCTGCCGGGTGATACACTGGAAATCCGGGACAAGCAGCTCTTTATAAACGGCGTGGAAAGTACACTGGATTCACACCTCCAGTTCCTCTCCAGCCGCATCATTCCCGCCGGCTACCAGGACCCGCGTATCACCCCTGCCGGGCTGGGCAACAAGGATAATTACGGCCCTGTGGTGGTGCCTGCCGATAAATATTTCATGATGGGTGATAACCGTGACAACAGTGAGGACTCGCGGTTCTGGGGTTTTCTCCCCCGGGAAAACATTGTTGGTAAGGCCTGGATTATCTATTTTTCATGGGAACAGCGCTACTCGCCCTGGTTGCTTTACAAGAAAATTCGCTGGAGCCGGTTGCTCGATGTGATGAGGTAGGGCTGACTACTCGATGGAGTGAATTAATGCAGATACAGGTATTACGCGCCAAGCTTCACCAGGCCAGGGTTACCCAGGCCAATCTGGACTACCATGGGTCTCTCTCGCTCGACGAGGATCTGATGGACCGCGCCGGTATTCGACGCTACGAGAAGGTGCTGATTGGGAATATGACCAACGGTCAACGTCTCGAAACCTACGCCATTCCAGCCCCGCGTGGCTCCCTTGAAGTGGGTGCCAACGGCGGTGCCGCCCGGCTCTGCGCTGTTGGCGACAAGCTGGTGATCATGACTTTCGGCCTGGTGGGAGAGGATGAAGTTTTTCATCCCCGGGTACTGATGATGGGTGAGGGTAACAGCGTGGTTGAGGAGTTGAATTACGATCCAGCCCCTTAACAGCTGCAGGATATCTTGAATATGAAAAGAGAGGTTCTGCCTCTCTTTTTTCTCGGCCTGCAGTGAGCCGGGACCCTCCTCTGCTGAAGCACCCAAACAGGCTGACATCAACCAGGAGCACTGCTGTCTATTTCACCTGCAACCAAAGCCGGTTTTCCCCGGATCCCGGAACTGCTGGCACCTGCCGGCAATCTGGAGAAACTGCGGGTTGCCATTGCTTACGGGGCGGACGCGGTATATCTCGGGGGACCGGCCTGGGGATTGCGGGCGCAAGCGGGAAATTTTTCCCTGCGGGAACTTGAGCTGGTTATGCAGGAAGCCAGAACTGCGGGGTGCCGGGTTCACCTGACCCTCAATGCATTTCTCCACGCCGGGGATTGGGAGCCATTGCGCGAACATATCGGTTTTCTCAACCGGCTCCAACCTGACGCGCTGATCGTCTCCGACCCGGCATTACTGCAGCTGTTATCACGCGAGACCGACCTGCCACTGCATGTCTCCACACAGTGCTCCTGCTCCACCCGGGAGGCGCTGGCATTCTGGGCACAGCTTGGTGCCCGCCGCGTGGTGCTGGCGCGGGAACTGTCACTTGCGGATCTGAGTCACCTGCGTGCAGAGACGCCACTGGAACTCGAGGTCTTTGTGCATGGAGCCATGTGCAGCTCCTGGTCCGGAAAATGTACGATTGCCAACTACCTGTCCGGTGTGGATGCCAATCGTGGTGGTTGCACCCAGCCCTGCCGCTGGGAATACGCTGTCTCTACCGCAGGCAGCGGGCAGTATCTCTTCAGCCGGGAATTGAATATGCTGGCACAGCTACCGGAGCTGCTGGCCAGCGGTGTCGACAGCCTCAAGCTGGAAGGGAGGATGCGCTCCCTCTATTATGTGGCAACCATTACCCGGCTGTATCGCCAGGCGTTGGATCACATCCGGCAGCGTCGGCAACAGGGGGAAGAACCGGAGCAGGAACTGTTGGACGATCTGGCAACACAGGGTGCGGCCATCGGCAACCGTGGCTTTACCACCGGTAATTATCTCCGACGTGCGGGATTGGAGTCGATTTCCCGGACCGGCACCAGCGGCCAGCCACAGCTGCGTTATCTCGGCTACTGGCTGGCATCAGACAAACAGTCGAGCTG
>JADHUQ010000019.1 GCA_016784425.1 Candidatus Delongbacteria bacterium | reverse complement strand
AGGAATCTGTGTCCGGTGTCTGGATGGCGGCAGTCATGGTGCTGCGGTGACCAGATTGTATTGGGATGGGCGGGATGATGCGGGACGACTGCTACCGCCAGGTGTCTATATTGTCCTGGCGGAATCCGCTGCCAGCGGCAGTAGCCATCCAGTTACCAGCAAACATGCCGTTGCGCTCTATTACTGAGAAATATCCAACGGCAACCCTGTTGTGGGAGGGTTATTCTGAAAGTGCTACCGATTCCGGTCCGATATGTTCAAATTTGTACAAAACCGGGGAGGTGACCGTGCAGGGCAAAATGCTGATCGATGGCAAATGGTTGGAGGGTGTGAAGCAGCTGGCTATCCGTTCCCCCTGGGACGATGCCGTAGTCGGAAACATGGCGCGGGGTAGTGAAGTTGAAGTCGAAGCTGCCATCGGTGCAGCAGACCGCGCGGCAGCTTCCTGTGGTTCGCTTCCTGTTTACGAGCGGGCGGCGATTCTGGAACGGGTAAAAACCGGGATCGAAACCCACAGCGAGGAATTTGCACGACTGCTGGCCCTGGAAGCCGGCAAGCCTTTACACAGCGGTCGGGCGGAAGTACAGCGTGCTGTGCATACTTTTGAGCTGGCGGTCGAGGAGTGTAAGCGGTTGACCGGAGAAATAATACCATTGGACCTGCGACCATGGGGTGCAGGGCGTACCGGGTTTCTCGTGCACGAACCGCTGGGGCCGATTGCTTCCATTACCCCTTTCAATTTTCCTCTCAACCTGGTGGCGCACAAACTGGCTCCAGCAATGGCTGCCGGTAACAGCATCGTCCATCGACCCGCCACTCAGACCCCTTTCAGCTCTGTCTTACTGGTCAGGTTGATAGAGGAGGCCGGCTGGCCGGCTGGCGGAATAAATCTTCTCACCTGCCCGGCTGCAGCTGCCGCCCCCCTGGCGACTGATCCCCGGCTGCAGCTGCTCACCTTTACCGGCAGTCCGGCAGTGGGCTGGGGGTTACAGAAGCAGGCTGAACGCAAACGGGTAGCACTGGAACTGGGTGGCAACGCCGGCGTCATCGTTCATTCCGATTGCGATCTGGAATACGCTGCCAAGGCTGTCGTTGCAGCCGCTTTTGGATATGCTGGCCAGAGTTGTATCGCCGTTCAACGGGTACTGGTGGAGGAGCGAATCCGGGAATTGTTCGAAAAGCAGCTGCTTAAAGAGATTGAGCTGCTGCGATGTGGCGATCCCCTGGAGGAAACCACCACCGTTGGTCCGATGATCAACCTGACGGAGGCTGTTCGCGCGGAAAACTGGATTGAACAGGCCCTGGCCGAGGGGGCACGGTTGTTAACCGGTGGCAAACGTGAGGGCAATCTGTTGTACCCGACAGTGTTGACCGATACCACCCGGGCAATGCAGGTCAACTGCGATGAGATTTTTGCACCGGTGATGACACTGGAATCATACGGTGATTTTGCCACAGCAGTGGAAGCGCTGGATGATTCCCGTTATGGACTCCAGGCCGGTGTATTCACACAGGACCTGAGGAGAATAAACCTGGCTGTACGCGGCATCAAGGTTGGTGGTATCATTATCAACGATGTTCCCACCTGGCGGATAGACCACATGCCTTACGGGGGCATCAAAGATTCGGGCAACACGCGGGAGGGTGTCCGCTGGGCGCTGCGGGAAATGACACGGGAGAAGTTTATCGCCGTGCGTTGGTGACCCATCTGTTCAGGCTACCGACGGCGGGAATTCATCACCCATCCGGAAAAACTTGTATTTATGAACCCCTCGCTTTAATAATTTGTCTCCCGGTAAACAAGATGTCCCGGTATGCCAGTGGAAAAACCGGAAATTGGCGGTTCACTCCCGTAGCCTGCAGAACTTTCTGGAGGACTAGTCCTAATTGGTAAGGCAGCGGTCTTGAAAACCGCCGGGTTTACGCCCATGGGGGTTCGAGTCCCTCGTCCTCCGTTCTTTCAGGGAGAGGTGGCAGAGTGGCTTAATGCGCACGCCTGCTAAGCGTGAATCGGGGGTTGACCTCGATCCAGGGTTCAAATCCCTGCCTCTCCGCTTGCGATAGCCCGTCCCGGTTCCACGGGGCGGGTTTTCTTTTACTGGAGTAGAAAGTCACACCAGCAGCTGGCTTGGGAAACGATTGCACAAAGGCTGACCTGAACACAGCTGATGATACACTACTGCAGTTCAGTGCAGTCGATGTTTACCAGACAACAGAACATCATCACAGGTGAGTACAGACAGCGAGGCATCACATGCTCACAATCAGACCTTTCAATTTCAGTGACGATGATTACGAAGCCGCAGTAGTGTGCTGGAATCGCAACTTCCCGGAAGTTCTGGAAACTGCCGTTCAGTACCGCCACCGTGATGAATCACGTGAACCTCACCGCTTTTTTAAGAGACTGATCGCTGAAGCGGAAGGCCAGGTTGTAGCGACCGCAGTCTTTTGCGAAACCTGGTGGCAGAAACACGCAGGCAAGCATTACCTGGAGGTGATAGTGCTGCCTGAGCAGCAGGGAAAAGGTTTTGGTACCGCCATTTACCAGGAGGTACTGAAACAGCTGGCGGAGAGAAAGCCAACCATGCTCTCAACCTACACCGGTGATGACCAGCAACCAGCCCGTCGGTTCCTCGAAAAACGTGGTTTCAGCGTCGCCATCCGTGAACCGGCCTCCCGTCTGGATCTAACCGCTTTCACAGCTCAGGAATTTGCCCCAGTATGCAACCAGGTAACCACCTCCGGGATCACCATTGAGCCGCTGACAGAGCTGCAGGCGACAACACCCGACTGGGCACACCAGATGTGGGATCTGCACTGGATCGTGATCAAGGATGTTCCCGGTACCGCACCCTGGGAGCGTGAGTCGTTTGAGGAGTACCAGCGGGAGATATTACAGAATCCTGAATTCGAACCAGCAGGGCATTTTATAGCCCGGGATGGACAGCGACTGGTAGGACTGACCAATCTCTGGCCGACCAAAGCTGATCCCAAAAAGCTATGGTGCGGGTTGACCGGTGTGATACCGGAGTATCGTCGTCGTGGTATCGCCATTGCCCTCAAGGTTCGTGCGGCGGAGTATGCGCGCCAGCAGGGCTACCACCACATCGACACCGATAATGAAGAGAAAAACCCGATGTACGGTATCAATCTGCGACTCGGCTTCTCCCCACTACCGGCCTGGTTGGGTTATGAGCTAACGCTGGAGAGCGATGAAAACTTACATGGAGCCGCAGAACTTGCCACGGGGACTGAGTAGTGAATTAGTGCGGGATGGCGATTCCTCTCCTTCAAGAGGTCAGGAGCGGAACAGCTGGACCAGGAAATCGGTGACATGCATTCTTTACTCTCTGTGACACCTTACCCCCTCAACACCGCTTCCAGTAAACCGTGTTGTTTCAATTTAGTATAGAGCGTCTGCCGACTGATCTGCAGCAGGCGTGAAGCATGTGATTTGTCGAAATGTACCTCCTGCAGGGTCCGTTGCAGATAACCCTTCTCAAATTCGCTGAGCGCCTGGCGTAACGGCCCCGGTTCAAAACAGCGGTTCCCCCGCACCGCGCCGGGCAACGGCAGGCGGTCTATCGCAAAATGTTCCGGGCGGATGTTACTGCTGGCCTGTTCCCAGGCACCCTGGAACAGATGTCGCAATTCCCGCACATTACCGGGAAAGTGGTAGTTTTGCAGAAGTGCAATTGCTGCGGGAGCGATGATCTTGCGTACCCCCTCCCGCGCGTTCCATTCCAGTAACCAGCTTTCCAGCAGCAACGGAATATCTTCCCGACGTTCCTGAAGCGATGGCAGTCTGATGATAGCTCCCGCAATCCGGTGCAGCAGATCGGAGCGGAATCCCTGATCTTCCAGCAATCCCCGGTAGGTATGATTGGAAGCGGCCAGCAACCTCATTTCCGCTCTGCGGACCCTGTTGTCACCGACGACGTGATATTCACCTGTCTCCAGAAAGCGGAGCAGCTTTGCCTGGATCGGTGGGGAGATTTCGCTGATCTCATCCAGAAAGAGCGTACCACCCTCTGCCTGTTCCGCCAGTCCCTGCCGGTCTGCGGTTGCTCCGGTAAATGCACCCCGCCGGTGCCCGAACAGTGTGGATTCAAACAGGGTCTCCGAAAGGGAAGGGCAGTGGATAGTAACCAGTTCACACTGGCTCCTGTTACTGGAGGCGTGTATCGCCCGGGCTGTAAGCTCTTTGTCAACACCGGTCTCTCCCAGAATCAAGACCGGCAGGCTGGAACCGGCGACCTGTCTGATACGGTCATTTAGTTCACGGATGACAGGACTGAAGCCTGGTATAGCCTGGGTTGCCAACAGGCTACGCAAGGGGAATCCCTCACGGGAGAGCTCGCAATCAAACTCTTCGGCTACCCGCAGTACACTACCGAGTGGCAGGTCCAGTTCATAGGCCCGTGCCCGGGTAGTACGCAGCTGCCTGACAGCTTCCTGTCGTTCCCCCAGTTGAAAAAGGAGGCGGGCTCTCAACGTTCTCAACTCAATCACTCGTTTCTGCATCTGGTAGTGATCGTAGACAGCGAGTGCGCGTTCCAGGCTGTCACTCGCTTCACGATAGCGCTGTAACCGTTGGAGCAGTATACCCCGGGTGTGAGACAATCTTGCCCGTGACAACAGGTGGATTACCGCACTGTCCCGCAGTGACGACAGTACAGCCAGTGCCTCTGAGAAAAACTCCTCCCGCTGCAGCAGGGCAGCTTCCAGCAATGCCAGATCCAGCAGTCCCTGTGTGGTCAGTCTGCACCGACCCATTTCGGCCAGATCTCTCGGTACCGTAGCTGCCTCATCACTTCCGGTAGCCAGCAAACTCCAGCCCCGTTCCAACATCAATTCCTGCTCTGAGACGACAGTGCGGACGGTTCTTGACTCCCGGAGTCGACTCAACAATTGTAACGCTTTGGCCGGTTCTCCACCCAGGCGGTTGGCGCGTATCAGACCCAGCAAGGCACGGAATTCCATCTGCGGCAGGCGCCGTTCGCGACCCCGTTTTTCCATCACCAGGATGGCATCAAGCAGAGTGTCACGCGCAGAAACCGTTTCCTCCAGCTGGAGATGCGACTCCCCCTTCAGCAGTAGACAATGGAGTAATTCTGGTAAAGGCGCTTTGGCAGGTGTTGGGACCGGGAAACGGTGGACGAGTCCCCGATAATCCTGATTGTTCCAGAGAGCGTCCAGGATTGTGGGAAGATGCTGTGACATGGGAAACTCCTTCCAGGTGTGAGGCACCGGGAAGCAGGCGAGGAGCATTATAGAAAGAGGTCGCCAGTGCAACAAGTAAAAACGGTTTTAACGCCGCTGGTGGCACTGAAATTGCTTATCTGTGAGAGATTTGTCTCTGCGATACCGCTGGTGGCGTTTGTACTTGCCTGCGTCGGCTTATAATAATACTTTTGTAGCCATAGTGACATTACCGGGGCTCGGGGCGCCACTCAGGCTTTTTCTATCAGCCTGGCCACCGGGCTTTATGTTATGCCCCCTTTTAACCGCTGGAGGTGAAGATGATTGATTTCTCACTGTCGGAAGAACAACAGGAATTCAAAGCTCTGGCGCGTGATTTTGCAGAGAAAGAAATCAAACCGAAAGCGGCCCATTACGACGAGGTTGGTGATTTTCCCAAAGAGATACTGAAAAAGGCATTTGATGTCGGCTTGATGAACATCCACCTGGCGGAAGAGTATGGTGGCCTGGGTCTGAGCAGTGTTGATGGTGCCCTGATCTCAGAGGAGATCGGAGCCGCCTGTACCGGTATCGGGACAGCCATGGAGGCCAACACACTGGCTCTGGCGCCTTTAATGTACGGTGCTTCCACAGAGATGAAGAAGAGAGTCTTTCCCCAGTTCATTGAAGAATTTACACTGGCCTGTTACTGTGTCACAGAACCGAATGCCGGTTCAGATGTGGCGGCAGTCGCTTCCACCGCTATTAAGAAGGGTGACAAGTACATTCTCAACGGCAACAAGATGTGGATCACCTCTGCCGGACATGCGGATTGGATGTTTGTACTGGCTTCCAGTGATCCTGCCCGTGGTGCCCGCGGACTTACCGGTTTCTGGGTGGATGCCAGATCACCGGGGGTAGAGGTCGGTAAAAAGGAAAACAACATGGGTCAGCGCGCTTCCGACACCCGTGCCATCAGCTTTACCGATGTTGAAATTCCGGAAGCGAATGTGGTCGGTCGGGAAGGGCGTGGTTTTCTGCTGGCCATGGGTGCTTTCGATATCACCCGTCCGATGGTGGCAGCGGCGGCGGTCGGTCTGGGGCGTGCCGCCTTTGAATACGCTCGTGATTACGCCAGTGAACGGAAAGCTTTCGATGTACCCATCTCAGGACACCAGTCGGTGAAATTCATGTTGGCCGATATGGCTACCGATGTTGAGATTGGCCGTATGCTTACCCACAAAGCCAGCTGGCTGCTGGATATCGGGAAATCCAACAAGCTGGCGGCTGCCATGGCCAAGCGCCACGCCGCTGACGCAGCCGTCCGTATTGCTACTGACGCAGTTCAGATCTATGGCGGGTACGGTTTCAACAAGGAATACCCGGTCGAGAAACTCTACCGGGATGCCAAAATATTCCAGATTTATGAAGGTACAAGCCAGATACAGCGATTGATTATCGGATTCGAAATCTACAAGGGCAGATGATTCATGTAATCTGTACGGCGAGTTACTACCGTCAGACTGAGACCATTCGCGAAGCGTTCAGCACCCTGCAATTCAGCGAACTGGATCCCGGTCTGCTTGAGCAACTCCCCCCGACCACAATCCTGCTGCTGGATGAGCAATTCCTGCAGGAAGACGGCACGACACTGCGCGATGCTCTTGCCAACACAACCACAGACCTCTCGTTGCTGGTTGTTTATGCCGGTAAACTGGAGACGATCAATCGTGTCGACCCGGAATTGGAACGGCTTTTCTTTCAGAGCGCCGAACCGCTGGCGCCCCCGTTACTGGAGAAACTGCTGCGACAGGCGCTCAATATCCTCTCCTCCCATCAACCACAACCAGAATTCTTTAAAGCGTTGCAATTGTACCGTCGCGAGCTGCAGACGGTTAATGAAGTCGGCAGGGCACTCTCCGCAGAGCTTGATATCGATCGACTCCTTTCCCGCATCCTGACCGAGACCCGTGGCATCACCCGGGCTGATTCCGGTAGTATCTACGTCAGCACCCGGGTAGATGGTGAACAGAAACTGCAGTTTAAAACTGCTCAGAACGATTCGCTGGAGATGGATCTGGAGGAGTTTTCCCTCCCGTTCGATCGCACCTCCCTCGCCGGTTATGTAGCGGTAACCGGTGAAATACTCAACTATCCCGATGTCTATCGTATTCCGGAGTCAGCACCGTTCCGCTTCAACTACGAGGTGGCGGACGGAAAATCCGGTTACCGTTCCAAGTCGATGCTGCTGGTGCCAATGCGCAACCACCATCAGGAAATCATCGGTGTTGTGCAGCTGATCAACGCCAAGCTGTCCAATGACAGTCGTTTAAAGACGCCGGAGGATTTTGAACGGGAGGTTTGTCGATTTACCGAGCGTCATGAGGAGTTTGTCTCCTCACTGGCGTCACAGGCCGCAGTAGCTTTGGAGAACAGCCAACTGTACGAAAACATCGAGGCGCTCTTCGAGGGTTTTGTGGTCGCGGCGGTGAAGGCGATTGAATCGCGGGATCCCTGTACTTCCGGCCATTCCCAGCGTGTGTCACAACTTTCGCTGGCGCTGGCAGAAGCTGTTACAGCCTCAGCTGAGGAGCCTTTTACCAGTATATCTTTCACCGCAGAACAGCTTAAGGAACTCAAATACGCCACCTTGCTGCATGATTTCGGTAAGGTAGGGGTACGAGAGAAGGTGCTCGAGAAAGCGGACAAGTTGTATCCGGATCAGTTTCTCACAATCCAGATGCGTTTCGGTCTGGCCTTTGCTGCTCTTGAAGCACGATTTCACTGCAGTGAAGCTGCCAGCCTGCTACGGGATGCCGGCGACAGCGCTGCACTGATGACATTACGCGAGCAGTATGAATCAGTCAGGAAGCAATATGAGGAGTACTGGGAGGTGGTCCAGACAGCCAACCGCCCCAGTCCACTTCCACAGGAAGCACCGGAACAGCTGCAACAGATGACCAGGATGACTATCCAATTGCCGGATAATACCGAGGAGCAGCTGTTAACAGAAGAGGAATGTGAGATTCTCTCTATCCCACGTGGTACACTGACTGAGGAGGATCGTGTACAGATCGAATCCCACGTGACACATACCCAGGAATTCCTGCAACGAATCCCCTGGCTGAAGGGTTTGCGCAGGCTGACCCTCATCGCCAGTGCCCACCACGAGAAATTGGATGGCACCGGCTATCCCAGCGGTTTGCCGGCCGGGCAGATTCCCCTGGAAAGCCGTATCATTGCGGTTGCAGACATTTATGACGCTCTGACCGCTTCCGACCGTCCCTATAAACCTGCTGTCAGCACGGAAAAAGCGCTTAAAATACTGGGTTGGGAAGCTGAAGCGGGTAAGATTGACAACGATCTGCTGCAGCTGTTCACCGAGCAGGAGGTCTACCGGATTCTGGACGAAACCACTGCTACGGAAGAGTAATCCCGACGATCCGCGGGTATCCGTCAGACAGGTATGCCGGCGAGGCAATTCTAACGAAAAGTGAATCTGGTTGCCCCGATATGATCCCCTTGGTTTTGACCAACACAGACGGTGAATGTGTAAAGACCTGCTCCTGATCACACTGATGATGCTTCCAGTGTGGCTTTTCTCATACAGGAATATAATGACCGGGCTTGGACAGCCCGTGTGACATAACATATATTGCAACAGGAGATATCATGATCACTCGAAAAGAGGCCCTTGAGTATCATTCCAGTGGCCGCAAGGGAAAGATAGAAGTTACACTGACCAAACCTTGTGATACACAACGTGATCTTTCACTCGCTTATACGCCGGGTGTGGCACATCCCTGCCTTGAGATCGCTAAGGATCCGGAAAAAGCCTATGAATATACCGCCCGCGGAAATCTGGTCGCGGTAGTTTCCAACGGTACCGCTGTGCTGGGGCTGGGGAATCTGGGAGCTCTGGGCGGTAAACCGGTCATGGAAGGGAAGGGGGTTCTCTTCAAACGCTTTGCCGATATCGATGTTTTTGACATCGAACTGGATACAGAGGATCAGGATGAGATCGTCCGCGCCTGTGAACTGATGGCTCCGACTTTTGGTGGTATCAACCTGGAGGATATCAAAGCGCCGGAGTGCTTTTACATCGAGGAGAAACTGAAGAAGTCACTGGACATTCCTGTTTTCCACGATGACCAGCACGGCACTGCCATCATCAGTGCCGCCGGTTTGATTAATGCCCTGGAGCTGGTAGGGAAAAATATTGAAGAGATCTCCATCGTGATCAACGGGGCCGGAGCCGCCGGTATCGCCTGCGGCAAGCTCTACGAGACGATGGGCGCCAAGCGCCGGAACATCATCCTCTGTGATACAAAAGGTGTCATCTACCAGGGACGATCAGAAGGTATGAATCCCTACAAGGAGTATTTCGCCCGGGACACCGAGTTGCGTACCCTCTCAGAAGCAATGGAGGGTGCAGATGTATTCCTCGGATTGTCTGTCAAGGGGGCTGTCACTCAGGAGATGCTGAAGAAGATGGCTAAAGATCCTATTGTGTTTGCCATGGCCAATCCTGATCCGGAAATCACTTATCCTGACGCCATTGCCGCTCGTGATGATGTGATCATGGCTACGGGACGGTCCGATTTTCCAAACCAGGTCAACAATGTCCTGGGATTTCCTTTCATTTTTCGCGGCGCCCTCGATGTACGAGCCACCGCCATCACTGAGGAGATGAAAATCGCCGCCGCCCGCGCCCTGGCAAGTCTGGCCAGGGAGGATGTGCCGGATTATGTATCACGAGCCTACGGTGGGGTCAAGTTCTCCTTCGGCCGGGAGTATATCATTCCCAAACCGGTCGACATGAGGGTGCTGCTCTGGGAAGCCCCGGCGGTTGCCCGGGCTGCCATCGAAGGGGGGCAGGCGCGACTGCAGGTTGATGATGTAGACGCCTGGATCAATCAGTACACCGAGAAACTGGAGGAGCATCTGGGGTATTCGCATGTAATCATGCGCCAGATCATCAACAAGGCCAAAGCGAATCTCCGCCGGATCTGTTTCCCGGAAGGCAACAGCCCGTTGATCGCTGCTTCCTGCAAGGCGGTGCTGGATGAAGAACTGGCAATCCCGGTGCTTATCGGTGATACCAACCGGGTAAAGGCTCTGTTCGAAGAATACCATATCGATCCGCAACAGGTGGAGGTCATCGACCCTGCCAGCTGTGTGGAGATGGACAAAATGACCGCTCAATTCCTGGAGCTGCGCCAGCGGGAGGGGATCCTGCCCAATGAGGCTGAGAATCTGCTCCGCACCAGCCCATTTTATCTGGCTGCGATGCTGCTTGCGAACAAGCGGGTCGACGGGGTGGTCGCAGGTGCCCATTCGCATTATCCTGATACCCTGCGTCCGTTCCTGCAGATCAACCGTAATAAATCACAGGACATCGTGGCGGGTGTTTACATGCTCATTTTCAAGAATCACATCAAGTTTTTCGCTGATACTACCGTCAACATTGATCCAACTGCTGAGCAACTCGCCGATATCGCTATACAGACAGCCGACCTGGCGTTACAGCTTGAGGTGAAACCACGCATAGCCATGCTCTCCTTCTCAAATTTCGGATCGGTAAAACATACCGATACACGCAAGCTGGCCAGAGCGGTCAGGTTGGTCAAGGAACGTCGCCCCGATCTGGTTATCGACGGTGAGATGCAGGCAGATACTGCTGTCAGTGCAGATATTCTGCGGGAGGATTTCCAGTTTTCCGATCTCAGATCTCCCGCAAATGTGCTGATTTTCCCCAATCTGCACTCCGGTAACATCGCCTACAAACTGGTCAGTGAGCTGGGTGGAATCGCTAAAGTCGGTCCGATTCTGATTGGTATGAACAGTGCGGTGAATGTCCTGCAGCGCAAGCCGAATGTAACCGATGTTTTCCAACTGACCGCTCTGACCGCCATGCGGGCCACAGAGTTAGCCGGGAACTCGAACGATTGAGTCAAGCCTCAGTATGGATGACCGACTGGTGACGGTCAGATGTATCACGGCCATGCGCCCCCGAAGCGCAGAGTTTCGGGGGCTGCTTGAAGTCCATTTTGCACGGAGAGCTTTTAACTTTGACGATTTACAGGCTTTCCCCTTTTCCCCTTGACATGAGGACGCGCTTCCAATATAATGTGTCATCACCACTTTAATCCCTGCTGCAAATAACAGGAGCCATTCCCGGTTGCAAATTGAAACGTTTGTACTCGGTCACTTCGAGAGCAACTGCTATCTGATAAGATCCGACAACAATGAGCAAGCCTGGCTGCTAGATCCTGGCGGGGATCCGCAAAGCGTGATCAACCGCCTGCAAAGCCTGGAGCTGGCTCCTGCCGCTGTACTGCTGACTCATGGACACCTGGACCATATTCTCGGTGTCAACGCTTTGAAAGAGGTCTGGCCGGAAATGAAGGTGCTTTTCCCGGAGGAGGACCTTCCCATCTACCGGAACCTGACCCACCAAGCAGAGCTGTTCGGTATTGTTACCAGCGATCCACCCGTACCGGATCAGCTGTTGAGGGGGGTGGAGGAGATTGCAGCCTCGCCTTTAAAGATACGTTCACTACCGACTCCGGGACACTCCCCCGGGAGCACTGTTTTCTGTATGGCTGAGGGAATGGAAACTGAAGTGGCTTTTACCGGGGACACGCTGTTTCGTGAGTCGATCGGGCGTACTGATCTCTGGGGGGGCGACACCGGGCAGCTGGAGATTTCTATTCGTCAGAGCTTGTATCAACTTCCTGCAGCAACCAGGGTTCTCCCGGGACACGGTCCTGAGACAACTATCGGTTGGGAGCGTGCCCACAACCAGTTCTTCAGGGTGTGATACATTTCCTTAACCACCTGTCACCTGCCCGGTCTTTGCCAGATCAGGTGTTATCAACGGAGAGAATATGATCGGCGTAAAAGGGATGGAACTTGTCTGGTTTTTCGTCACCGACTGGAATAGCGCTAAAAGTTTCTACCGGGACACCCTCGGTTTCAAACTCGTTTTCGTCGATGATGACGAAGGCTGGGCGGAGTTTCAACCGGAGGAATCGCAAACCAGACTGGCCATCAAGCATTGGCGGCTGGTCAGTCCCTCACCTCGTGGCGGGGGCGGCTGCCCGGTAATTCAGGTGGAGGATCTGGACAAGGCCATCGCCGGACTCGAACAACAGGGTGTCGCAATGGCTGGCCCGATCCAGGCGGTGGAAGGAATGAAACGACACATCACTTTTTACGATCCCGACGGTAATCCCATCCAGCTGACCCAGGTCTGGTAAGGAGTTGTTCTGGAAAAAAAGCATCAAACAGATAAAGGCGAAACCATGGAAAATGCCCTCGAACTGGCCAAACTTGAGCAGATGAAGGTCACAGAACTTTTTGAGATAGCCAAAGAGATGGGTCTGGAGAACATTGGCGGAATGTCGAAACAGGACCTGATCTTCAGACTCCTGGCCCGGCAGACGGAGCGGGATGGTCTCATCTTTGCGCGTGGGGTACTGGAGGTTCTCCCGGACGGTTACGGTTTTCTCCGTTCTGAAGCCAGCAGCTATCTGCCGGGGCCGGAAGACATCTACGTATCACCCTCCCAGATTCGCCGTTTTAACCTCAACGATGGTCATATCGTTTCCGGCCAGATTCGTCCCCCCAAAGACAACGAGCGTTTTTTCGCCCTTTTGAAGGTGGAAGCAGTCAACTTCTGTGGCCCTGAGGACACCCGGGAAAAGATACTCTTCGACAACCTGACTCCACTGTTTCCTGAAGAGAAGTTCATGCTGGAGCGCGAGGCCAGTGAGATTTCCATGCGAATCATGGATCTTTTCACACCGATCGGGAAAGGTCAACGTGGACTGCTGGTGGCACCACCCCGCACCGGCAAGACTGTACTGCTACAGAAAATCGCCAACAGCATTACCACCAATCATCCTGAAACAGTATTGATAATTCTGCTGATCGATGAGCGACCGGAAGAGGTTACCGAGATGGAGCGTACGGTAGATGCCGAGGTGGTAAGTTCTACTTTCGACGAGAAGCCGGAGCGTCATGTTCAGGTAGCCAAGATGGTCCTGAACAAAGCCAAACGGCTGGTGGAGTATGGTCACGATGTAGTCATTCTGTTGGACAGTATCACCCGCCTGGCACGAGCACACAATGCGGAGGCGCCGCACAGCGGTCGTATCCTCTCCGGCGGGGTTGACGCGATGGCCCTGTACGAACCAAAGAAATTCTTTGGTGCCGCCCGGAATATTGAGGAGGGGGGGAGCCTGACTATCCTGGCAACTGCACTGGTCGAAACCGGCAGCCGGATGGATGAGGTGATTTTTGAAGAATTCAAAGGTACCGGTAACATGGAACTGGTACTGAATCGGGAGCTGGCCGATCTGAGGATTTATCCCGCTATCGATATCAATCGTTCCGGAACCCGTAAGGAGGAGCTGCTGCTCGACCGCAAGATCCTCAACAACATCTGGATTCTGCGAAATCTCTGGTCCTCAAAACGGCCCGAAGAGAACATCAAGTTCCTCATCGAGAAAATGCGCGAGACCCAGAACAATCAGGAATTCTTCGAGCTGATGAAGCGCATGGACTAGGCAGTTTCAGAATTTATGGTAACTGCATAAAAAAAACTTGCTTAACAGCCCCCGTTACGATAACATTTTAGTCTCAAAAAATGGCTGTAAAGGACGAAATCATGAAAAGCAAAATCCATCCCAAATATGAAACAGCGACTGTGGCTTGCGCCTGTGGCAACACGTTCCAGGTACGAACCACCAACGGTGATGTCAAACTGGAAATCTGTTCCGAATGCCATCCCTTTTTTACCGGCAAACAGAAGCTGGTAGATACAGCCGGTCGCGTGGACAAATTCCGTAAGAAATACCAGCATTTGCAGGACGAAAAGAAATGAGCGGACCGACCTCCCGCTGTCACTGAATAAAGAACGGAATCGAGATGGTTCCGTTTTTTTTTCAGGTGTCACGCGGGCGGTGTTCCTGAAGAATACCGGAGCAATGGCGTGAAACGCATAAGACAGATACTGACGATATTGCCACAGGTTGTAGCCAGCGGCTGGCTGGCGCGGGCAGAAGAGGAGACGGAGTCGATGGCCGTCGGTGGACAAGCCGTTCTGGAAGGGGTCATGATGCGCTCCCCGGACGCTATTGCCGTGGCGGTGCGCCGTCCCGTGGGCGATGTGCTGGTCAAGCTGGAACCCTATCTAGCGCTGTCTAAACGGATCCGTTTCTGGCACCCGCCCCTGTTGCGCGGTATTGCCGCTCTCTGGGAATCGCTGACCATCGGTATGCGTATCCTCAACTGGAGCGCTGAGATCGCCAGTGAAGATGAACCGGGCAGCTCTGCCGCTCAAGAGGAGAAGTGGTGGAACAAGCTGTTGAATCTGCTGATGATAGTGGTTGCTTTCGGTCTGGGTCTGGGTCTGTTTGTCTATCTACCCTACCTTGTTTCCGGGTTTATCCAGCCCGGCTCCAATCCGATTATCTTTCATATTATCGCCGGATTGATGCGGATTGCTTTGCTGATCGGTTACCTCTGGGCTATCTCCCTCGCGCGCGATATCCGTCGTCTCTTTATGTATCACGGTGCAGAGCACAAGTCGATTGCTGCTTTCGAACAGCAGGTTGAACTTACTGCTGATAATGCGGAGCGGTGTTCCCGCTTCCACCCCCGTTGCGGTACCAGTTTTGTCCTGATCGTAGCCCTGATGACGATGGTGGTGTTCATGCTGATCGACGCCCTCATCATCGCACTGGCCGGCGATTACAGTTCAGCCCTCCACCGACTGGTGGTTCACATTCCCTTTATCCCGCTGGTAGCCGGTTTCTCTTTTGAGATACTGAAGATCTCCGCCCGCTACCAGGGAAGCTGGTTGGGTCGGCAGATTGTCAAACCGGGTCTCTGGCTGCAACGTATCACTACGCGCGAACCGGATTCCCCGATGCTTGAAGTAGCCCTGGTAGCACTATCTACCTCCCTCAACCACGCCATCGATCCGCAACGAGCAGTCCTGCACAGTGACTCTGAACAGGAACTTCCTGGTTAGCTGTTTTACACCTGCCGCCCTGTTTGACCTCAATCCCGCTGATATTTGTGTGGAGACACCATCATGAATCTAAAGCATAAACTGGAGGCAGTTACCGATCAGTATCGGGAACTTACCCTGCAGCTGTCCCAACCCGGTATTACGACCGACAAGAACGAATTCGCCCGTTTAAGTCGCGAACACAACCACCTGGGACAGGTTGTCGAGCGATATCAAGCCTGGATGAAACTGGAACAGGAGCTGGGTGAAACCCGCCAGTTGTTACAGGAGGAAGATGACGCCGAGTTACAGGAACTCGCGCGTGAGGAGGCTGCCGGTCTGGAAGAGGAATCGCTCCAGCTCGAAAACCAGCTGAAAGAGCTGCTGGTACCGCCCGATCCGGATGATTCCCGTAATGTGATCATGGAAATACGCGCCGGTACCGGTGGGGAAGAGGCGGCGCTGTTTGCAGGCGATCTCTTCCGCATGTACAACCGGCTGGCGGAACTGCAACGCTGGCAGGTGGAAACCCTCTCCACCAACGCCCAGGGAATGGGCGGGTTCAAAGAGATTGTGTTTGGTGTCCGGGGTAAGGATGTTTTTGGCAAGCTCAAGTACGAAGCGGGAGTACACCGGGTGCAGCGGGTACCGCAGACTGAATCACAGGGTCGCGTTCACACCTCCGCCTCAACAGTGGCTGTCCTGCCTGAAGCAGACGAGGTGGAAATCAATATCGATCCTACCGAACTGCGTATCGATGTTTATCGCGCCACCGGTCACGGCGGACAGTCGGTGAATACTACCGATTCCGCGGTGCGTATCACCCACCTGCCCACCAATCTGGTTGTCACCTGCCAGGATGAGAAATCGCAACACAAAAACAAGGCCAAGGCGATGAAGGTCCTGGTATCGCGGCTTTACGAGAAGAAAAAGGCTGAGGAGCAGGAGAAACGCTCTGCTGCCAGGCGCTCCCAGGTACTCACTGGTGATCGCAGTGCCAAGATACGCACCTATAATTTTCCGCAGGGCAGGGTAACCGACCACCGGATTAACCTGACTCTTTACCGTTTGAATGAAGTACTGGCGGGTGATCTGGAGGAGATCATCGCCGCCCTGCGCCTGGCAGACAAGATGGAAAAACTACAGCATGACTGGTAAGGCTGACCGGCAGCAATGGACGGTTTTGAGCTTGTTGCAGGCTACCGAAAAATACCTCGCCGCCAGAGGTATGGAGTCACCCCGCCGGACGGCGGAGATTTTATGCGGCCACCTGCTGGGTTTGAAACGGATCGGATTGTATGTGGAATACGACCGACCTGTCAGTAAGCAGGAGCTGGACCGTCTGCGTGAACAGGTCCG
This sequence comes from Candidatus Delongbacteria bacterium, assembly GCA_016784425.1. Classification (GTDB taxonomy): domain Bacteria; phylum CAIWAD01; class CAIWAD01; order BS150m-G50; family BS150m-G50; genus BS150m-G50. Next base: position 2,957 of record JADHUQ010000019.1, on the reverse strand, counting down.
TCGCGCCGGAGACCATGAACCGGTACAGTATATTGTTGGTGAGACAGATTTTTACGATTTTACCCTCGCTGTCGCACCCGGTGTGTTGATACCGCGACCGGAAACGGAGGGATTGGTGGAGCTGGTGTTGGAGCGGCTGGAACCGCAACAACCACGTCGTTTACTAGACCTGGGCACCGGATCCGGCTGTATCGCGATTGCCCTGGCACGCCACCTTCCGCCCACTACCAGCATCACAGCACTCGACATCTCACCGGCAGCGATAGCGCTGGCCCGCCGCAATCTCAGCACCCATCATTTGGAGCAGAGAGTGGAGCTGGTTACCGGATCCGTATTCAAGCTGGCAACGGGTGAAACCTGGGATGTAATCGTCAGCAACCCTCCCTATATTTCAAACATGGAACGTGACACACTTCCACGCAATGTACGGGACTATGAACCGGAAGAGGCTCTTTGCGACGGTAGCGATGGTCTCGCCTTCTACCGGTTGCTGAGTGCAGGCAACCTGCTGCGGGACGATGGTATGATCTTCTGTGAACTACCCGCGCACGCAGCCCTGGCGGCAGGTGAGCTGTTCCAGAACAATTTCAAAGAAGTGAAGCTGTTGCCTGATCTTGCCGGGCGTACCCGTTTTCTGGTCGCCAGGAAGTGAGGGCCACTGTTTGCTGCAACACCAGGCTGATTCCTTAAGATAGCCGTAGAGAGAAAGAGAAGAGTCATGACTGACCAGAAGAGCGAAAAAAGACTTCGACAGGATATCATCGCGGCAATTACCGCAGCCGGTAAGCTGCGCACCCGGGAACTTTACAACCGCCTGCAGCGTCCCGGTAATTATGAGAATTTTAAAATCCGCCTGACTGCGCTTTTGCGAGAAGGTGAGATCCTCCGCGCTGCCAAGCGTACCTGGTGCCTGCCACAATCTGTTGCAGCTGCAAATGGTATCAGCGGTGTCCTGCATCTTACCAGCAGTGGCAAAGCGTTCGTGATGCCGGAAGACGGTTCTGAACGGATGTTTATCCGCAGGGTGGATCTCGGCGGTGCTGTTCAGGGAGACACTGTCCAGGTCAGGCCGCAGGCACCTCAGCGTGGTGCCGGTGCGGAGGGACGGGTGACTGCGATTTTGCAACGAGGTTTGAAACAGCTGGTAGGCCGTATTGAGCGCTACGGACGCCGCTTTGTTCTGGTTCCTTACGGCGCCCCGCTTACCGGGACGGTTTTTATCCGCCACTCCCAACTGGCACTGGAAGAGGGGATGCATGTCCTGGTGCGTCTGATCTACCGTGAAGAGCGGGCCCAACGCACGGTAATTGAAGCGGATGTGATACGTACTTACGCCGAGGCCTCCCGGGCGGAACTGCTGCAGGAGACAATTCGCTGCACCTGGCTGCTGGAGGCTGATTTTCCTGAGGCGGTATTGCAGGAAGCAGAGCAGCTGGATGAGCTGGTTCAGCTGCAGACCGATCTTGAAAAGCCTCTGGAAAGACGTGACCTGCGCCACTGGACACTGTTTACCATTGATCCGGATGACGCCCGTGATTTTGACGATGCTGTCTCGTTGGAACCCTTGCCGGATGGTGGTTACCGGCTGGGAGTGCATATCGCCGATGTATCACATTATGTACGTCCCGGGTGTAAACTCGACCAGGAAGCGTTGCAGCGCGGTACTTCCGTTTATCTGGTTGGCGAAGTAATTCCGATGCTCCCCCATCGCCTCAGTACCGATCTCTGCAGTCTGCGGGAGGGTGAGGATCGTTACGCCATGACCTGCCTGATCGACTATGACCGGCAGGGGCGCCGCCGCAGTTATGAGCTGTTCCCCAGCCTGATCTGCAGTGCACGCAGGCTTGACTACAAGGCAGCTCAGGTTATTCTGGAGGGGTTTCCCCTCACGCAGCGGCAGGACTACGACCCTCAGAAAGAGCTGGCTGATCCGGTCGAGCGCAGTCTTTACTACATGAACCATCTCTTTCGCAAACTGCTGCGGCACCGCCTCCGTGCGGGAAGTCTGGATTTCAGTACACCTGAACCCCGCTTCCAGCTTGACGAGGAGGGAGTACCGGTGTCGGTAAAGGCAATTCATCAGATGGACAGTAATCGTCTGATCGAAGAATTCATGCTGGCAGCCAACCGGGTCGTGGCGGAGCACCTGCTGGCTACTGATGTCCCCGCTATTTTCCGGATACACGATGTTCCCTCCGGGGAGAAGCTGCTCAGCTTCACAGAATTCATCAGACACCTCGGCGTCGATGTTGACGAGGAAGCTTTACGAAACGTCATCACCTGGCAGCAGATATTGCAGCAGTTCCGGGGCAAGGAGTTGGAACTCGTTCTGCAGCAGGTCGTGTTGCGCAGTATGATGAAAGCAGGTTATGGTGTCGAGAACCGGGGTCACTTCGGTCTCGCTTTTGAGGCTTACACCCATTTTACCTCCCCCATCCGCCGCTATCCAGATCTGCTGATTCACCGTATTCTCAAACAGCAGGCGCATGGCGAGACGCTGGCAGAGCGTGAGTTGAAGCGGGCGGCCCAGATCTCTTCAACCCGGGAAATCAACGCCATGGAAGCGGAGCGGGAATCGATCAAGGTCAAGCAGCTGCTCTATCTGGAGGATCAGGTTGGTGAGCGGTTCCGGGGGATTATCCGCGGTATCCAGCGATTCGGTCTCTTTGTCGAGCTGGAGGAAATACTGGCGGATGGATTGGTGCCGGTGGCGGCTTTGGCGGATGATTACTATGTTTATGACGAAAAAGCCTGGACCCTGACTGGACGCAAACAGGGGGTCCGCTTTATGATCGGCCAACCGGTTGTGGTTGAGGTTACTCGTTGCAGCGTCGACGAACGTAAGCTGGATCTGAAAATTGTCGAATCACTGGAACCGGTAAGTTATCATGATGGGGATAATAAAAAGGGTCAGATGACCGATGACCCTGTCAAAGTAAAACCTCAACGGCAGGCTG
>JADHUQ010000018.1 GCA_016784425.1 Candidatus Delongbacteria bacterium | reverse complement strand
CAGCTGCTGATCCTTCCAGCTAACCTCCCGGGTGAACTCCAACTCCGCAGCTACCTGCTCGTGATTGGGCTTGTTGGCACCGGTGCCGACTTTGGCGTGATACAGTTCCACCGCCTGGTCAAAAAAAGGCAACATGTCAAAGTTAATCCGGAGGGTAACCCCGCTGGTGGCGGCCATTTTGCCGGCGTGTCCTGCCAGCCCGAAACCGGTTATATCGGTACAGGCATGCACAGTGAAATCGATCATCGTCGCCGCTGCGGCGCGGTTGAGGGTAGTCATGGAGCGTATCACAGCTTCCATATTCTCCGGCAGGGTTTTACCAGCCTTGTTGCCGTTGATGATCACCCCGGTTCCGAGCGGTTTGGTCAGAATCAGCCGGTCGCCGGCAACAGCTGTGGAATTACGCAGTATCCGATCTGGATGTACCAGACCGTTGACCGCCAGACCATATTTCGGTTCCGGATCGTCGGTAGTATGGCCACCTATAAGCACCGCCCCCGCCTCGCTGATCTTGCTCAAACCACCGGCCAACACCTTTTGAAACACCTCCATCGCCAGCTGATCCGGCAGCCCGAGCAGATTGAGGGCCGTTATCGGGCGGGCACCCATGGCGTAGATGTCGCTCAACGCGTTGGCGGCAGCTATCTGTCCAAACAGATAAGGATCGTCCACCGGCGGCGTGATCCAGTCACCTGTTACTACCAGCGCCTCGTCATCATTCAGACGGTAGACACCGGCGTCATCCCCGGTATCGATACCGACCAGTACCCGAGGGTCCAGTTGTGTCGGCACGGTAGCTAATATCTGGTTCAACCCGACCGGGTCCAGTTTAGCCGCTCAACCGCACTTATGCGCCAGAGAGGCCAGTCCCGGTTGATCTGTAAGGTGAATTTTCATGACTGCTTTCGTTGGTTTATGGTCGCAACAATATAGGTATGCCATGATTCAATGCCCGTTTTTTTCAAGCAATCTATACAGCAGCACAAATCTGCAGCCAGTGTCGCCAACCGGCATGCTATCGTCGACCAGAGCCACTACCTGGGCGGCTGTCAACCGCAGACCCTTTGCCATAATGTTCTCACGAATGTTACCCACCGGGCTATCCTGATTGCAGTTTTCAGTACAGCGGCGTACTTTTACAGGTGCACAATCAGCTGATCTGAACTGCTTTTCCAGCATCCTTAAAGGAGAATAACCATGCAAAGATGGATGATCACCTCCTCCATTCTGATAACCTTGATCCTGCAAACAGCAGTGGCGTCTGCAGTCGAGGTTGAGGCTACCCGGAGTCTGATGAAGATCGACGATGTCACACCCCCGCAGATGCAGCTGCTGGCCCGGGGGCATTATCAGGTTGATCGGGTTTATGATAACGAGGTTGAACTCTGGCTCAACACCGCCGAACTGGAAAAATTGCTGGAGCTGGGGCTGCAGCCCTACAGTATACCAGATCAGGCTTATGAGATGTTCCTGCACCTGCAGGCAACCAGCCGCGATGATGGTGGATGGCGTGATTATCACAATTACAGCCAGCTGACCGGTTACCTGCAGGATCTGCATGACACCTTTCCCGATATCACCCAGCTGTTCAGTATCGGCCAGACCGTGCAGGGCCGGGAGCTGTGGGTACTGCAGATAACCGACAATCCCACGATTGAAGAGAATGAACCTGAGTTCAAGTATATATCCACCATTCATGGCAACGAGCCGGTCGGAACGGAGCTGTTGCTGGAGTTGTGCGACCTGCTGCTGTATGGCTATGGCACCGTCCCCCGTTACACCGCAATCATCGATAATATCAACCTCTTCATCCTGCCGATGATGAACCCGGATGGCAACAACGCCGGCAACCGCACCAACGCCAACGGGGTCGATCTTAACCGCAATTTTCCGGATCAGTACGACGATCCGATCAACACCCCGGACGGTCGCGAACCGGAAACCGGCCTGATAATGAACTGGACGGCGGCCCATAATTTCATTCTGTCGGCCAATTTCCATACCGGCGCGGTGGTGGTCAATTATCCTTTCGACAGTAATCCGGAAGGAACCAACACCTTTTCCCCTTCGCCGGATGAGGATCTTTTTGTCGATATGTCGGAAACCTACTCCGTGTCCAATCTGCCGATGTGGAACGGCAACTTCTATCATGGTATCACCAACGGCGCCGACTGGTACTGTATTTACGGTGGTATGCAGGATTGGAACTATGTCTGGATGGGGAATATGGAGGTCACTGTCGAGTTGAGTAACACCTCCTGGCCTGACGCTTCCTATCTGCCGCAGCTCTGGGACGACAACCGGGAATCGATGCTGGCCTACATGGAATATTGTCTGGAGGGAATTCGGGGTATTGTCACCGATGCCGACACCGGTCTGCCGCTGGCAGCCACGGTTGAGCTGGCTGGTAATGACCATGAAACTTATAGTGACCCGGTAGTTGGTGACTATCATCGCCTCTGCTTACCCGGTTTCTACACCCTGGTGATCAGCAAGCAGTTCTATGAGACAGCCACCATTCCTGGTGTTTTCGTGAGTAGTGATCTGCCGACAGTGGTTGATGTTGTCCTCACCCCGCTGGAACCGACACCAGATCTGCAACTGGTGGCCACTCTGATTGATGATGGGGGTAACGGTGTGCTCGATCCGGGAGAAACTGCCTGGTTGACACTCGAACTGGCCAATGAGGGTAATCAACCGGCGACCGGAACTGTGGGTACACTTGAGGGTATGAATCCGGAGCTGACTATCACCGACGGGGAGGGCGGCTGGGGGACGATCAATCCGGCTACGACCGCCTGGAACAGCGGAAATCCATTTGAACTGGCAGTTGCAGCCGACTGCCCGCTGGGTGAGGAGCTGCCGCTGCAGCTTGCCCTGACCGCCGGCGACTATACCACTACCATCAATTTTTCCCTGACTGTCGGCCTGCAGCTGGAGGATTTCGAGAGTGGCGGTTTTGCCACTTATCCCTGGGAGATGGGGGGTAACTCCAACTGGATTATCAGCGGGGCAGCGTACGAGGGTGATTGGTGTGCCCAGTCCGGCAATATCGGTAACAACCAGACCTCGGTTTTGCAGGTGACTGTCGATGTTGTGGCACCTGGCGATATCTCATTCCAATACAAGGTCTCTTCGGAAGCCAACTATGATTATCTGATTTTCAAGATTGACGATATGGTGCAGGCTTCCTGGGCTGGTGAGGAGGGCTGGAGCGAATACAGCTGCCCGTTGACCACCGGTGAGCATCTTTTGAGCTGGATTTTCGACAAAGACAATTCGGTGAGTCATGGCAGCGACTGTGGCTGGATCGACTATATTGTCTTCCCCCCCCTGGGGGCTCCGGCTTTTGCGGAGATTGAAGTCAGCCCTGCTGTATTCGACATCATGCTGGCACCGGACGATTTTGCGCTGGAACTGCTGACCATCAACAACAACGGCGGTGGTGTTCTGGACTACAGCATGCAGGTTTCCACCAACAGTGAACCGACAACTGTTCCTCACCTGGAACTGCGCAAGGGGGAAGCGGATCCCCGTTCCGGGCAGTTCAATCGTAATCAGGGGGGGCCTGACAGTTTTGGCTATTTCTGGATAGACAGTGACGAACCGGGCGGTCCGGCCTACTCCTGGATCGAAATTAACGGTTTTGGTACAGTTCCCGGTGGGGCTGATGATGGCAACTACGGTCCGTTTCCATTGGGATTCACCCTGGATTATTACGCCTGGGCTTATGACGCAATCCGGATCTGTACCAACGGCTGGGTCTCCTTCACCTCTACCGACGATGCCTATGACAACCAGGGCATCCCTGACAGCGCTTTGCCTAACTGTGTGATTGCGCCGTTCTGGGACGATCTCAATCCCTCCGGCGCCGGCACAATCTATTACTACGCCGATGCCGCCAACCAGCGCTTCATCGTGGAATGGGACGGGGTCGTGCATTACGGCAACACCGATGCGGAAACCTTCCAGGTGATTATCAACGCCGACGGCACTTTTCGTTATCAGTATAAGACTGTTACCGACGGCACCGGTTGCACCGTTGGAATTGAAAACCAGGATGGTAGTGACGGTTTGCAGATCGTATTCAATGCCCCCTATCTGCATGATGAGCTGGCGATACTGATCGACTACACCACCCCCTGGCTTACGGTCAGTCAACTGGCAGGAACTGTAGATCCCTACGACTATACCATACTGGATGTTTACCTGAATTCGGCGGGACTGGCTGAGGCTGTTTATAACGGCAGTATCACGGTAAACTCGAATGATCCGGATAACCCGACTCTCCTGATTCCAGTTACCCTGGAGGTCGGCAGTGTGCCGCCGGGGGAGATTACTGATCTTGGTATCGAGTATACCGGCAGCAGCATCCGCTTGTACTGGAGTGCAGTTCCGGGAGCGACACTGTATCACATTTACGAGTGTGATACCCCATTCGGGATATTTGTCGAAACCGGGACTACTACTGTAACCGAAATCACCCGACCGCTGTCTGCAAACAGGTTCTTCCAGATTACGGCCGACAACTGATCTGGGAACCTGTGAGGCAAGCCTGAATCTGTGACTGCTGTTAGTTTACGGCGGCAGGATCTTCAACCAGCTCAGAGCCACCCTGACGCGCCGGGGTGGCTCTTCTGCTCTCAGATGAGCGACTGAGTGGTTGCTGCAACATTAACCAGATCAGGTCGGCAGTTTGAGCCTGCAAAGAAATCCGTGCCCATCGTTTTGAATAACCGGCGGGAGCTGCTAAATTAGCGGAACAATCCGCCTGTGGTGGCATCAAATTGAAAACAGGAGCAAAATGCAAAACCAATACTCTTACCGCCCGACACTGCGTCAAATGCTTCCCCAGGGGGTACGCTGGCTGCTGGGATTGAACATCGGCATGTTCATACTGCAATCGCTGTTGAAGTCCAGTTTCTGGGTTGAGGCTCTGGCGCTGTTACCCTCACAGGTTATACCGGGGGCTCAAATCTGGCGTCTGGTAAGCTACATGTTTTTGCACGGTGGGCTCTGGCACCTGCTGTTGAATATGCTGGTACTCTGGATGTTCGGTTCTGAATTGGAACGGCGCTGGGGTACCCGTCTGTTCCTGCGGTACTATTTCGTCACCGGTATCGGGGCAGCGCTGTTCGGGTTCCTGACCTACCACGAGTACATCATCGGCGCTTCCGGCGCGATATACGCCCTGATGCTGGCCTATGGAATGCTGTTTCCTGATCGGATAATCTACCTTTATGCCGTGCTGCCGGTTAAGGCTAAGTATTTTGTCATGGGTCTGCTGGTCATTTCACTGCTTTCCGGTATCGGTGGTTCCTTTTCAGCTGGGCGGTCAGGTGGGGGAATCGCCCATTTCATCCATCTGGGTGGAATGCTGGTAGGTTACATCTACCTGAGGTGGGATCGGATTGAGCGTTGGTGGCGATCCCAACGGCAGGAGCAACGGATGAAGCAACATCGCACCAATCATGATCGGGAACAGCAGAAAATGGTGCAGGTGGAAAAACAGGTGGACGAGCTGCTGGGCCGCATCAGCGAGAGCGGTTTTGATTCGCTGAGTGAACGGGAAAAGACATTTCTGAAAGATGCCAGTGACTGGCTGGTAAAGCACCGCAAGCGTGATTAAACTCCAGCTCAATTCAGCAATCCCCGCGGGAGTGATTTCTGCTGTCAGTGGGTGCTATCAATTTTAAGTGTAAGTCTCCTGCAGGAATCTCCTGTTGCAAGGGTAGTCGAAGGCACCACCTCGCCATAGAGAAAAGATGAGGGGGTTTATTTATTAAAGCAGGTCACAGAATAGACTTGCTTAAAATAGTATCGCCATCTATAATTAATGTTCTGTAAAATGAGAACTTCAGAAGAAGTCTACGATCGCTGACAACGGGGAGGCCACCATGTCTGATTGCCTTTTCTGTCGTATAATTGACAAAGCTATTCCGGCCGACATCGTGCTGGAACGGGGCAACCTGCTGGCCTTGCGGGATATCAACCCGCAGGCACCAACACATGTTCTGATAATTCCCCGTCGGCACATCGCCACTATCGATGACCTGCAGGCTGAGGACACGCTGCTGGTGGGTGAAATGGTCCAGGCCGCCCGGGAGATCGCCGCTGCTGAAAGTCTGGTAGTAGGCTACCGGCTGGTTTTCAACTGTGGTCGACAGGGGGGGCAGGAGGTAGATCACCTTCACCTGCACCTGCTCGGTGGTCGCAGTATGGAGTGGCCACCCGGTTGATTGGCGATTCTCAAAAAACGGCCTTTAAAAGCTGTTATGGATGCTTCGTTGCCACAGGCAACGCTTTAGCATCGCCTGTTAGTATTTCACAGATCGATGTCCTGGTATGATTCCGTAGTCCACGAAGCGTGAAATACTAAAGCTATTAGTACTGCTGAATTGAAGGAGATTTAATGCCCAGTTATACCTACAAATGTCTCGACTGCGGACATGAGTATTCCCTGTTCCAGAAGATGACGGATGAACCCCACAGCAGTGGTTGTCCCATCTGTGATGGAAGTGTCCGCCGCCAGATCGGCGCCGGCGCCGGATTGGTTTTCAAGGGGTCCGGTTTCTATGTGACAGACTACAAACGTAAAGAGCAGGGCACCGCCACCATCGATACTGCCGGTGACAAATGTCAGAGCTGTAAAGCTGGCAAAGAGAGCTGCGACTGATTTATAAATATGACAGTTGAACACCGGGGAGGTTCCAGTGTCGATTATCAATGAGAAAGACCGGCAGGTTGTCCGTGAGCTGCTGCAAAATCTCGAGCGACCGGTCAAGCTGCTTTTTTTCGAGAAGGGTGAAGCCTGCAAACATTGCCGGGATATCGATCAACTGCTGGGAGAGCTGGTTCAGCTGTCCGACAAGCTGCAGCTGGAAAAAAAGAACTTTGACAGTGACCGGGAGCTGGCTGCAAAGCTGGGTGTTGACAAGGCACCGGTGGTTGTTCTACTGGGTGAAGGGGATCGGGATTATGGTATCCGGTTCTTCGGCGTTCCTGCCGGTTACGAATTCAGCGCCCTGCTGGACGATATCAAAATGGTTTCCGCCGGTGATTCCGGTCTGGCACCAGAAACCCGCAGCGCCCTTGCCGAACTCACCGAACCTCTGAACCTGCAGGTATTTGTAACCCCCACCTGACCGCATTGCACCCAGGCGGTTCGCCTGGCCCACCAGATGGCCTATGAGCGGGACAACATCAACGGTGACATGGTCGGAGCACAGGAGTTCATGGAGCTCGCCCAGAAATTTGAGGTGCGCGGCGTACCACGGACTGTAGTCAACAGCAGCAAGTTTATTGATGGTGGTCTTCCGGAGCGTCAGTTTCTGGAACGAGTGCTGGAACTTGCCCGGTCACAGGACTGAAGCGAAAAAACCGGTTTGCCCCCGACAATCACCCCGCAGGTACCAGGTGAGTATACCACGGGAGTATATCAGAATGGTCAGTGCCGACAGCTTTGTCGAGGACCTGGTTCTGGATTATCCCGCAGCGGTCGGTTTCCTGCTGGAAAGAAATATTGTCTGTATCAAATGCGGCGAACCGATCTGGGGTACCTTGCGGGAAACATTGCAACGGGGCAAGGTCACAGACATTGAGCGGTTTGTTGAGGAGCTCAATGAATTCCTCTCAATCCGGGAAAAAGACTCGCCTCCACCATTAGATAAAGGTAGTTTGTAAATGCAGCATGACCCTGAGGGATGCTGCCGCTCTTTGATGTTGTTGGCTACACTATAGTATTGCTTGCTTCGTTGCTGCATACAACGTTTCAGTAATTGATGACCGCTAATGGGATTAGTTTGTGAAGCAATACTGTGGGCCCGATGCTTTGCTGACCGCGCTTTAAAGGCGATTAATTTTAAGCATCGGTATATATGTCACTACGGGGACGTTCAGGATTCGACGGGCTGGAAGTGACTTGGATCTGCATGTCGAGGTGTTCCGTCTGCTCGTAAAAACAGCGGTAAACAATTTAGTTGCCAACGACAACTATGCACTTGCTGCCTAACACAAACTAGGTAGCTGTCCCTCCAGGGGGTGCCGTTACTCCTGGTCCGGACATCATTTCAACGGCTGGCGCAACCGATTGCCTCCGGCGGAAGCGTAAGATTAAGGAGGATAACTCCCTAGAGCGTGTTCGGCGGCTTCGAAGGGGGCGAAAAAACGTAGTCGGACTAAACATGTAGAGGATCCCTGGAGCTCCTTTCCGGACGCGGGTTCAATTCCCGCCGTCTCCACTTCAAACCCGTCCTGTCGGTATTATGGCAGGGCGGGTTTTTTTATCTGAATCCAGCTGTTCTTAACGATTTTCCTCCACAGCTGTTCAGTTGACTTAAGAAAACTGCTTCAGCTGGTCTCTCCTGTTGAGGAATTTATCATCTACCAATCTTCTATTCCTTTCGCTATTTTCTATAAACTGTACCACGCTACAGCTGTCAACCGCTGGAGCCCCATGCGCATCCTCAAAGCCCTCCTGGTCATCCCGCTGACCATCATCACCCTGCTGCTGCTCCTGATTATCATCTGGGCCGGTTGGGAGCGCACCAGGGATCCGCTGGCCGCGCTTGACCGGGATGCCGGACTGGTGTCGGTGTTGCAGGACAGCGCTTTCCAACTGGATGTCACCACTGCTCCCAGGAGTTACCGCCAGGTTGTGCTCACTACCGAGCGACTGGGGGAGATCACAGTTTCGTTCAGCCTGCCCCTGGAGATTCCCACCGGTGGGTTACCGTTGATAGTAGTGCTGGGTGGTCTGGAAATCGGTGAAGCCAATTTTGAGATGATCGACGATCCGGGTGCCAACATCATCGCCATCTATCACTATCCCTACAGTCCTGAATACTGGTACGCCGCGACCACTATCAGTGATATCCCGTTGATTCGCCGTGCAGTCCTGCAGGTGCCGGCCCAGGTAGCAACCCTGATCGAATGGGCTGGTACCGCTGACTGGATAGATGCGGAGCGGATTTCTGTCACCGGGTACAGTTTTGGTGCCATGTTCCTTCCCGCTTTGTATCACCTGGCTGAAGGGAACAACCTGCGATTGGGGCCGGGTGTGATCGCTTATGCCGGTACCGACATCGGCAGCCTGCTCCATGCCAACCTGGTGGATATTCAGGAACCGGAACGCACACTGCTGGCCTGGCTGGCTGCCACCGCGATCTTTCCACTGGAACCGGCGGCACATCTGCCGCATCTGAGTAACGAGTTCCTGCTTATAAACGGCACCAGTGATCACCAGATACCGGAGGAGAGCTGGCGCAGGCTGCATCAGCTGACACCGGAGCCCAGGAGGGTAATCATCCTGGATGCAGGCCATATGCATCCCCGCAAACCGGATCTGACCCGGAAACTGGTGAATATCAGTCGTGACTGGTTGCTTGAAAAAACAGCAATTAACCGCTGAAATACACTAATCCTTGTGTTGTACACTCGAATGGGATAGATTCCCTGACGCAAGTCAGCACAGTATCAAATGGAACACTGTCAAATGGAGCTTTATCCGAATCCTGGGAGACTGAACATGAGATTTTTAATCACCACCGCTGCTCTTTTAATCCTGTTCGCCAGCAATACTTCCCAGGCAAGAGCTGGCGATATGGGGATCGGCATTATTATCGGTGAACCAACCGGTATCTGCGCTGTCACAAAGCTGAACGACTTCAACTCTCTGAATGCAGCCTTAGCCTGGTCGCTTGCCGGAAACGGCTCGCTTCACCTGCATATCGATGATGTCTTTTACAGGACAATTTCGCAGCCATTCCGTTTCTACTACGGCGGAGGTATTCGTCTGCTCCTGGTTGATTATAATGATAATAATAATAATCACAAAAAAGACAAGGATGCTCACCTTGGGATCAGGTTTCCGCTGGGGATCAATTTCCCTTTCACCCCCTCCCCCTTCGACGCATTTTTCGAGGTAGTTCCGATCCTTGACCTGCTGCCGGGCAGCGGTTTTGATATCAATGCCGCAGTCGGCGTAAGGTATTATTTTAATTAAGTCAGAGCAGACGGTCCAGTCAAACTGCAATATCCTCCGGTTGGCAAAAACCGCTAGCGGGTAAAACGGCTGTAACCCGTTGTATTCCTGCGCACTGAAGCGATCTGATTTCCCCCAACACCCAAACTTACCCCACCTCTGCAACTGAGTTCAGGTATAGTACCTCTCGATTTCTACAACATTACTCTATTCGGAGTGATTATCACCTTTAGCTAAACCGATAAATAATAGTACGGGACCGGAACAACTTAGCAGACGACTAACTTAGTATTATCCTGAAATGCACAGGCAAATGATGCTTTCAGTCAGAAGATATCCATTTCGCAAAACAGTGGGGTTGGACCGAACCCTCATGTTATCCTGCCACCCACTCAGTCAATCTATTAACCGGTAGCAGTTTTTGTCTATGGCTGACCGACTGCTCGCTCACTCTCAAGAAGGATTATTATCGTGATCATGAAGGAACATATCAGGCGCCGTGTAATTATACCGCTGGGATTAGTTCTGCTCATCCTGTTGAGCGGATTCATTATAACTCTCTATCGTTTCCAGGCCGATCATATTGATAATGAAGTTCTGGACTTCGTAACCACCACCACGCAGCAGTTCCACCTCGAGATAGACGAAGATGCAGAGCTGATGTGTGGATTGCTGGACTTCATCGAGCAGGATGAGAATATCCGCCAGGCCTGGCTGGAAAGGGATCGGCCCCGGTTATTGGAGAGCAGCCGGCAGATATTTGAGCGGATCAGGGATCAGTACCGGGTGACCGATTTCTATTTCCATGGTACCGACCGCACTAACTTCCTGCGGGTACACGATCCCGAACGCCATAGTGATTTCATCAGGCGGTTCACTATGGGCAATGCAGCGGCGACCGGCAAAACCTCCGCAGGCATCGAGCTGGGACCGCTGGGCGCCTTTACCCTGCGGGTGGTACGTCCCTGGCGGATCGATGGGGAGCTGATCGGCTACATCGAGCTGGGTGAGGAGATCGAGCATATTACCCGCCGGATACAGGAATCGTTAGGTTTGGATTTCATCATCCTGATCGACAAACAGTATGTCAAAAAGGAGACCTGGGAGGAAGGACTACGGTTGATGAACCGGCAGGAGGATTGGGAGGAGTACACAGAGAGTGTGGTTACTTTTCGCACCATCGACCTGCCGGTCGCACAAATACGACCCTGGCTCGATCTGAACCATTCCGGACAGGAGAGTGTTGTTTTCGGCGTCAGGACAGCAGACCGTCAGTTTCGGACCAGCTTTGCCCCTCTGCTGGACGCCGGGGGTCGGGATGTTGGTGATATAATTCTCTTTTATGATACGACCTACCAAATGGGTGGTCTGGTCAAAGTTCTGGGGACAATACTGCTGATAGCAGCCCTGGCGGGTGCTTTTCTGCTGGGATTATTCTGGATTCACCTGGGTCGGATTGAGCGCAAGCTGGTTTCATCCCGCATGGAGCTGGCGGGAGCCCAGGCAGAACTGGAAACCAGAAACCTGGAGCTGCATCAGGAACAGGAACTGTTACGCCATGCACATGGCGCGCTGCGGAATATCCTGGCCAAAGTGCCTTTCGGTGTTGTACTGATCGACAAGCAGAAAAATATCCGCTGGTTGAACGAGTCGGTGTTACGGATGATTGGCGCCACTTCCGAGGAAGAGGTTATCGGGAAACAGTGTAACGAGTATCTCTGCCCCGCCCAGCCGGGTGAATGTCCTGTCCTGGATCATGGCAAAGCTATCGATAATTCTGAGCGGAAAATTCAGACCCGTGATGGGCGAGTGATCCCGATCATAAAATCGGTACTGGAGGTTCATTTCGATGGTGAAGATATGCTGCTGGAGACATTTATCGACATCACCGAACGCAAACAGATGGAGGAGGAACGGGAACATGCACAGGCGTTCCTGCAGAATATCATCGACGGGATTGCCGACAACTTGATGGTCATCAACCTTGATCATACGATTGCCCTGGCTAACAAGGCAGCTCGAGTATCGAACGGAGGCCGGGATCCTGTAGCGGACTGTCTGACCTGCCACCAGGTTACCCACCATTCCACAATTCCCTGCGAGAGTGAAAAAGACCCCTGTCCGATTGATAAACTGCTGGCAACCAGAGCACCGGTAATTTGCGAACACACCCATTACGATGCCCAGCATCAAACCTCCCAGGTGGAGGTTGTGTTAGCACCGATTTTTGATGAAACAGGTAAAATCGTTCAATGTATCGACACCAGTCGCGACATCACGGAACGCAAACAGCTGGAGATGGAACTTGGGCATGCGCGCAAACTGGAATCGGTAGGACAGCTGGCAGCCGGTATTGCCCATGAAATCAACACTCCCGCCCAGTTTGTCAGCAACAATATCAATTTCCTGCAGGAATCGTTCAACGATGTGCTCAAACTGGTTACCAGGTACCAGCAACTGCTGGAAACAGGCCGGGAAAATCCCCTTACTGCGGAAATAGTGGCCGACATAGAAAAATTGGTTAAGGAGGTCGATTGGGAATATCTGGAGGAGGAGATCCCCAGTGCCATCGACCAGTCACAGGATGGAATCGACCGGATTGCGAAAATCGTACGGGCGATGAAGGAATTCTCGCACCCCGGCAACAAGGAGAAAGCACCGAAAGATCTCAATGAGATAATTGAAACCACTATGACTGTTGCCCGTAACGAATGGAAGTATGTAGCTGACATTGATCTGGAACTGTCACCCGATCTCCCGCTGGTGGACTGTCTGGCAGACGAGATGGGGCAGGTCTTTCTGAATATCATCGTCAATGCCGCCCATGCCATAGCTGACAAAATCGGGAACAACGGCAAAGGATCCATCAGGATTAGTACAGTTGCAGTGGATGACTGGGTGGAGATCAGGATTGAGGATAGTGGTGGCGGTATCCCCCAGGCGGCTCAGGACCACATTTTTGATCCCTTCTTCACAACAAAGGATGTGGGTCGTGGAACCGGTCAGGGTCTGACTATCGCTTACGATGTGATAACCAGCAAACACCAGGGCACACTTTCCTTTGAGACAAAGGAAGGGGTGGGAACAACCTTCATCGTCAGACTTCCACTGTCAATGGTGGAGGCTTAGCAGAGTCCCGCAGAGATACCGGAAACGAAGATGGTGGGAGATCTGTCTGAAGTCTCCTACTGGCAGTCGATATCCTGTAGCAGCTGATCCCAGCAATGCCAGTCCGGATCCTCGAAATGTACCTCATCCCTGACCTGACCGTCATTTCCCATCCGGCTCCACTCAATCTCGATCAGGCGATCCTCTACGATGCCATAAATGTTGTAAAAGGCGTCATATCTTGGATCCTCCACAATTCCGTGGTGGATGAAACCACCGTTCGCAGGTGAACCGGGAATGATGTTGGTGTAGCGTATGTCAGCCAGCTCTGTTCCCGGTGTGCGTTGCCAGGCGATGCCGATATAGGGTTCCGGTTCGTTGGGTGAACGATTCAGAGTCCAGCTTCCAGAGGTCAGCAGCAGATTGCAATCACCACTGAACCAGTTGAATTCCAGGTACTGGGTATCGCGTGTGATATACATATCCCAGTGGAAACCGTCGCCGTCCAGGTTCCCCACCAATTGCGCCATATGTGGTTGACCCCCTGACATAAATTGATAACTCCAGATCCAGGAGCCGTCCGGTTGCTGTTCCGGAACCTGCTCGAACGCGGCGGTAAATGCGGCCACCGGGATCACCAGATTGACGGTGATCACAATATTCCAGATACCGACGGTGGCTGCCGCGTAACCCCAGTTGGCACTGGTCATCACCTGCTCCCCTTTGGTGGGGGACTGCCCGATTCCGGTGTCGTCAAAATCGCTGAAATCCATCACCAGCGTGTTGAGAGGCGGTATCGGAAGCGCCACCGTGGCGATTTCGCTCTGTTGTGCGGTGTTACCATCCTCGTCCCGCACCGCCAGTTTGATGGAGTGTGCCCCTTCCGTAGTATACTGGTGGGTTGCGGTTTTTTCAGTAGTCCATTCGCTGTCCCAGTTACCATCACTGGTCCAGTCCCAGCGTACCTCCAGAGCTGCAGAAGCTGTCTGCTCATCACTTGAAGCAGAGGCATCCACCATGAAAACGGTATCCAGCGTTCCACTGACTGGTTGCAGAGAGAAGGCCGCTGTGGGATCAGCCTCTTTCTGTTCACATCCGCTCACAAGAAACAGCAGAATCAGCAGTAGCTTAATCTGTCTGTTTTTCATACTTCACCTCCTGTTGATCGCTCTACATATCCCTTAATATCAAATGTTTGTCTAAGTTCAACGGCTGTTGCAGGCTGAGCAACTGCTGCAGTGACTGCACTGCCGGCTCAGCTCCGGCCTGTTGTCAGCTGGCTGCGGCTTCATCCAGCGGCAGGTTGAGTTGTTCGGTACCGGTCAGGACGAAGCGACCATCGCGAATGATCTCTACTCTCCTGCCATCCGGTGCTATCGCTGCAATCGACCCGATCTCATCGTACGGTAGAGTGATGTCGGTATGACAGAAGGTATAGGCTTGCAGCGGATCGCTCTGGCGCAGCAGTGATTTCTCGTTGTCGCGGGCAGTAATCTCTTTCTGATCCAGCCGATTGAAAACCGGATGATCCTCTTCCTGGGAAAAGCAGGTGTCACCGATGGCGAAGTGTGGACCCATCTTCTCGATGATCAGGATTGGCAACAGGTTCAGAATGTCATACTTCTGGGCAATCACCCAGGCCAGGGTGTTGGTCCCGATTGCGAACTCACCCAGTGGGAGAGTATCATGCGGAAAGAGCAGATTATCCCGGATGTACTTCCGGTTCTCCTTCTCCTCCTTGAAGTTCCCGCAGCTGTATTCAGTGATCATGCCGTCCTGGAACTGTAATTCCAGGTCATCGTAACGCAGACCGTCCAGGTAGGTACGGCTGATATGCAACGTTCCCTGTGTTCCCAGCAGCTGCGGTGTGGTGAAAACCTCACCTACCGGGATGTTTACATCAGCACCGCAGTTACAGAAGTTGGTCTGGCGGGTGGGATCGGTCAGCGGCTGCAGGCGTACCCTGATATCGGTCCGGTTTTGTCCGCGACCCTTGATATGAGCATATTCCGCCTGATCGAGGTTGTCGATAATCTTCTGCTGGATCTGCTCGTACTCCACTGTATCGAGCATGTTGACCCGCATGATATCGGTGAAGATATCCTCGTAACGCGGTCCGATCAGTGGTGACGGAAAAGCGATCATACAGAAGCTGGTGCTTTCACGGGGTTTGTACCGTTCGCTGATCTGAGAACGGCGGTAGTGGTGCTCGCTGATCAGTTTCCTCTGCTCACCACTGAATTCGGGGCATTCCTTTTTGACTTCGGGTGAGAAGGGGGGTTCGCCGAAGACATCGAGATAGATAGAGCCGGCAAAACGTTGCAACAGTTCCGCCTGTTGTTCGCAGGCTGAAGCGTAGCACTCTTCACTCTCCCTGATTCCCTCCTCGCTCATCCAGAGGGCAAGCTGGTTGCGGTGATCGTAACAGTACTGGCGGTTGACAGGCGTGAAACCGGGATGCATGACGATTGGCTGCAGATCCCTTTGTCGCAGCGCATCCAGGAGAAAGCGCAGCAACGGTTCCTGCCCTGCCTCGAAAGCTACCGTCACAATATTCCGCTCCCCCCGCTTTTTATTATCGCTGACAAACCCGGTCAGGAAGGCGGTGGCGATCTGCTCTGCCAGCCCCCGCAGCTTATCTGGTGGATACTCCAGTAAGAACCTGGCGGTACGGAGCTCATTTTCGGTTATTGGAGTACCGTAACGGAACAGGTAACGCAACTCCTCCAGTTTGCAGCCGGTAACAATATCATGCCATGGTTGCCAGAGTGGATCATGCCTCTGACGCAACTGACGCAGCTGACGTTCGACACTATGGTCCCGTAGTACTACGGTCAGCAGGTCCCGCAACTCAGCGTACTGGATTTTCTGTTGTGAGACATATTCCCAGGCGGCAATAAACAGCCGGTTCCACTCCACCATATGAAATTGCTCATGCTGGAAAGCGAACGGAATCAACTGCCGGAAGCGCTGGTAGACAGTTGCCAGCAGTGGGCCGAACCGCTCCCCGAACAACGTCACACAATGACGCGGATCCGCATAGCTCCGCTGATAGTTAGCGGGGTACAATTCGCTGTACAACGGTTGATTCTCTGATTGCAGCTCTGCGAGGGGGGTAGTGTTGAAATAGTCCTCTGTCAGTCTCTCCTCCAGTTTCGCCATCTGGAGGATATGGGTACCAATTGCATGGAAGAAACGACGGTACTCCATCTTACCGTTGTGATTGCTGCCGGAAGTTTCTTGGCAGATAGTACGAATAGCCTCGAGCGATTCCCGGTAGTTCTCAGTAACAGATTCATTCTCGGAACGGTAATAATCACGGAAGTCAAACATTTTTGTGCTCCAGATCGGCCAACCGTCAGGTGGGAGTGTGGATTATTGATGATTATAATACAGATATCAGGTAATATCATTAAACTTCATCAAATTGACAAGCCGTTGACTCTTCTCTACCAACGCCTCAGCAGGAGCGGCTACAGATGGAACAATGCGGGTGACCTTACCTTAGTACCGTTGGCATTCCCACCATTTCGCGGATTTGCTGTAACAGGACAGATTCCCTGAGGTGTGCAATCAATGTAATTGAAGCGTTGCTGGCAAGGCACCGGGAAATACTGTAGATTCATATCTGAACCACTCACAGTTCCCGGCAGGAGCCGGTCCAAATCTCGGGTTGCAGATGAAGTCTAACCGGCGTAACCACCAGAACAACGGTGGCAGGAAGCCACCCCAGGTTGTATCCCTGCGGGAAAAATCACAGCGGGAGTTCCGGATCCGGGCCGATCTACTACGGCAACTGCAGATCGACAATACTACACCATTGAACCGGCCCGGTGAATCCAGCCCTGCAGATTTCAGTGCGGTTCACAAGCTGGCAGACCGGATCAACCAGCACCGGCTGACACAGGATCCTCCCGGAAAACCGGTTGCCGCAGGTGATCTGAACGCCCTCGGATTACTGGACGAGTTGATGCACTACCAGATCACGCACTACCTTCAGGAGGTGGACAGTGACCTGTTTCATAAACTGAATGATCAACTGGCGCAGGAGTACGACTACCAGGAACTGATCGGAGTATTGACTTCCTTTACAGAAAACTTCCCGCCAACCCCGATTATCCAGGGTCGGCAGACTCCGGAGGAGTGGCTTAACCAGCAGAGCGACGGTACCTCAAATCTGCTGCTGGCCATGGAAGAACTACTGTTGTTGCACCTGGACAATGATAACCCTGCCTGCAGCTCCTTACGGGAATTGATCGATGACCGGAGTCTCTCGAGTGGAACCGGATATGGCAGTGTGATACAAAGCCTGGAGCAGTATTTTGACAAACTGCCGTTACAGGAAACAGGAAGCAAGAGCCTGCTGGAGCAGCTGCGGGCACCGGTTAAAGCCAGTCCTGATTCGCTGGCAGGTCAATTGCGCTATATCCACGAACACTGGGACTTTCTGAGCGATCATTTGAAAGAGTTGTTGTTGCGTGGCCTGGATTTGATTCGCGAGGAGGAGAAGCTGCAGCGGCATGGAACTGGCGGTCCGGGGCCTGCTGTTGCCTGGGCACCCGTAGTGGGTGATCTGGACCTGGAACGCTACAGTTTCGACAGCGACTGGATGCCACGTGTCGTGATGCAGGCCAAGAACACTTATGTCTGGCTGGAGCAGGTCAGTCGGGAACAGGATATTCAGATTACCCGGCTGGACCAGGTCCCGGACGCGGAACTTGACAGGTTGGCTGCCCGCGGTATCACTGCACTCTGGCTGATAGGGGTCTGGGAGCGCAGTCCTGCGTCACAACGGATTAAACAGATCATGGGTGATGGCGAAGCGTTGGCATCCGCCTACTCGCTGTTCAGCTACAGGGTGGCAGAGCAACTGGGTGGAGAGGCAGCGCTGGAAAACCTGAGTTCACGGGCGGCGGCCAGGGGAATACGCTTGGCCGGGGACATGGTTCCCAATCATACCGGCATCGATTCCGATTGGATGCGCCACCATCCGGAACGCTTTGTACAGCTGGCGGAACCACCTTATCCCCGGTATAGTTTCAGCGGGGAAAATCTCAGTGGTGATGAGCGGGTAGAGCTGCGGTTGGAGGATGGTTACAGCCGCCAGGATGATGCTGCAGTTGTATTCAGACGGGTGGACCGGGCAACCGGTGACGTGAGGTATATTTATCATGGCAACGACGGCACCCAGATGCCCTGGAATGATACCGCTCAACTGGACCTGTTACAGTCGGAAGTACGGGAAGCGATCATCCAGGAGATACTGGGGGTAGCCCGGCGTTTCCCCCTTATCAGGTTTGATGCAGCCATGACACTGGCGCGTCGCCACTTTCAACGCCTCTGGTATCCCACGCCGGGTACTGGCGGTGATATCCCGTCCCGGGCGGAAAGGGGTTTGTCGCCGGAGGAGTTTACCCGCTATTTCCCGGAGGAATTCTGGCGGGAGGTTGTTGACCGCATCCAGGTTGAAGCGCCCGACACACTACTGCTGGCGGAAGCTTTCTGGTTGATGGAGGGATACTTCGTACGCACACTCGGTATGCACCGGGTCTACAACAGCGCCTTCATGCACATGCTGCGGGATGAGGAAAATTCCCAGTACCGTACTGCCCTCAAACAGACCCTGGCCTGGGATGCCCGTATCCTGGAACGCTATGTCAACTTTATGAGTAATCCGGACGAGGAGTCAGCTGTATCACAATTTGGCCGGGGTGACAAGTACATGGGGGTATGTATCCTGCTGGCGACACTGCCCGGTTTGCCGATGCTGGGTCACGGGCAACTGGAGGGGTTGACAGAGAAGTACGGTATGGAATTTCACCGGCCTCGTTCAGCTGAACAACCTGATCCTCAAATGCTGGCACGCCACGAGCGGTTACTTTTCCCCCTGTTGCGCCGGCGTTATCTGTTTGCCGAGGTGGCCCACTTCCAGTTCTACGATCTGACCAGAGATGATGGAAGCTGCGACGAAAATGTGTATGCTTTCAGCAACCGAAAGGGTGAAAAGCGGGCGCTGGTGGTGTATCACAATTGCTACGCCGAGACCAGTGGCCGGGTCCACCAGGGTGCGACGGTGAAGCCGACTGGAGCTGAATCCCATCAGCATGACCTGCTGGCGGCACTGGGATTGCCGGACCATGGCATTTGCCGTTTTCGCGATCATATTACCGGACTGGAGTATCTCCGCTCACTGGAGGAGCTGCACCAGCATGGCCTGCGGTTTGAATTACCTGCCTACGCGTATCACGTCTTTCTCGACTTCCAACCGGTGGAGGATAGCGCAGCTGAACCCTGGATGGAGCTGATGGAGCAGTTGGAGCAGCAGGGGGTGCCATCGCTGACGGTAGCCTTACAGCAAAAGCGCTATCGGCCTTTAAGGGAGGAGTTGGAGAGATTACTTACTCCCGCAGCGATAACTGCAATCCTGGAATCCTCCCGACAGGACAGCGTGCAATCCGAGCACCTGCCGGGTGCGACAGTTGTAA
>JADHUQ010000017.1 GCA_016784425.1 Candidatus Delongbacteria bacterium | reverse complement strand
CAGCGTTCGTCCTGAGCCAGGATCAAACTCTCCGTTGTGATATTCTAAACGAATTGTTTTCAAAAAAATGAATGAGACCTGAACTCGTCACAAGCTGGACACTATTTCAAAGACCAATAATCTCACAGTAACTAGAACCGGATGGCTCAGGTCGCTGCAGAAAATCCTGCGCAAATTTTGCGCAAGACATATAGTCTAAATAACCACCCCACTCTATGCAAGCTTTTTATTCGGATCTATAAAATCAATCCGAAACAACCTGGTGGCAAGAGAGCGCACATCGTCGCAAGGCAGGCTTTAATAGCCGCTTCAGCGACCAGGATTGTCTTTCTTTGCAAATCGATATTAACTCAGGATAAATCAAGAACAGGGGTGCGTGGTCTGTTTATCGGCATCTACAACTCAATCTTCAGTGGCTCGCAAGCGGGAAGATGCTGATTGCGGCAGAATTATAATTTTCCGCAGGTGGTTTGTCAAGCGGAAAACAACGGCAGAATTCTTTCTCAGGCCACTTCTCACTGATGTAACCATTGCAGAGGCTGAAGTCAAAGCTACCTCATTTGGCGGGAGAGAGGCTTCAGGGAAATGGTAACATTCAGGCTGAAGAGGGAACTCATAGATATAATGAGAATATCACATGAAGTGCCTCAATCCTACCGCGACGCTGCAGCCACTTCGCAACAATTAGAGCTGCTTATCAATGACCACTCTCGCGTAACCCGCCGTGACAGGGAGGTCACAAAGTGATCCTGCTCGCTTTCCCGGTCAGACGAACCACAAGTTTCCCTTGACAACACCTCCCCCGGAGACTACTTTGATGCGATTTTGAATGGTCGTGAACACGCCAGGTAGTTATCGACCGCATAACGGGTCGTGATGTTTCGTCAAAATCCGGACAGGATTTCTGAATATAATAGTTGATACATATCACCCCGCCAATTCCTGGGTACAGGATTTCAGATCGCATCCCGGTAGGAAACTACCCCCGCTCATCGTAAACATCCAAGAACTCGTTTGTTCTCAAATACAGCAGAACCGACAGACAGATACCCCATACATGCCGGTGACTCACAACCGGAATAGCAAATACTGGAGGAGAAAGTGAAGAAGATACTCATAGTGTTATTAATGCTCAGTCTGGGTGCTACTGCAGCGGCCCAGATAAAACTTTCCGCTGATGCACGCGTGCGACCCCGCCTGGACAATACAGCACTGTTTAAAACCAACGGCGATGATTCAACCAGCTCTACCGATATCTACTGGTTGTACCGAGCGCGTCTGAACGCAAAAGCGGAACTTGACGGCGGCTTTATGTGGGCCGTGAAACTTGGACATGAAAGCGGAGCCATGTGGAGCAAGATGGGCACACCCGCTACAAACGGGACAGACTGGATGCTGGCATATTTCGGACAGAAGACCAACAGATTTTCCTGGTACGCCGGTCGTATACCGCTGAAAGAGAGCCTGATGATCGACCTCCATTATTACCCCAAAGCACCGGTGGGGATTCCGTTCAACATCAATCACAATTCGTCGATTACTGGTGTTAAGAGCAGCGCGGAACTCGGCCCCGGCGTTCTGGACATATTCTATGCTGTCGACAACAACAACCAGGCCTCTGATATCGACAGTGATGACAGGATGACCTACACTGACCAGTATACATTGGGTGGTGGCTTTACTTTTATGGTTGGCCCAGTCAAAGCCTTCCTCCAGGTCATGTCAGCCAACGGTATTGACAGCTACGATGTTACTACAATGGTCCCGGCGCTGATCGCCGACTCCGACAGCACTTACATTCTGGGTGAGGAAGCTGTCGTGGAGACTATCGACGTCTACAACCCTACAACATACGGGGGCTACCTTTATCCGAGTTTCGCCGGGTTCACCTTCGCAGGTGGTATTGCTCTGACCACTGAAACAGACAATGCCTTTAGCGGTTGGGCATATCATATCGGCCTGAAGGGGGCACTGGGGCCGGGAACTCTGAATGCCTGGTATCGTGGTTCCGTAATGGATTGGGATGATGACGAGTTCATCCATTCCTACTTATGGCTGGATTACTCCATGCAGTACGGTCCGGTCACTTTTAAACCTACCTGGCGTCACTTCAAGACCATCTACCCGAATGAAAGTTATACCGTGCGTGATTACTTTGAGTTGACAACTGAGATCAATGTTAAATAGGTTGGGATAAATCAGCTCTGGTGCTGGGCACCCTTAAGAGAGTAGCAAATTGGGCTGTACGGTTAAACTGTGCAGCCTTTTTTCATTTATGTTGCTAACTTAAGTCAGCGATGCTGAACCAGGTTAAAAGCCAAAGCACCTCTTCCAGATTGTTTTAGTCTGGATCCAAATATTGGTGACAGAATATCGTCTGGGGATTCCCCAGACAGCCCAGATTTGAGCGTTTTGTTTTTCGGCCCAAAAAGCCCTGTTTAAGTGCTGTTTTTGGTCATAAATGTGGTTTAAGTACCTGTTTTTAAAAAAGAAAACTGGTCCGACCACAGCTTTGGGTAAGTGTTTGTTTTACAGTAGGATAATTCCAGCGGTTTTCACCCTTTTTTGGGAGATATACTCCTTACAACATCACTCTATGCCAAACCCGTCCTGTTCGAAATTCTCATCACTGCGATTTCGCTTGGAGCGGCTTCGCTCCTCCAGTTTTCCAAACCGATACTCGAGTGATAGCATAATACGCCGACCACCGAATTTGCGACTGCTCTCCTGGTAGTAATTCTCACCAAAAGTCTTGAAGCTGAACCCCCTGGAGTTGAAGAGGTCACCCAGACGCAGACTCAGCGCAAGCCGCTCCTGCAGAAACCGCCGTTTCAAAGACAGATCGCAGAATGCCATCGCGTCAATCTCACCAATCGCGATATCTCGCGGTGACCGGTAGACGGAGGATAGCATGAGTTCAGTTGCAGGAGTGACATTCCAGATGGTTGACAACCGCCCTGAATAGCCGATTGAGCTTGCGTCGAAATCGTCTGTCAGATTGGAAACATCAACCTGATCTGCGTAGAGATTACCGCTGGCCATTATCCGCAGCTTCCGGGAGAGAGCGCCCGAAAAGACCAGCTCCATCCCACTGGAGGTCTCCTCGGCAAAATTCTCATAGGTCATCACCGTAACCCCATCCGGTCGTAATTCCTTGAAACGGCTGATCTTGTCGGTCGTTCGGCGATAATAAACAGTCAAAGCAGTGTTCATCCCTGCCTTGAAGCGGGAAAGGGAGAGCTCAATCACATCTGTGTATTCAGGCAGCAGGTGGGGATTGCCCATCCGGATGCTCTGTTCGTCCATTTTGTGGACGGAGGGGTTGAGCTGGCGATCCCGGGGCCGCCTGACCCGGCGACTGTAACTGGATTGGAGCTGGAGATAATCGGACAAGTCCAGGGTAAAGCCGCCACTGGGATAGAGGCTGGTGTAGATCTCGGAAGTACCTTCACCCGCATCACGCAGCTTAGTTGTTGTCTGAACAGCCTCAAATCGCAACCCTAACTGAAAACTGGCTATCCCCCGTTCCAGCGACAGTTGTCCGTAAGCTGCCTGGATGTTCTCGTCAAAGCGAAAGTGGTTGCTGGTGCTGTCGTCGAGAAGAAAACGATCGACAGAGGAATCGTAGATATAACTTCGGTAGCGGTTATCTAGATAACGAATAGTGCCTTTGTAGCCGGTTTCGAACCGGAACCGATCGCTGACCGGGTGGCTGTAATCCAGCTGCAGATTGGCCACACCTCTTTCCAGATCTGTGGTACTCTCCTCCGGATCAAGGCTGATAATCGTCTCGTAACCTGCTGCCGGCGTCGTGGTCAAAGTATGCGGGCGGTTTTCCCTGCCCTGAGAAATATCGGCTGTGGTCGACAGCTTCTGCCCTGGACTATCAAAGTCGCGGTCCCAGAAGAGACCCAGGTCCAGATGATTTTGCTCGTTATCCCCGGTGGAATTCTGGTCATACTTCAGCAGGGAATCACCAATCGTCTCCACTGTGGTTACAATACGATCGTGCAGGCCACCACGATTGTTATAGGCCAGGTTCAGGCCGAGAGTGTTTTTACGGTCTGGATAAAACTCGAAACCGGTTTTCACAAGCCGGGAATCGCCCCCCCGTTCACCTCTCAGTTCCTGGTCGATAATGGTGCTCAGACTGTCCGTGTATGTTTCGCGGTAATTGTCACCGGTTGCCTCCCTGATGCTATGCCGCCAACCCGAATTGAGAAACAGGTTAAACTTGCGGGTGCGATA
Organism: Candidatus Delongbacteria bacterium; assembly: GCA_016784425.1. Classification (GTDB taxonomy): domain Bacteria; phylum CAIWAD01; class CAIWAD01; order BS150m-G50; family BS150m-G50; genus BS150m-G50. Next base: position 15,732 of record JADHUQ010000017.1, on the reverse strand, counting down.
GTTCACCTGCCCGGAGATATCGGCGGTTCCGTTTGGGGATCCGCCCATACTGACGGTACCGTTGATACCGGCCAGGTTGTTCTCCTTCAGCACAATGTTGATAATGCCGGCCATCCCCTCCGGTTCATAACGGGCGGAAGGATTGGTAATGATTTCGATATCCTCGATACTGTTGGCAGGTATTGCTTCCAGCACCATCTCCTGATCGCTACCGGTGATAAGCGATGGTCGCCCATCCAGTAGAATCCTCACATTGGTGCTGCCCCTCAGACTCACTTTACCGTCAATATCCACTTCAACGCCAGGAATCTGCTCCAGCGCTTCCAGGGCGGTACCACCAGTGGCAACAGTACTCTGAGCCACGTTGAAGACCTTCATTTCCGCTGTCTGGTGGTAGAGCGGCTTTTTTCCCTGGACTACTACTGCTTCCAGTTCCAGCTCCAGCGCAGCCAGACGAATCTGTCCTACGTCATGCAGTCCGCTACCACCGGGAAGCAGCTCGAGTGGTCCGATAGTCCTGGTTTCATATCCCATAAACTCGACCACCAGATTATGCCTGCCGGGGGTCACTCCTTCGATATGGAACCACCCTGCTTGATCGGTCATGGTCCCGCCCAGTATCTTATCACGACGGGGATTGATCACCGACACATTGGCGTACGGGAGTGGCGATTCAAAAGTCGAATCAACCACAATTCCCTCGAGGGTGATGGTGGGCATTCCGGAACGGCCGGATCCCGGTTGAGCTGTCACCTGGTTTTGAATACAGAGGGTCAAGAGTAGAAAAAAACTAAAATAGCGCATGTTGTTTAGATCTCGAGGTTTTGTTAAACCGGTAGCAACTTACGGCACTGCCGGTGGTAATATGCGAGCCCGAAGCTGCTGCTGCGGGAAAAGGGGCGGGTCAGCGAATCTCACATTATTTATCGAAGGTGGCGCCTGTTCCTCAGAGTCGGAATTCTGCTAAATTCAGGTCTCCATTCTAAGAGTCGCCCCGTTCCCGGCTATTTCAGCAGCCTGAAATAAGCGCAGCAGAAAATTGTCAGCCGAATTTATCTACATATAGCTTGTGGTCTTAAGAAAAAAACAGGTAACATCATTTTTCGCTCAATTTAACCTTGAGCCATATCTTCAAAGGCTCGAAGTTTTGGGTGGAAGCCATGCCGGGTCGCTCACCACCTGTACCTGCACCCCTGCCGCTACCACCCGAACCCCTGAAGTCACCACCAATATCATTACCTGATTCTCCACTCCCACCCTGCCGGGGAGGACCCGGTTTAGTGGTCGTCAAACCGACACCGATATTTCTTCCGGGAGTGCTGTGAATAGCCCGGCGGTTATTTTCATCTGTTGATAGCGGAACCCTCAACTCATAATGCAGAATCCCGGCTGCCAGGCGGACAGCCAAACCAATGCCTTGAGGGTTTTGCTTGCCCAACCTGGTAATACTCCCGTCGTCAAACATTATTAGAATCTCTGTTTGTGCCAGTAATCGTGTACGCATCAGCTCGGCCTGAGCGGCCGGATCAACTTTCTTCTTTCCGGGTTGGGGTAGCGAACGTTCCGGTCGAGCGGGCTGGGGATAACCGATACCGAGAATTCTTTTTCTGCCACCCTTCGGATCGAGCCAGAGGGTAAAACCGGTCATGATGACCTGGCGAATGAGGTCTTGATCCTTTGTTGTCAGCGCCAGGTAGAAGTTCTCACCATCGTTCCTGGTCCCGATGGCCAACTTCGAATCAGGCAGTATTGTCAATCCTTCGGTCCATTCCCCGAGATTACCGTCGATGGTGATCGTTCCCTCGTTCCAGTAGCTGTTCATTTTGATTTGATTGCAACCACTCAACACCAGGGCGATCAGCAATAAACTTGTCTTCAATACTACTCTCATCTCGACCCTCCTGTTTATATGATCTGGAGAATTTCTGATCTTGCCACATCCTGAAGTACCTGTCTAAGTCAGATTGTGCTGTTTTCTGGAATCCGCCCCAGCGTTATCTGAAGGAGTCCCCCGGGAAAATCGTGCCAGCAGAGGGAAGCTTCGTTTCCGGCAGCCACAAGGCCCTGTTCAAGATGAGGAGTCACCCAAGGTTCTATTTCTGCCGGCTGTAGTCAGGGGATTCGGTTGATATCCGAGAAGTTCCCCTGTGGTGCCAGCAGGGAGCGACATTCTCATTATAACAACGCCGCAGGAGGTGAAAACTGCTTCTACCTTACTAACAGCATCTTCCTCGATTCGCTGCTCTCCCCAACACGCAGGGTATAGAAATAGATACCGGACGAGAGATTGTTCTCGCTCGTGTTTCCTCCATCCCAGACAGCGAAATGCTGACCGGCAGTGTAATAACCGCTGGCCAATATCGCCACCTGTTCCCCCAGGGTGTTAAACAGGGTAAGGCTTATCCACGCTGGTGCGGCCAGCTGCCAGCTGATCGTAGTCGCAGGATTGAACGGATTGGGGTAGTTCTGTAACAGAGTGAACCGGTTGGGCTGCAGGTTTGTCGCCAATGTCGCCTCTACACCATTCAGATTGGTGGCACCTGGTGTAGGGGTCATCTGGATGAAATCCCCGGTCCCATCCGGAAAACGCCCTTCACTGATATCGATCACCTGTACACCGAAAACAACCTCATCCATCACTTCCTCCTGGGGACTGAGAAAGATGATCATCTCCCCGGACCCGGAGAGTTTGAAATTGGTATGCAATCCTTCCTGTTCCGGATCTTCATCCGCCCAGATAAGCAGGAAGCCACCTGGTGCAATCGAGGTGTCCGGGAAAGACCACTGGGTGGGATCGCTGTCATCATCGCTCAGGTAGTAACCGGTAAGGTTGATGGCGGAGTCGGAATTATTATACAACTCCAGCCAATCGTCATATTCGCCATCCTGGTCAGCATAGCAGCTGTCATTCAAGGCCAGGAATTCGTTGATAACAACATCACCGACAACTGCGATCGAATAGTATTCAGTCGCTGCCCGTTCGGGAGAGAAGCGTCCCAGATCACTGTTTTCGGCATAAAGATAGAAATGGCATGTGGTCGCACCAACTTGAATGACCGCTCCGAAAACACCATCGTTTCCGGCACCATCGTTATGCTGACCGTCATCGAACATCGGTGTTACTGTAAAGGCTTCAGTCGGGCTGTTTCTATAATGTAAATGAACCGTCTCTGCAGCTGTAACCTGGGCCGTGATCCAGAGTTGGGTGTAGGGTACGGGGACTTCGGGAAGTGTGGTAACCTGCTCAATCAGCGGTTGATCTCCCTGAAACGCTTCCTGATTCAGAAGAAAGTCAACCCGCCCTTCCAGCAGCTCGGTCAGACCCACTACGCCCGCAACGCCTGACTCCAGATTGGCGATAAAATCATTATACGTGTAAAACTTGTAGGGATCGGCTTGAACATCAGCATCAATGATTGACTGGATTTCCAGGGCGCGAGTCAGGAAAGAGCCGTTGGCTATATTCTCTTCCAGGATAGTCCGCATATGGGCGATATACATCCGGTTCCGGGTCGGGTCAGCAAGAATGGCGCTTATTAAAGGGTAATCATACGCGTACAGATTCAGAAATGGATCCAGCTGCTGCATCTGCTCCAGATTCAGGGGCTGCCCCTGTGGTCCACCCAGGTGTGGGAAACTCCCGATATTCTGGTTCAGATCCCAAATGATCGGGTTGAAGAGCTGTGCAGAATTCCGATACAGATAAAAATTGTGTGAGATGTTAATGGGTGAGTCGAGATTGACAAGCAGGTTGTCAAAGGCCAGCATCCAGAGATGTCCGTCCAGGTTGAGAACTCGATCGATTTCTTCCGTTACGTTGTTGAGAATATCCAGAAAACCGATCAACTCGCTCCAACCCTGATCAGATCTGAGTTCGTAGAAGCTCATATAACAGGTGCTGTCGAGACCCAGGTATTGCCATACCCCGGGCGGAACGTTTGGACAACCCGGTTGCGGTGGTCCGGGTTCAAATTCACCTTTGAAAAAAGGATTATCGTCGCTGTGAAAATGCTCATCCAGAAAAGCTCCATCTACCGCTTGCACATTGGAAAACAAACCGTAGAGATTTCCGTTAACAGAGACATTCGCATAGTTGGCACGAGAGGCGGGCAGGTACTGGCGAGCGATTTCATATGTCAAGGCCTCCCGGAGAAAACTGGGATCCATAAAGAGATTGGAAAGCTTCAGCGTACCATAACCCTCAATTTCCTGGCCCTCGATAACATGATCCAACTTGATGTTGAAAGGATTCTTCATTCGCTCCGGGCTATATGAGCTGTTTCCTTTGTAGCGTACACCAACACTGTCATACTCCACCCCGTTGATGATGGCCCTGCCGATAAGACGCTCTTCATCACCAGCAGCACAAAGCATATCCAGTATCTCATCCCAGTTATCCTCGACAAAAATCAACTCGATACTATTTATGGTGTTGATGTCGTAAAAGCCCGCCCGGCAAACAGCTGGTAGCACACCCAGAATCAACAACAGTGCAATTGACAGAAAATTCTTCATGACTCACGCTCCATCATATTCTCATACAGGCGATTACAGGTTCTGTCTTTTGGTAACAGTAAAAATATCAACATCTTGACAACGGACCAGCTGCCACCTGAGTTTTCAATCTTGGTTAATCACTGGTGCCGGGGACAACCCGACAATAACGATAGTAGTCATCGAGCTGCAACACCTCGGAGATACCGGTAACATACTTGGAAAAACAGCGGCGGTTGAGGTTGAAGTGCCTGATCAGGTCTATCATCCAGAAAGGGACCTGGGTAGAGTAGCATTTGAGTTCCAGAACCACTTCGCAGTCAGGATCAAAGATAGTGCTGTTGTCCAGCGGGATCATCTGTTCTTCACCGGGTATCAGGTTATAGCCCTCCTCCGGGCGGAAACGCAATTCGCGGTCGAAAGTAACCCGGGCGTATTCATCAATGTTGGATACATATGCCCGGCGTTTGTACTGTGTCAGTACTTTCGGTGTGGCGCCATTGACCAATGCCAGCTTGATAAAGAGATCTCGATTACTGAGTGTAGCACCCCCGCCGTTACCACCATTATTGTTCTCGGTGAACTCCCAGTGCTCCAACTGTGCTCTCCAGCTTTCATCATCGAGGCGCTGCCGGTATTTACGGACAAGACCCACCAGCTTCTGTTTGATTTCAAAAAAGCAGGGTGTAGCGGTCTCATCAGAATAGGTACGGATACGCATGTTGAAGCGGTTTTCTACCGACTCCAGGCGCCGATGTAAAAACAGATAGCTGCTGGTATCAAAGTAGAGATTGTTTACACGGTAACAGTGACCGTCAGCTTTGGCGGAGTACTGATCCAGCGAGCAATAAGGGGTGAGAAAATCGGTGATGGCGCTGATCAGTTTTTCCGGAATTACGAATTTTGCTTCGTAGCGGTCGAGGCGGGAGGGGACTGCTGTCTGCAGGATGTCATTCATAACTCAAATGCCCCGCTTCGGGTTGCAGATACTCCAGTTCAGTTGACAACCAGTTGCGCAGTGGTAGCCGTGAAAGAGTGCCGCTCAGGTCCAACAGCTCAATATACTTGATACGGAGCGAATACAGGAGGTCTGCCTGCTGCAGATCGCTTTTTATGGCGCTCTCCCGCAAACGCAGCAGGGAGAGTGGCGGGGTGCCTTCATAGCGCATCATTGTGGCCAGGGTTGTTTCAGCCGGTGAAAGTGCCTGCAGCTCTTCCAGCAGATTGATCTGCTCCAGCAGTCCACGCAGATCAGCCCTGTCCTGCTCCAGCTCCAGCTCCAGCTCACGGACCAGCTCGGCATGATCGGCAGTTCTGGTGAGAAACTCCAGCTGGTTCCGGTTCAACTCCTGCTGATTGCCGGAGCGAATCGGGATCCGCATACCGAATTCGAAGAACAGGGCTTCGCTGGTTTGCAACCGGTTTTCATAATCATAGGTCACTTTGAAGAAGTTGAATATCTGCCGCTCCTGCGACCTCATAAGGTTAAAACCGGCACCAGCCAGCTCCAGCTCGGCCTGACTGGCTCGCAGATATGGTGAAGTTGCACATACTGCCCAGCTCAGTGTATCGAGCAGACTGCTGATCAGGACAGCATCAGGCAACTCTCCACCGTTGAGATCGAGCTGCGTAGAGGGGGGAAAGCAGCGACCTATTTCGACAGCCAGCTGCCGATCCCGGTTTTCCAGGGTGATAACTTCCAACCCGGTCGTGGTAAGCTGATCCTGTGCCCGTACCAGCGCATCTATATCAAAATCAGGAGTGGCCACACTCTGGTTCAGAACCTGAACCTTATCCCGTTGCATTTGAAGGAGATCGAGATTGAGTTCCAGCAGCTCCCGGTTGTGTAGAAAACGCAGGACCAGTCGGTAGCGCCAGCGCAGCGCCTGGTGCAGGATCAGTTCTCGCTCCCGTTGACTTGCTGCCAGGGCAGTGGTTTGCAGTTCTCGACTGCGGCGGTTTTCCGCAAGACTGCTCGGATAAAAGCGCAGGCTGTATTTCTGGTTGGCGATAGCGAAGCGATCGGTTTCAGTGCGGAACTCGAGAGAGCGGATAAAGGGGGGATTGCCCGGCGCTTCCTCCAGGAACTCAACCAGCTCCTCACGGTGCACTACCTGCTGGTCATCCAGCGCAGTGACGAGAAAGTCACCGATATCGACCCTAGCGCCGGTCACCTCTGCGGCCCAGCCGGTGGGCAAACCGGCAGCACCGATAGCCAGGCAATTGACAACCAGAAAGACACTCCTGCTACCGATTTTCATGATGGATCCACCCGAATCAGGATTTTCTCACCCAGCAGGAAATTGTTTTCCTGTGATATCCGGATCATTACTTCACGACCCCAGATGGTGACAGCGGGGCGTTTGGCCAACCGGGTGGGAAAGGAAACAATGCGTGATCCGACACCAGCGATTTCACCGGGGATCTGGTAGCCGTTGTCAGTCAGTGAGACCAGCCGGACTGTCTGGCCGACGGCAACCTGGTTGTGGCTGTTCTCGTGGATATAACCCCGTACAAAGAGGGGAGCCCGGCTGTGCAGAGTGAGGATAGCGCTGTAAGGGGGAACCGTCTCCCCGTTCTTGAAGTTGACCGCTCCAATCAGACCCGGAGTGGTGGCTTTGAAGGTAAGTTGCGCCAACTTCTTTTCCAGCAGAATCAGCTCGCGGGTGAGCCGGTTTATCTCAATCTGTTGCGGATCAGCGGTTTGCAGTTCCTCTGCCAGGCGGGCGATCTGAATCCGGTAAGGCTCCACCACCAGCGGTCGGGCAGCTTCCAGACGCTCGATCTCCAGGAGCAGAGGATTTTCCGCTCTGCTGTCATTCTCAACGGCAGTTGACCGGACACCCAGGCTGGGCAGTCCCGTCGCCAGCTCACGGTTCATCCGGAAGCGCGCCCTGGTTTCCAGCAACTGGTAATCCAGTTCGCTGGTTGCCGCCAGCTGGAGCGCTTCCAGTTCCGCTATGCGGGCTACGGTTTGTTTAAACCAGATTTCGCGGTCGGCAGTGACCTCTTCCAGCCGGTGCCGAACCCGGTTGAGTTCAACGGTCAGATCCGGTTGTTCCAGCTCAACCAGCAACTGGCCCGCGCCAATTTCCTGACCGGGGATAACCGAGATCTGTCTGACAATAGTCGCACTTTCGTAGCTGATCTCGACTTCACTGCTTTCGGCAATACCGTAAAAATCAGTAACCACGCTGCGAAAATTGACAACAATCAGGATAACCAGCAGGGTCGCCAGCGCCCAGGTGATGTAGAGTGGTTTGAATAACCGTCGGAGGTGGAAGCTGTCTCTCATAGCTCGACCGTCGATTCCTGCAGGGCCAGATTGAGCCCCTTGATTGACTCTACCTTTGCCAGATCACCCAGGAAATCCGCTTTGCTGGTTTTACGGCGCAGTTTAATATGATAGGCATAATCCAGACGCGCCCCCTGCGCCATATCACGCAAAGTCACCAGTGCAAAAAGGCGACAATTTTGCTGCAGCACCTCCTCCAGCTGTCGCTTCGGCTCCAGGTCATTAGCGAGACTGAAGCGGAGGAGACCGTCGAAGGTGCTCTCCTGACCGAACGGACTGTAATAGATTACAACGGCGATAAGGCAGAAGAAGAGGGTCCCCACCAGTGCGATATCAAAGCCCAGCACTCCACAGGCGATGCCGGCAGCCAGGGCTGCGAACATGAAGATGATGTCCTTGGGATCCTTGAAGGTTGTCCGAAAACGAATGATAGCCAATGCACCCAGCATACCCAGTCCCCGTGCCAGGCTGTCACCAATGGCATGCATGACCGTGGCGGAGACGATTGAACTCAAAATCAACGCCTGCACGAAATTACGCGAATAGGAGAGCCCCCGGAAGGTCTTGCGGTAGACGATGGCAATCAGGGTCGACAACAGAAAAGCCAGTACCACTGTGAAGATGATGGTGATCAGGTTGGGGTTGGGTGAGGTCGTTTGGAGTGTGAGTAAATCAAGCAATTCCACACCTGCTTTGGTTGGTTTCGATTTATCAGTTCAGCTCAAGGAGTACAATTTACGATTCTTATACCGTTATGCAATTCGACCTCTCCTCGGAATGGCTGTTCACTTTTGCAGACCACCTTGCTCTTCGGATTGCTGGCAAACCGTGTGCCAAACTGGTCATGGTGACGAACAGCGGCTTTTTAAAGGGGTTCGCGTCTCCAGGGCGGAGTAACTCAGTCTGGTCCGGAAGCAGAGATCGGAGTTCAGGTCGTTCTTTCGACGGAGAGGTCGGGTGAGGTAAGTGGTCATTTCTCCCCTACCGGAAGAGATACCAGGCTAGTCTGATCCCTGCAGGGGAAGGAGCAGGGTGTGCAGGCGGTTGATGGTTTCGCGTACCTCCCTGGCAATGGCTGGACTCTGCCCGGCTGCGGAGAGCAGTACCCGATCACGCAAACCACCGAGATAGTCACTGTTCTGCAGCATGATGCCGCCGAGTCCCAGCGCCGGATCAAACTGTTCCTCTGCTCCACTCATTATGCTCCAGAGCAAAGCCCATCCACGTGCGGTATTGGCAACATGATAACCACCACCACCGAGGGCAAGTGTCGGCTTGTTGAGGGCAACAACTGTTTTGACGATATCCGCATAGATATTATTGGTGAGCTGCAGATGTGTCAGAGGATCGCCCGCCAGCCCATCCAGACCCAGCTCCAGGAGAATGATATCCGGATTGAACTGATCAATCAGCAGCAGCGCTGCTCTCTCAAAAGCTTCCCGGTAAATCTCGTCGCCACTGCCCGCTGGTAGTGGAATATTGACACTGTAGCCAGCGCCATCACCGCTACCGATTTCTTCCGGCTCGCCGGTCCCTGGAAAAAGACTCTCGCCACTTTCGTGCAACGACAGGGTCATCACCTGGCGGGTGTCGTAAAAAGCATTCTGCACACCGTCGCCATGATGGGCGTCCAGATCGAGGAACAGCACCTTTTTCCCCGCTGCGATCAGGGTTTGTGCTGCCAGCACGACATCATTGAGATAGCAGAAACCGGAAGCCTGTGCCGGTGCAGCGTGATGGAGGCCACCCCAGGGATTGAAGACAACATCCATCCTGCCGTCAAGCAACAGCCGGGCACCATCAATGGAAACAGCCGCGACCCGGCGGGCATAATCATACATCCCCTGAAAGAGTGGGCAATCAACTGTTCCCAGACCCATAGCCAGGGTCTGATCGTTCAACTCGCCCCGTTCGCTCAGCTGGATGGCTGCAAGATAAGCCGGCTGGTGAAATCGTAACAGCTCCTCTGTAGTAGCCAGCCGCAGGGGGGGAATCTCGCTTTGAGTTTCACTCAGCAGTCCCAGTGAGGAGATGATACGATAGGTTATTCCCGCCCGGGAGGTATCGAAGGGACAACCTGACGGATAGCCGGAGTTTTCCAGTTCCTGGTGATAGAGATAGATGGCTCTGCTTGACATCGGAAGAACGGCCCCGCTATTTGAGCTGAATCTTGAAGCTGACTACTTCGTCCTGTGGCGAGCTCTCAACCCGGTATTCGCTCTTGGTGAATACCCTCTGCATCGAGCGGTTACCCCGTAACACCTCCGCGGTGAAACCGGTAATACCGTTGCGCTTGGCGATGTTGGCCAGGTAATTGAACAACACAGTACCAATTCCCTGGTTCTGCCAGTTGTCCCTGACAGTAAAGGCGACCTCGGCGAAGTTGGTAGTCTCGTCCAGATAGTAACGGCCAATGGCGATGATATCTTCGCCGTGCGCCTCCGGCAGGGTGGCAACGATTGCCACATCGGTACGATGATTGATATAGACAAAGTCCTGGATCTGCTTGCGGGGGATGTGATCCAGCGCTGACATGAAACGGTAGTAAATGGTTCCCTGTGACAGGGCGTAAAACAGGTCCTTCAGCAACGGTTCATCGGTTGGGCGCATTGACCTGATGTTGACCTGGGTGCCGTCATCAAGCAGGTGGCTCTTGCGGAATTCCCGGGGACCGATAACGATTTTGCCGCCGACCTCTTCCAGCTCCGGGCGTACATAACGGGCGGCGATTGCTTCCTGCAACAGCTGTTGTCGAAACCGGGGATGGGCAATTGAGATCAGCGCTATGGCCCGTTCATGCACATTCTTACCATGCAGGTAGGCGGTTCCGTACTCTGTGACTACATAGTGCACATCGCCGCGGGTGGTAACAACCCCGGCGCCGGGTGTCAGACTGGTGGAGATCCGGGAAACAGTGCCATCTCTGGCCGTGGAGGGGAGGGCGATGATCGGTTTGCCCCCGGGGGACTTGGCTGCACCGCGGTTGAAATCCACCTGGCCTCCGATACCGGAATAGAACTGTGTACCGATGGAATCAGCGCAGACCTGCCCGGTCAGATCCACCTCAAGTGCCATATTGATTGCCACCTGTTTATGCTGGCGACTGATGACGAAGGGATCGTTGACATATTCGGTCGGCTGAAAAGAGAAAGCCGGGTTGTTGTCGATGTAATCATAAAGCCGCCGGGTGCCCATACAGAAACTGGCCACCACCTTGCCCCGGTCGCTCGATTTGTGTGATCCATTGACCACACCCGACTCGAGTAACGGAATGATGGCGTCGTTGAACATCTCCGTATGGATACCGAGATCTTTTTTGCTCTGCAGAAACTCCGCCACTGCCTGCGGTATGCCACCGATGCCAAACTCAATGGTCGATTCGTCCTCCACCAGGGCGGCGACAAACTCACCTATACTGCGGGTTTCATCATCCAGCTCCGGTAAGGGTATCTCAATCAGCGGCAGGTCGACCGGAACCAGGATGTCCAGGTTGTGGAGCTGGATCGTGCTTTCACCATGGGTGCGGGGCATCTGTGGGTTGACCTGGGCGATCACCAGACTGGCGTTCTCTGCGGCGCTTTTTACGATATCCACGCTGATCCCCAGGCTGCAACGTCCTTTTTCATCGGGTGGCGAAACCTGGATCAGGGCAACATCGAGTGGCAGTTGCCCGGAGGAGAAAAGGGAGGGGATGTCGGAAAGGAAGATCGGTGTGTAATCACCCATACCACTCTGGATAGCGTCACGGACACCGTCGGCGATGAAAAAGCTGTTGACCCGGAATGATCCGGCCAGCTCCCTGGCGGCAAAGGTGGCGGTACCGATCGTGAGAAAATCGATCACCTCGATATCAGGCAGATCACGACTCCTGGCTACCAGCGCCCGTACCAGCTCCTGCGGCTGGCCACAACCGGTGCCGATAAAAATCCGCTGACCGGGGCGGATATGTTTGACCGCTTCAGCTGGGGTAGCAATCATATCAGCGTTGGCAATCTGCCAGGCGTTATTTTGTGCTTCAGTTCTGATTGTCATGATTTTACCTCGTCTGCTCGCAGTTTGATGACAGCGTCGGCCGCCACCGAGTCGTTACCCACTTCACCCACCATATAGGGATTTATATCCATCTCCACTATCTGGGGAAAATCGGTTACAAGTTGGCTGATCCGCTGCAGGGCGATGGCGATTGCATCCAGATCGACACTGGACTGCCCCCGCACCCCCTTCAACAGGGCGAATGATTTGGTGCTCTCCAGCATCTGCATCGCTTCCGCTGCGGTAATCGGTGCAATATGAAAGGTGACATCCTTCATCACCTCGACGAAAATACCACCCAGACCGAACATCAGCATCGGTCCAAACTGGGGGTCACGGGTCATGCCGAGAATTACCTCCCGGCCAGCGCGACACATTGCCTCGAGATAAACGCCGTTGATCACAGCCTCCGGCACCTGTCTGGGTATCCGCAGCATCATCAGGTCGAAGGCGTCGACAATCTCTTCCGGTGTGTTGAGGTTGAGTTTGACACCGCCGATATCCGATTTGTGTATGATATCCGGTGAAGCGATCTTCATCGCTACAGGGTAACCGGTTCTCTCCGCCGCGGCCAGAGCTTCGGCGGCGGTTGTCGCCAGGCGTCCTATTGGTACCTGGAAACCATAGGCGGTAAGGATCTCCTTGCTCTCCAGTTCGCTCAGCTGCAGGGTGCCGGCTCGCTGGTTACGTTTGACTATTCTCTCCACCCGGCGCCGGTTGACAGCAAAACGGGTTAACACCCGTGGTGGTCGCTGCAACCACTCCGAATAGGTGACCATTGCCTTGAGTGCTGCTACAGCCCTTTCCGGTGAAGGATAATCCGGAAGACCTGCGGCCACCAGTTCATCACGACCCGGCATCACATCCGCACCACCCATAAACGAAGCCAACACCGGCTTCCTGCCACCGGCACAGGCTATGATGGCACGGGCAGTCTCGGTTGGATTGGTCATCGCCTGGGGTGTGAGGATTACGATGACCGCGTCAACTGAGTCATCATTCTGGGCCGCCTCCACCGCGTCGACATAGCGTTGCGGATCAGCGTCGCCCAGCACATCGATCGGGTTGGCCACGCTGGCGGCGACAGGTAGCTTTTCGCGCAGAGCTGCGGCGGCAGCACCCTCGAGTGGCTGTACCACCAACCCGGCCAGTTCGGCAGCGTCGGCCGCCATAATACCGGGACCACCGGCGTTGGTGATGATCGCGACCCGGCGACCCCGGGGCAACGGCTGCATATCCAGGGCGGTAGCGTAATCGAACAGCTCCTCGAAGCTGTCGGCCCGAATAATGCCGGAACGTTTGAAGGCGGCGCCGTAGGCGATGTCCGCTCCAGCTAAACTGCCGGTATGAGAAGAGGCTGCCTTACCGCCGGCGTCGGTAACACCCACCTTAAGAATAGCAACCGGCTTCTTCTGTGCGGTAGCCTGAGCTGCCTTCATGAAGCTGTTGCCATCGTTAATACTCTCGAGATATCCGGCGATAACCCGGGTCTCCGGATCATCCCCCAGCGCTTTCAGAAAATCGGTTTCGGAAAGGTCAGCCTTGTTGCCCATGCTGATCATCTTGGCCAGACCCATGTGACGGCCCGCCGCCCAATCGAGGATAGCGGTACAGAGCGCCCCCGACTGGGAGATAACCGATATTCCCCCCTCCTGCGGCATGTGGGAACCGAAGGTGGCATTCATCTTGTGGTGGGAATTGATCAGTCCCAGACAGTTCGGCCCCAGCAGTCGAACGCCAGCGGCATCACACAGGCTGGCGAGTTTTTCTTCAACAGCGGCCCCCTCCGGTCCGGTTTCTTTAAAACCAGCAGTAATCACGCAGATCGACCTGGCTCCGGCTGCCAGTGAATCCTTGACCGCCTCCATTACCAGCGGTGTAGGGATGGAGATCACACACAGATCAACCTCCTGCGGATAGTCCCTGATGGAGGGGTAGCATTTATATCCCAGGATAGTGTCAGCTTTATAGTTGACCGGTACGAGTTCTCCTTCAAAGCCTCCCTTGACCAGGTTGGCAAAGATCTCATGACCTACCTTGCCACGGTTTTCGGAAGCACCGATCACGGCGATCCGTTGCGGTTTGAGCAGTGACTCCAGTTTCACCTGCAGGCCTCACTTTCATTGGGTTGATGCCGTCACCCGCTCCGGGCGATATCAGCATGGCATTTAGTATAGCACGACTTGTGCCAGTTTAAAGAGAATAACGGAATAGCCGTATTATCATTTACTTAGGACGGGAACTCTGATGCAGTATCAGATCAATGGGGTGTGACGATTGTCAACAGAGTTAACAGGAGCGATGAACGGTACAGGTAACAATGCGCACATTGTTAGAATATTGAGTGTAGTTAAGCCAGGTCACGGGAAAATTTGCGCCTGACAACTGATAGATAAGTTAAGGGGACGATGCTGGCGGCGTACTGTAACGCTGACGATTGTTGTCTGCGCATCCCCAGAGCGCAGTTACAGCTGATGAGATGTTTGGTCACCTGATGCAACATACTCTGCTCGAGACTCTCGATGTGACCAGGTTGACAAAAGTTGCAGAGGTGACAGATGGCACAGGGGTTTAGTCAAATTTGAGGTGTGCCAGTCAGACTTTCAGCCGTGATATTCAGCCAGTTTTTTGCCCAACAGATAAGCTTCTTCCATCACCCGTTCGTTTTCTGCGATTTCCCCCGGTTCACTGGCGGTTCCAGATACCATCCCTGCGATTGAAGCCCCCAGGTAGCGGCACATATCCTGAAAGGAACGCAAGGCGTTAACTGCGCCGGAATCAAAAACATCTGCCCCGCCAAAAGTCATAACGAGGCCGAACTGTTTATCACCGAGGATGTTGTTATGCCCGACACCGACAGCGTAAAACCGGTCGATAAACAGTCTCGTCTGGGCGGACATATTGAACCAGTAAACCGGGCTGGCGATTACAATCGCTTTGACAACCCTGATCAGGGAATACAACCGGTTCATATCGTCATTGAGTACGCAACCGGTGGATCCTGAATCCTGGCATCTCTTGCAACCCTGGCAGGGTCCTATTCTCAGTGAATTGAGATAGACCGATTCCACCGTCGCCCCTCCGGCCTGCGCGCCCTCACTTACCTTTGCCGCCAGTACAGCGCTATTGCCCTTTTTGCGGGAGCTTCCCAGCACGATCAAAATGTCAGGTTTCATCATTTGTCCGGTTTACGAATGCCTGCGTCATTGACTACTCCTCCTCCGCGGTTACCAGGTAATAGGCTTCAGTAAGATCCGCAGCCTCTTCATCAAGATAAAATGGATCGGTGGTAACTGCCAGGCGTGATTCAGCTGATGGAATTTCATAAGGAGTAGTCAGCCGGTAAACATACCAGAGGGAATGCGTCAGATCGGTCCAGCTCAAATAGACCTGACTCCCGGCAAGCATAATGGTGAGCTCTATCTGGGCGGGGACAGCTGCAAATGAATCCAGGAAGGAGCGGTGACTGCCTGCAAACTCCAGATCGTTATCCAGATCCCAGTTTACAGACCAGGTCATCAGACCGCGGAATGTAAAATAGCCAGCCGGATTCGCCAGCTGATACTGACCTCCGGGGTACTGTTCTCCGGTGATCAGGTAGGTCAGGGCGTCCTGGACTGGTCCCGGTGGAGTGTAACCACTGCCGGCCGCCAGGGGAGAGGCCGGTAATCAGATCATCACCTGCTCCGGTGCCAACGGTTCAAAAAAGTCACCACCAGCTATGGTGAAACCGGCCAGCAGCATCTCCGCCATCGCCACCTGGAAGTCTGCGGTGGCCGGTTCGTAAATCACCCCATCCAGACCGAACATGGAACCGGTGTTGTAGTGCTGAACATGGATGTATGTCAGGTGGCCGCGCAGGGCGTGGATCACTGGCAGATAAGCGCCCCAGATACCAGCGTAAGCGGAAT
>JADHUQ010000016.1 GCA_016784425.1 Candidatus Delongbacteria bacterium | reverse complement strand
GTCAGGTGGCCGCGCAGGGCGTGGATCACTGGCAGATAAGCGCCCCAGATACCAGCGTAAGCGGAATAAGCTCCCTGCACATAGGCGGTTTCCGGTGCCATCGTGAGGATGAACTGATCCCCGTAGTGATCCGCCAGCTCTACCACCGCATCCATGAAATGGATAATCCCCGGCATAATCGGATTACGGTAGTCACTATCTCCCCCCTGCAGAAAGAGAGACGCCCCCTCCAGATCGATGTCCATTCCATCGAGACCGTACTGATCGATAATCTGGATCATTGACTGTACGAACAGCTGGGTGTCCTCGGTATTGTCAACGCGGATACTACCATTGGCCCCACCGATCGAGATCAGCACCTTCCTGCCGGTTGCCTGCAGGGCGGCTATGTCGGTGTTGAATTCCTCCGGTTCAGGGTAGATCCCAGGCTCTGGTGTGAACTGCATGGTTGCCCCATGGGGAGTCGTTGAAACAGCGAAGGCGATGTTGATCAGATCGTATTCGACAGGCAGCTCAGTCAGCAGAGGATAATTAGGACTGTACATCCAGTTATGCAAGTAGCCGACCAGTAATCGCTCCGGCAGATCAGGCTGTACCAGACCGATAACGGCTGTACAGGCGGTCACCAGAGTTATAGCAACTTTGCCAAGCATCTACAGACTCACAGTTACAACACGGTAAAAACAACTGATCGCCCCCTGGATCAGCGGTTCACTGAAACCGGTCAGCGGCTGCTCAGCCAGCAATATCCACTGCTCCTGGGGAACATAGGGGTTTTCGGAGCGAAACAGTCGATAGCCGGTCGCACCGGGAACAGTTTCCCAGTTGATGTATACGGTTTCGTCGCTGACTTCGATAGTGAGTTCTCTTACCGACAAATCCTGTTGGTATTCGACAATGAGCAACTCCCAGGGCTCGGCGGGAATCTCAATAAAGGTTGCCGGAGGCGGTAACACTCCCTGAATTTCTGGATAGGGAGTTGCACCGTTAAGACGGGTTACGCTGTTGACGGTAAGCAGTCGGCTCGAGGAGAGGCGTAAACTCCAGGGTGCGGCGTGCCCCTCTACTACACGATACAAACCACCGCGGCGACCATGTATCCGGGCTCCGAAATCGGTCGAATCAGGGTGGTAATTTTCATACTCGATGTCTACCTCGGGCATGAGACCGATGCTGTGTATTGCCCGGTGCAGTGTCATCAACGGTTTAGGATAGTGCCCGATCTTGTGATAGAGGCCCGGTCCACTGTCGTCACCTGGCGGCACATTGGCCCAGTCCTCCCAGGCGGTACGGGATGCCAGTTCAAAGCCATTTCCCCCGAGGTCATTACGGGCGATGTTCGCCCGTATACTCAACTCGACGACACCTGCGTAAACTCCCGGCGGATCACCGATTGACTCCGCCAGGTTGTACCACTCGGTCAGTATATACTCGATCTGGTCAGGGTCACCTCCAGCAGCGACGACCCAGCCGCGTCCCGTCAGCATCGCAGTTGAACACCACCCCGGCTCTGCGCCATTGAATTGAGATTCAGGCAGCCCGGGATAGGGATCATCCGGATGGACAGCGGAGGATCCTCTTACCTGGTGCCAGGAGATGAAATCTAGTGGTGTTGCCGGATCGAGCAGGTGATCATTGATCAGCTGCTGATTGATCTCTATCAGCGGACTGGGGGAGCCGGGATCAGGTCCATCATCCGGTCCCGGAGGGCTGTCAGTGTGAGTAATCGCCATCCACCAGGCAGCCGGGGAAGTGCCACCGATCTTGTAGCTGCCGCTGGACAAGCCTTCAGCAGCCGCCTGCAATTCCGCCGCCTGTACCGCCTGGGCAAAATCCTGGTAGAGCTGTGAGAGCTGAGCCAGACTTCCGCGCCAGTACAGTTGCGGTTCGTTGATCGGTCCTTCCCAGTATCTTGTCCTGTCGCTCCAGTCAATCGTGGTAATCAATTCGTAAGCGAAACTATGCACCAGATCCCGGTACGCCTCCTGGGAGGTGTACATACGACGAAATGCGTGCATGATCGGTGGTTCTACAACGGCAGTATTTGATGATTCTGAAAGATACCAGGGCATCAGGTTTACATGGATGACGGTTTTACGACTCTTGCGGGCGCAGTCCTCTACCAGCCATTTTCCGGGACTGGCCAGCGCGTGGGTGAGATAGAACATGAAAGCGGCTTTTCCGGCAGCATAGTCTCCCTGTGTCACACCGTTCGTAAACAGCATGGCGTATTGCCATAGTCCGAACTCTTTGGTCGAACCGTGGTCACCGCTGATGTAGCGTTCGGAAAAGTATGCGTAATGGCTGGTTTCCACTGCCGGTGGATCTGGATCACCGGGCAACCAGCGGTTTGAAGCGAAGCGGTCATTATAGAACAGTCCCGACTGGAGAGTCTCAGGTCGATGAGCGAAAGGCAGGTCCTCTACATGGGTTTCCGCCAGACACCTCCAATGAGGGGTCAGCATCAGGACCAGAAGCAGCGATGCCATGTAGCGGTTACTTGATAGAGGAATCCGCTGAATCATCAATTGTGGGATCACCCATCCTCCAGCTACCTAGATGAAAGTTTCGCTGATAAGACGAAGTATCTGAAACCGGTTCAGACCGGTACTATCGGAAAATAGATGTCGACCGCAGGGTTGTCCGCATCCTGGCACCGCTCATCATACAGCTCGAAATCGGCGGCATCGACCCGTTGATAATCGGAGTTCGGTAACCATTCATTATAGATATGCTTCACCATGCTCTGGATCGTTTGCGGCATTTTACCAATTGCGGTAAAAACGGCATAATGCGCAGAAGGAATTGACCTGCAAACCATATTTTCCGGCGGTTTTTCGCAGCGCATCACGTCGCAACCGATGATATATGTGAAGCTATTGTCGGGATTGAAGTCGAGACAGATCCCCAGCATTGTGCCAGGCTGTTTGCAACCTGGTATGGTTTCAATCAGACCTTCCTGCAGTATCTTCTCCCAGAAAAGGGGAATTTCGATAAAGTTTCTCCCGTCACGGGTGATCGTCTTCATTTCAACGCCGATTATATCGAATTGACCAAGATTGACGATTTCAGGTTCCATCTGTTGCTCCCTGCATACATCAATTGTCAAGAAGTTATCCGGTTGTTTGCAGTCGGTGAGAGAACTGATACTCTTCCACTTCAGAGTGCTTCCTGAGCAAAGAGATCGGCAAAGCTGGGATCGTTGTTGACCACCAGAATCTCATTAATCCTGCCTCCAGTTCCAGTCAGGTATTCAGCTCCCATAAAGCTACCACCATCCTGATTGTGCCAGCGGAGGATCACAAAAGCGCTTTCGTCCGCATAGATACCCCGGATGAAACTGACACCGGCCAGTCCGGTCGAGTATATCCAACAGCCTTGCAGAAATGATTCCGCAGATTCGAACCGATCCTGTGGGCTGGTAAACGACAGCTCCGGATCAAGTAACTCCAGGACAGCTTCCCGGTTTTGTGCTGCCCAGGCCTGGTAGTATTTACGCGTCAACTCTCTGATACTCATCTCCACCCTCCGTTTAATCCGTATAACACTATCAAGGTAGCTGTTTCCCTGGTGATTTGCTCAGGTTTGAGCTGCCGGAAAGCGGATTTCGGTGGAGCGCTCCGCTGTCTGCGCCAGATCTTCCTTTAACATTTACAGAATCCCACAGCTGTTGCAGAGCCTGTGCCAATATACATAACCCTTCTTATAGTTTGTCTTTACAGCTGCCTGACACTCTTTATCAGGGCTCAACGTTCAGATATAGTTGTGTGACAATATGTCAACCTGTTCGACAGAAAAAAGGTGCTTTCCTGTTGTAACCGGTTGATGAGCGGCCAATGACAAACGGGGTTAAGCGATGGAGAGGCGGTTAGGCTCTATGTGGAGCAAATCGCCCAAATCGCTTTTGCAGCCTTACCCTGACCAGTATATCACTCATGGAACAATAGTGACAGAAGTTGCAGAGGTGACATATGGCACAGGGGATGCTGTATCAGAAAATCAGCACGCATATTAAGAAAGGGCGATCCAAAGTGGTGCGATTGGCAAGAGAGCTTTCAGCTATCCTGATCATGGGAATGGACACCCCGTCGCAACAAGCGGATACCGGATTCGAGAAATTCAATCCCGGTCAGGATCGCTACCGTAACCACCGCCAGGGCGATTGCACCGAGCACATGACCGAAACCAATGGCCGCCCCGATGGCGGCCAATACCCAGATGACAGCCGCTGTAGTTACACCGGAGACAACCCCTTCCCGCGCCAGAATGACACCGGCGCCGAGAAAGCCGATCCCGGTTACCACCTGCCCCAGTACCCGGGTGGGATCAGCGCCGGTTAGTAAGATCCCGGAACCGAGGTGGACGAAGACAGCTGTGCCAAGACAGATGAGACAGCTGGTGCGGACACCGGCCGGCTTGCCACGCAACTGGCGTTCGAGACCGATAACAGCACCACAGAGAATGGCCACCCCGATGGTGACCCAGAACGGCAGGGAGAAAGGATCAAAGTAGTTCATAGACAGGTTCTCTTCTTAGTTAGAAACTCTCAACAGTATTAACGATCACCTCCAGCGCTGGTAGCCGGAGTGGGTTGTCACTCGAGAATGATCATTTTCCGGCAAACGCTCTGACCGGCCCCCTGCAGCGCGATAAAATAGAGCCCGGAAGGCATGTCGTGGCAGTCCCAGTCGATCTGATGGATCCCGGTGGGTAATGTTGCCTCCCGCAACAGCGTGATAACCTTCTCACCCAGCAGGTTATACACCTCCAGGCTTACTGCAACCGGCAGAGGCAGCTGAAACTCGATCGTTGTGGTCGGGTTGGCGGGATTGGGATAAACCGCCAGGAGGGTAAAACCGCTGGGATCGTTTTGGAGAGGGGGTGTCTGGATCGCGTTCAGATTCTGATCAACCCCCTCCACCCAGAGTGCTCCGTTGACGCTCCCCGGGGGAAGGTGATTGGCGTTGTCATGTATCACGTCTCCGTTACCTTCGTCAAATTGCCAGTCAGCGACCAGTCCCGGTTCAAAACCATGCAGATCGCTGTGCAGCCATTCTTCGATCTCACTGGCGCTGCGGACGATCTCCCAGAGTCGTATCTCGTCAAGCATTCCCTGGAAGGCGGTGTTCTGCGCGATCGAATTCCCTATAAAAAGATCCAGGTCAAGATTGTCCATCAGCGGACCATCCGGAAGCACCGTCTGTTCCAGGAGCTGGGGTGTTCCGTTCAGGTAGATGGCTACTTCGCCCGTGCCATCGTAGGTCGCCGCCACATGCAGGAGGCTGTCCAGCGTAACGGAACCCGCCGGTGTACAGGATCTGCTGACCCCACCACCCTCGTGAATCAGTTCAAGCAGCAGGCACTGATCTGTCCAGGCGGGATGTTCGCCCACCAGATAGAGTTTGAAACTCTGCTTGTCTATGATGCGGCCATAACCGAGACCGGGAACCTGGCCCCAGCCTGCCGGATTAATCCAGGCTTCAATGGTCAGGGCACCGGTCAGATTCAAGGTGGCGGTGCCATTACAAACGGCGTGGTCTCCCGGTACTGCAAACGCCAGTGCGCTCTCACCGGTAAACACCTGAATATAATCTTCCAGCAGCAACAGTACCGGAAGCTGACCGTTGGAGACATAAAGCCCGACACTGTAGGTTCCCGGTTCCGTGTAGATCCAGAGCGGGTTTGGCTCTTCAAGGTCAATATCTTCATCGTTGTCAAAATTCCAGCCCCAGTAGGTCACAGGTGGATTGGCCCAGGTCTCCTCCTGAAACTGGACGCTGAGCGGAGCATGACCGGTGCGGGGTGTCGCCGAGGCTGCGGGAACCAACCACTCGTCGGCACGCTCCCACCAGGCAATCTCCCCGCCGGCACCGTAAGCGGAGCAGACGATGTCCTGATCATCATCATTATCCAGATCAGCGGTGAGGATCGGCCAGGGGCCGTTGAAACTGTCAGTGAGAATCTGCTCGGTCCACTCCGTCAGTGAGGGCCCACCGCTGTACCAGGCCAGCACGGCATCACCGGTATCCGAGGTGCCGACGATATCGAACCAACCGTCATCATTGAGATCCACCGGATGAGCCTGCAGTGCGTTCGGCACTTCGCCGTCCACCTCAATCTCTGTCCATTGGACCGGGTCACCGAGCTGGTTGACCCAGATGACAATGTGCCCGCCATAACCGGTCGCGAGGATATCAACATCTCCATCATTGTCCAGGTCGGCGACTGCAACCCGGTGCGCCATATTCAAAACAGTGGTGATGGGAAACTCGGTCCAGACCGTCGAATCACTCCAATCCTGACGCCACCAGCTGATTGCGTCGTCATCCAGAGCGGCGCCAACAACATCCAGATCGCCATCGAGGTCGAAATCAGCTGTCGTGACCGAGCGGGCACCGCCGAAACCGGACTGGATAGACCGGCGAGTCCATGCCGGCGGGAACCCACCCTCGTTGCTGTACCAGACGATCTCATCATCCTCTGCCAGCGCAGCCAGCAGATCCAGATCACCATCATCATCCAGGTCGACCGCATGCACTTCGTGTGCACCGGCGGCATTGTCATCGATGATATGCTGCACCCATTGCCAGTTGTCCTCATAGCCCCACCAGGATACTGTGGCGTCATCCCAGGCGGCAGAGGCTACTTCTGGCTGCTGGTCCTGGTTGAGATCGAGGCTGATAACCGAACAGACTCCAACCAGACCGGTAGCGATCTGTTGTCGGGTCCAGGGAGGCTGTCCCCCCAGTTCATTGCGCCACCAGGAGATACCGGCGAAATTATAGCCGGCGATGATATCCCGGTCACCATCCCCATCCATATCATCCACCCAGAGACTGGAGCAGGAATTGAGGGTGTTATCAACTGTATGCTGGGTGAAAGGGATCTGCGCGATGGCAACGCTACACCGGCAGGCAAGGTGCAGGAAACCGGTAACAACCAGGAACAGCAGTGATCGCATTTCAATCTCCGCAACTTACTCCGTATGGTTGACTGTTTGAAATGAATGAAAGTGCGGGCAGAAGATCAAGGAGGGGGAGATGCGGGCAATCCCGTCACAACCATTTCTTTCTTCTGAAATAGAGTACCATGACCACTCCGACTGCCAGAAACGCCCCCCAGACTGCAAAATAACCATATTTCCAGTGGAGCTCCGGTATATTGTCGAAGTTCATGCCATAGATACCCGCCACAAAAGTCAGCGGTATAAAGATCGTCGCAATAATTGTCAGCACCTGCATGACCTGGTTCATCCTGTTGCTGATCCCGGAGAGGTAAAGATCCATAATGCTGGCGAGCAGATCGCGCTGGGTTTCAATCGATTCACTTACCTGGATAATGTGTTCATAAACATCATGCAGATAGCGGGTAGTACCCGCCTGGATGAACTGGGCATCGTCTTTCTGGAGTGCGGAGACTACCTCCCGCAAGGGGGTTACCGCCTTGCGGATACTCATCAGCTGCTTTTTGAGCCCCTGTATCTCATGCAGGGTTTCAATTTCAGATGATTTCAGAACAGTCTCCTCCAGCTGCTCGGTGTTGTCGCTGATCTTCTCGGTGACGACGAAGTAGTTATCCACGACCGTATCGAGGAGACGATAAACCAGATAATCCCCGCCCCGCCTGCGGATGTTGCCTTTGCTTTCACGCAGACGCTGACGGATGGTATCGAAGACGTCCCCAGGCTGTTCCTGAAAAGAGATAACCCAGTTTTTGCCGAGTACAAAGCTGACCTGCTCCGAAATCAGGGTGTTGCCATCCTCGCTGAGGCTGAGCATCTTGAGCATCAGAAACAGACAGTCGTCAAACTCCTCCATTTTGGGGCGGTGGCGTGTGTTGAGCACATCCTCCAGCAACAGCGGATGCAACCCGAAGTGTTGACCCAGAGCCCCGATGATCGCGGTATCGTGCAGACCGTTCACATTAATCCAAGTTATACTCTCCTTGTCCCGGAACTGGAAACTCTCCTCAGGTGTCTTGCATTCAAACTCGATAAACTCTGTGACGTTGTAATCAATAACCGAAATTTGTACTTCGTCAGCTTTGCGCTTACCGACATGCATCAGCACACCAGGAGGCAGTCCCGCTTTTTTTGAAATGGTTCCGGCTGACTTATTCATCAGCTTCGCTCCTGCTGTTTGCTGGCAGGTCTTTTTTGTAGACCACTGTACGATAGGGGAAAGGTATCTCAACACCTTCCGCGTCAAAGCGCTTTTTAATAGCCCGGTTGATGTCGCTGTGCATCTGCATCGCCTTGTAGGGGCTGTCCGTCCAGACAAAGGCGCGGAGGTCGATGCTGAAGTCACCAAAGGAGAGAAGCCGTACTACAACCTGTGGTACACCGGACTGCTTTTGCTCCTCGGTGCGGGCATCGATACAGCCGGGGTGTTTCCCGGCCTCCTCCTGAATGATTCTGGTGGCAAGATCCAGATCACTGTCATAACTGATACCAAGTTCGATCCAGCGGCAGACCTTGGCGTCCTCAATGCTGTCATTCACTATCGTTTCGGAACCGACCACAGAGTTGGGGATGATGATGCGTTTGTTTTCGAAATTATTGATGATGGTGTGGCGGAGGGTAATGTCCTCCACGATACCATAATCGAGCCCCCCGACCTTGATCATGTCACCCACCCGGAACGGTTTGAAGATGACGATGAAGATGCCGTTGATGATATTGGAGAATGCCTGTTGAGCGGCAAAACCGATCACCGCAACCATTATACCAGCGCCAGCGAAGAGGGTGATCGACAACGCTTTGAGCCGGGGGATAAGGGAGATGATGGCAGCAAACGCTACCAGCCAGATAATGAGGGAGACCGCGTTCTTGAAAAATTTGTAGCGGGTGGGGTCTATCTTAAGTTTTTCAGATGCGGTCTGGAAAGACCTGCTGATGAACCAGCGGATGATACGGGATAGAATCGCTGCACCCACTATTATACAGATGACGATAATAATGGTTTTCCAGTCGAGGTTGAGTGTTTTTATAAAGTCCATCTACCAGCCACCAGATTGCGTTTTTCGGAGTCAGGTTCAGACCCTTAGCAGGGACAGCTGCTTTTACAGTCCTCAAATTGCAGCAATAATGCAAATGAGATTTTCAGTCGCGTTTTGCCGCTGGCCTACCATCAACAGTGTACATTCCTGATATGGAGCATTGCGGCCATCTCCTCCTGCAGACCGGCTGACAGGAGGAGCAGGAGGCGTCCACCGGTCTATCTGCCATGCCAGATAATTTCCGACATGGTTACCTGACAAACATATCGTAATACAGTTCCAGCGCATCTTTCCAGAGATTGAGTGAGCTCTGAAAAGTGGCGTACTCGTTGTCGTCGACCACCCGACATTCCGTAATCACATATCCGGAAGCAGCCCCCTGCAGATCTATCAGGACATTGACCGGACTCCGGGTTGGCCCCAGCAGGTAGCGACCGCCTAACCGGACTGCTTCCCACAGCTCTCGGTTCAGCGGGTCTGAGTAATCCACACCACCCACAGGGAGCGCAAACTCCGCCCGGTTGATCAGGTCCACGTAGGCTGCCAGTGCTTCAGGATTCCGGATGATCGAAGAGAGCTTCCCGTCCCGGCGTGGTTGATCGAACTGGTCTGTATCCACCTTGATGAATTTGATATGGAAAGGAAGCGCCGGGCAGGAAAACATCAGGTCATTACAGGTCAACCGGTAATAGTTTTTTGCGTGTGAAGGTTTGAGTTCTGGCAATTGCGGACGGATATCAGGATCAAAGGGCAGTGTGCTCAGCAGCAGTTGCAGCACAAAGAAGTAGGCTCTGCCCTGATCCAGATTGGGAACACTCCAGGTTGCCGCCCCTATCCAGAGGAGTCTGGCTTCAGGGTCAAACAGTTCCAGGGAGAGGGTGTGTGTATAGATGTTCTGTGATTCAGAAATCTGTTCCGTTTTGTTCTGGGGGGAGCGCGCCAGCTTGCCGACAGCGCTCGCGACGCTGACCCCCAGGCCCAACGTACCCGAAAGCGATCCCAGGCTTGTGAGCAGTTGAACCGTACGACTATGGGGGGGGCTGATTCCGGATACACCAGACCCTTTTTGCGATTGAACAAGGTATTCGACCGCCATCTGATAATCCCACTCCTGGTCATCAATGCTAAATCCCCTGCGCTGCAGACGGCTTTCAAGATCCTCCGTCAGTCGCAGCCGGGTGAAATACTCATCACCGAGCAGCGGTTCGGTCTCTCCAGTAACTTCGATTGTAAGCCGCGACCCCGGCACAATGGCACCCGGTATGTAATCGGTCATGGTCCAGGGGCGCCATACCGGGGTGACGGGGACTTTTACACAAGCGGTACAACATAGCGTCAGGATTACTCCTGTGAAGAACAAACCTCTTATCCGCTTGCTGGCAGAGCCCTTTGGTAACATGGGGTGTTAAATCTCCTTTTTGCAGTCAGGGGGGCCGGCGCAATCAAAGTTGTTTTTGCACTACCGGTAACACCGGGGATTTCCCCCCTGAGCGGCCAAATAGTGCAGGGCGGTGCAGCGGTGAATGGATGCGAAAGATCCGTGCACTTGATCACGGTTAAATTCCTGGTATACAGAATAGCAGGGGGGGGCTAAAGGGCAACAGGGAATCTTATTTTAAATCAGCTGCGGGGGCACTGTTGTAACTGATTTCTGTCAGATGCCGATTCAATAAGTCTCTTTTGCGTCTACTTTGATCAAGGGTGCAGGTTGGCTCACTCCCCAAAGTTCCACTGGATACCTGCCGCCAGTGCTGCAGTCTCCATTTCCAGATAGTAGCCGGTCAGGGTCAGCCACTCGGTGGCGCTGCAGGAGAGACCGAGATGTGGGTTGATTCCATCATAGGAATAGAAAGGACTCACCCGGTCGAAGAGGGTCAGAGTGAGGGTACCCAGCCACCAGTTTTCCTCAATACCGGGCAGATCGGTGGCAAGGCCGCCAGCCAGGTTCAATTCCAAACGCTCAGGGAGGAACGTCACACTCTTGGCGAGTTGTATGTAAAGAGACTGGTCGTTGCCGCCGGTGCGGACACTGCCTGATCCAATGATGAGTGCAGGGCGCCACCCTTCCCTATCCTGGGCGATCGCTTGCACGCGGACACTCCAACTGGCGACCTCTTCATCGAGTCCATAACCGATTCCCGCATCCATCCAGCTGAAGAGGCCATAGCGCAGCCGGAACACTGTCGTTTCTTCTTCAGCATCAGGGATGTAGAGCAGGGAGGTGAGCAGGTTTTGCGGTGGCAGCAGATCGCCTCTCGCTTTGCCTGAACAGGCGGGGCAACCGGGACCGCAGTCCTGTGCCAGGGTAACTTCAGCTGCAACCAGGACCAGCAATAGCATGGTCAGGATGGGGATGATCTTCTTTTGCATTGTTCCTCTATCTGTAATGTCTCCTGCCTGTCGGGGGCAGGGAGCGGTAAATATCTGTCGGTTCGTTTTGAAGTCGGGCTGTAATAATTTACCAACCGGACATTGAAGAGCAAGGGTGAGGAAGGGCTGTGGAAAAAACTCCGCGGGTGGTTGAAGAAAAAATGAGGGGCCAGGATCGCACTCTGCGTCGCTGGTCCCCTCCTGAATCAGTTTCCTGCCGTGGTGTAGAAGCAGCGCCTGGGGGAAACTATCTCCCCGTCCGCTTGCAGAATTTTAATCTGCTTACCCACTTCTTTATCCGGCAGGCCGGTAAGCTGTGCTACCTCGCCGGCTTTCAAAGGTTTACCGGCTTTTTTCAAAGCTTTGAGTATGGTTTGTTTGTCGTCTGCCATAGTGACCTCCCTTGTTATTGACTGGTTACTTGTATAGGCAACCGCCCGGGGGTGACCTTGTGGTTGACAAAATAGCCAATCGCAGGGTAAATGGCAACCGCAGTTAAGAAAGGGTACCTTTGTAGGTACCCTGTTCGCGATATTCCTGGCGCCAGCCCTAGCGAGCCCGGCGGCTGCGGTTATGTGAAAAGCGTCCTTCGTTGCGGGGGCCCTGCTGCTGACGGGTAATACCGCGCCCCGGTTTTCTCGCGGCGGGTTGACCGGAGCGGAAGGCGACATCGCAATGATAGCTGTGGTCCAGATCGGCAGGTACCGCTTTGCCCAGCAGTCCCTGTATATCCTTAAGGTTGTCGCCATCTTCGGGACAGCAGAACGAAATAGCATTACCGGTGGCCCCGGCCCGTGCCGTGCGCCCGATGCGATGCACATAAGTCTCAGCCTCCAGTGGCAGGTCGTAATTAATTACATGCGTGATGTCATCCACATCCAGACCGCGTGCTGCCACATCGGTGGCAACCAGTACCCGGAAGCGATCCCTTTTGAATCCGTCCAGCGCTTTGGTGCGGGCCGCCTGGCTCTTGTTACCATGGAGGGCGACACCATTGATGCCGACCTTGGAAAGCTTCTCCACTACCCGGTTGGCGACATGTTTCATCTGGGTGAAGACCAGCACTTTGTTAATCTGTTGGTCGCCGAGCAGGGAAACCAGCAGGGCGTCTTTGTTCTTCTTTCCGACGAACAGCACCTTCTGCTCGATCGAATCAAGGGTTGGCTTTTCAGGGCTGATACTCACCCGGATCGGGTTGCGTACCATGGTGTTGGCCAGCGTTTCGATCTTCGGGGCCATGGTGGCGGAGAAGAAGAGGGTCTGGCGTTTCTCTGGTACATGGGACAACACCCGTTTGATGTCGGGGATGAAACCCATGTCGAGCATGCGGTCTACTTCATCGAGAATGAAGATCTCTACCTCGTCCAGGAAGATGTAACCCTGCTCTATCAGATCGAGCAGACGACCGGGAGTGGCGACCAGGATGTCAACGCCACGATTCAGATCTTTTACCTGGGGTCCCTGATTGACACCTCCGAAAACCACGGTACTGCTGAGACGGAGATAACGCCCGTAAGTGCGGATGCTTTCCCTGATCTGAGCCGCGAGTTCGCGGGTGGGGGCGAGGATTAGTGCCCGGGGGGTTCCCTTGCGGGGACGGCGGGCGGTACGGTTCAGTTCCTGCAACAGCGGCAGGGTGAAGGCGGCGGTTTTGCCGGTGCCGGTCTGGGCAGTGCCCAGGAGGTCGCGACCTTCCAGCAGATGCTGGATGCACTGTTCCTGAATGGGGGTGGGGGTAGTGTAACCCTCGGTGGCGACGGCCCGTTGGAGTTCAGGGATCAGGGTGCCGAAGACGCTCTGTTGAAACTGGATCAGTGATTGGGGTGTGGAATGGTTGGTTCGCGCATTACGCGCGTCGCTTTGCTTGTTCAAGTTCTTTCCTATCCGGGACCAGGTTGACTTCGTTTTGAGTCGTTGGTCCCTATGTCCGGGGTGTTGCAATCTCTACCCGCCGGACACGTGGAAAAGAAAGGACCGCAAGGTTCGCGGTGACAAAATATCAGGTGCTCAAGTGAGCAGACAGGTGCAGGCTCGGTGAACTTCAGCGTAGCCGTGCTTATGAGGGGATAAGGATAGTTGAATGGAGGGTGGGGTGCAAGGGAAAAGATGGGGGGGGTAAGGAACAGGTGGGAGCGGGGGAGGTGCGGAGAGGAAGAGTGATTGATGGCTGATCACCATTATCCCCATCTCAATCATCATTCTGTCGACCAGCACCATACCTCTTTAACGCCTTGCTCAGCCCCGACCTGGTAATCCCCAACAGTTGCGCCGCGACGGTCTGGTTGCCTTCCGCCCGCTCCATCGCCTCCGCGATCAACATACGGGGCACCTCCGCCAGCGTTGGTAACTTTTCCAGCAGGGCAAAAGGTGAAGCCGCGTTCACCCCCTCCAAAGTCCCCGCTCCACCTTCAACAGTCTCGGCGTCCCGTTGCTGACGGATATGCTCCCCGAACTGCTCGGTGGAGAGCATTTTTACCTTGTGCCGGCTGATGGAATCAAACACCATCGACTCCAGCTCCCGGATGTTACCGGGAAAATGGTACACCGACAACAGCGTAAACAGCTCGCGCGGTACTGCCGGTTTTTTCTTGTTCAGCGCTACGGCCGCCTCCTCCAGGAAATGATCCACCAGCAGCGGCAGATCGTCAATCCGGTCCCGCAAGGGGGGCAGATGTATCTGGTGGGTCTGCAGCCGGTAGTAAAGATCTGTCCGGAACTTTTCCTGTTGCTGCAACGCCTGCAAATCGCGATTGGCGGCGCAAATGATCCTCGCCTCCGCCGGCTTGGCTGCATCTGCACCCAGCGGGAAGTACTCCTGCTCCTGCAACAACCGCAGCAGTTTGATCTGACTCTTGATCTCCAGGTCGCCGATTTCATCTAAAAACAGAGTCCCCCCGGCCGCCCTGGCCAGCAGCCCGGCCCGCGCTTTATCGGCACCGGTAAACGCCCCCCGTACATGCCCGAACAGCGTATCGGAAAAGAGACTGTCATCCAGTCCGGCCACATTGATCGCCACAAAATCACCGGCACAATTACTGACGGTGTGAATCGCCCGAGCCAGCAGCTCCTTGCCGGTACCGGTTTCACCGGTGATCAGCACCGGCCGCCGGGTGGGAGCAATCGTCTCCGCATACTGGAAGATCGACTGCATACCATTGTTGTTGGTAATGATGGCGGCGAATGCTTCTGGGTTTTCCAACCGGTTGGTCAGCACCCTGTTCCTGAAAGAGGCGTATTCCTGCTTCAGCTCCCGCATCTCCAATGCCCGTTTTACGGCTGAAGTCAACCGGGTCTCCTCCACCGGTTTGACCAGGTAATCGAAAGCACCGTTGCGCATGCAGTTGATGGCGGTCTCCACATCATTGGTACCGGTTATGATGATGACCGGAATCTGCGGCTGCTCATCGGCC
The DNA here is from genome assembly GCA_016784425.1 of Candidatus Delongbacteria bacterium. Lineage (GTDB taxonomy): Bacteria > CAIWAD01 > CAIWAD01 > BS150m-G50 > BS150m-G50 > BS150m-G50. Next base: position 5,710 of record JADHUQ010000016.1, on the reverse strand, counting down.
AGTTTGACCAGCAGCTGTTCACCGGTGACATGTGGCATCGAGAGATCCAGCAATATGATGACCGGATCATGCTCCTGCACCAGACTCATCACCTGGCGACTGTCCTGACAGAGCAGACAGTTGTGGATACCGGCTGCTTCCAGTAGAAACTCGGCACCGGTCAGCACCTCCAGTTCATCGTCTACCAGCAGAATCGCACCGGAACGGTTTTGAACAGACTGCATCTAAGCCCCCGGGTTCTATTGATGCTCACCTGAAATGTACTAAATCAATCGGTCAGCTTAACTGGGAAATACTATAGTATTGACAGGGAATGTTATCGTGACAGTAGTACCAACCCCGACTTGCGAGGCGAAGTGAAGTGTACCACCATGTTTCTTGATGATTGTCTCACTGATCGAAAGTCCCAGACCGGTACCGCCGCTTTCCCGCCTGGTAGTAAAAAATGGATCCCGTATCCGTGGCAGATCTTCCGCGGGAATACCGATCCCCTCATCTCTGACCTGTAGCAATACCGACCGCTCAGCAGGATCGAGCAGGGTACTGACCACCACAGCGGCACTGTTGTCGTCCAGTGCCTGGCAGGCGTTCTGTACCAGGTTGATCACCACCTGCTCGATCCGCTGGTAGTCGCCTGTAATCTGCGGTAATCCCTCGGCGTAATTGACACTGAAGTTAGTGGTGGATTTGCCGATCTGGTTGGCGAGTAGTTCCAGCGCGGACTTGACCACGGCGTTGAGCTCGAGGTTGTTATCCATCGCCAGCGGTTGCTGTCTGGTGTAGTCACGCAGCTCTCTTACAATGTGCCTGATCCGCTGCGCCCCCTTGAGAACGCTGGCAAACATCTCCGGTACCTGCTCGCGACGCAGGGAGTACTTACCACCCCCGACCAGAAAATCTCCATTATGCTCGAAATATCGGTCGAGAATAGGCTGGACATCATCCCAGATCTTCTTCAGTGGCGAGATATGGGAGACGATGAACTGGTTGGGGTTGTTGATTTCATGGGCCACACCGGAAACAAGTGTTCCCAGTGCCACCATCTTGTCCGCCTGGATCAGCTGTTCCCGCTGGCGGGCAGTCTCCGCCTCCGCTGCCTTGCGGGCGGTGATATCCTCCATGATGCCATCAAAAAATTCCGCCTCTCCCTCTGTGTCGAGTATCATAGTCGTGGTGACGGTAATCCAGCGGGTGCTGCCGTCCCTATGTCTCATCCTGAGTTCACGACGACTGACATCACCATGTTCAAAAACCTCCCCGGAAAACTGGTCGCACTCCTCTGGATCCCAGTAGAGGTCACGCATCGACATACCCTCCAGTTCTTCAGGGTGCAGATAACCGAAAAGTTTCGCCAGAGCCGGATTGACATTAACGATGGTACCCTGCGCACCGCAGGTGCGTCGATAGAGGCCGAGAGCGATGTTATTTCCCATTTCCCGTAGACGTGCCTCGCTCTGCTGGAACCGGATCACCTCCCCCTGCAGCCGCTCGATCTCGGCTTGCAGCTTGGCGATCTGGCTATCTGGTTTGATCATTTTTTTGCAATCCCGCACACTTTTCGTTTTTGATCGCCCGTTAGCACTTTCGCTTCACGCCCAGAGGGGCGTGAAGTCATCGATTCCATATGATTTCAACTGCCCGTGGGCTCTTTCGCTTCACGCCCAGAGGGGCGTGAAGTATTTATAATGGAGATCCGGGACTTTCTCAAGCTAAGTGGCTTTTGCATCTTCCCAGACACTTTTTTACAACAACCATTCACCGCACCTCTTCACCATTATCTCCTGGTGTATCTGTTTTCTACCACCCTGACGCGAAAGAGTTGCGATTCATACAGGCTCCCCATATATATTGATGCTCAGAAATGATGTACTGATTGCACCACAATGAACCAAGCATCACTTTATAGTTACGCTGAATCTGACCAGCCAGCGAGAGTGGCGGAATTGGCAGACGCGCCAGATTTAGGATCTGGTGTCCTATGGACGTGGGGGTTCAAATCCCCCCTTTCGCACTTGAATGAAGAGAATTACAGGAGATGAGATTGGAAGTTAAAATCGATCGTAAAGAGAATTCCAGGGTTGAAATAGAGGTGACCGTACCGGCCGCCGACATCCAGAAGAAAATAGACGCCAAGCTGTTGGAATATCGTAAAACTATTGATATCAAAGGATTCCGCAAAGGAAAAGCACCGTTGGCCCAGGTCCGCAATATTGCCGGTAAGGCGGTACAACAGGAGGTGCTGGACGGTTTGATCAGCGAGAGTTATCTCAGCGCGGTCACCGAGCATGACCTCACCCCGATCGACCAGGGGGAGATCCAGAAGCTGGAGTTTGAGCCGGGCCAGGATCTGGTCTTCGTCGCCCTGATTCCGGTAGAACCGGAGGTGGAGATCGCTCAGTACAAGGGTATTGAAATCGAAGAGCCGGTGATGGAGCTGGATGAGGCCCGCATTGACGAAACCCTCGAGCGGATCCGCCGCGATTTCAGCAGTTGGACCCCCAGCGATACGGCAGCCACAGAAGGCTGTCAGCTGGTGGTGGATCTCCAGGAAAACGACTCCCTGGGACTTCCGGTCAAGGAATCCCGCTATGCCAACCTCCAGGTGGTTCTGGGTGAAGGCACTTACGGCGCGGATTTTGACAAACAGATGACGGGGATCAAAGCGGGCGAAACCCGCAATGTAACCCTGAACGACCCCAAAGAGCAGAGCGCGGACGGCCAACCCAAGACTGAGTACTTCACCGTGGAGGTCAAAGAGGTCAAACAGCTCGACCTGCTGCCGCTTGATGACGAGCTGGCCAGGGAGGTACCCCCCGGTTTTGATACGCTGGAAGAGCTGAAGGATAAAATCCGCCACGATATGAGCGAAATGCTGGAACAGGACAAGACCCGGCAGCTCAATGATCGGCTGATCGAGAAGCTCACCGGACTGAACGCGGTGGAAGTCCCCCAGCAGATGATCGACCTGCAGTTGGAAAACCTGATTGAACGTACCCGCAAGGGCTCCCAGAACCCTGTCGATGATAATGTTATCCGGGAGGAGTACGCGGAACAGATGAAAACCAGTGCCCATTGGTACCTGCTCAAAAAGGCGATTATCCGGGCAGAAGAGTTGACCGTAACCGACGAGGAGCTGGAAGCAGAGCTCGGGCGTCTGGCCACCAGGCGGGGGACTACACCTGATGCACTGCGACCGCAACTGCTGTCCGATGAACAGCGTGACGAATTCCGGGGGCAGACCCTGGACAACAAGGTAATGACCCTGCTGCTGGAAAACGCCGTCATGGTAAAACCGAAACAGGGCAAATCGAAAGCCGCCGGCAAGGGTGGCGCTAAGGAGGATTAAATGGGACTTATTCCGATTGTAGTAGAACAGACCGGTCGCGGCGAGCGCTCCTACGACATATATTCCCGCCTGCTGAAGGAGAGGATTATCTTCCTCGGCACCGCAATCAACGACCAGATCGCCAACCTGATTATAGCCCAGCTGCTCTTTCTGGAAGCGGAGGATCCCGACAAGGATATCTTCCTTTACATCAACAGCCCCGGCGGAGCTGTGACAGCCGGTCTGGCCATCTATGACACTATGCAATACATCAAGCCGGATGTCGCCACTATATGTACCGGCCTAGCTGCCAGTTTTGGAGCACTGCTTTTGACCGCCGGAGCCAAGGGTAAGCGCAGCACCCTGCCCAATTCGCGTCTCCTGATCCACCAGCCGATGGGTGGTGTCCAGGGACAGGCGTCCGACATCGAGATTCATGCCAGGGAAATCGTGCTGCTGAAAAAGCGGTTGGCGGAGATTCTGGCACATCATACCGGTCAATCGCTGAAGCGGATTCAGACTGATACCGATCGCGATTATTTCATGTCGGCGGAAGAGGCCCGTGATTACGGACTCATCGACGAAGTTATCGTGTCACACGAGATCGAGAAGAAATAGCCTCCGTTATCGGGGGACTACTCCGCGAGGATGTTTATGACGACCAAGGGCCATGACAATCTGGGTTTAGAGACACCGCGCTGTTCCTTCTGTGGTCGCACCTCCGACCAGGTTCAGATCATGATTACCGGACCGGAAGTTAACATCTGCGATGAATGCGTGGAAGCTTCCGGGCGTATCATTCAACGTAACCTGTCGCAACGCAAGAGCTTCAACCTGAAGCAGTTTCCCAACCCGCGTGAGATCAAAACCCGCCTGGATGAATATGTCATTGGCCAGAACGAGGCCAAACGGGCACTCTCCGTGGCGGTGTACAATCATTACAAACGAATCACCCAGGAATCCGCCGGTACCGATGTTGAGATTGAGAAGAGCAACATCATGCTGGTCGGTCCCACCGGGACCGGGAAGACGCTGCTGGCACAGACGCTGGCCCGTTTCCTGCAGGTACCGTTCACGATCGCGGATGCCACAGTGCTGACCGAAGCCGGTTATGTCGGCGAAGATGTGGAAAACATCCTGGTCCGTCTGCTGCGAGCTGCCAATTACGATGTGCCGGCCGCGGAGATGGGCATTATCTATATCGATGAGATCGACAAGATCGCCCGTCGTGACGCCAACACATCGATCACCCGCGATGTTTCCGGTGAAGGGGTACAGCAGGCTATGCTCAAACTGCTGGAGGGGACGATTGCCGCCGTGCCACCGGAGGGTGGGCGCAAGCACCCGGAGCAGAAGTTGATCAATATCAACACCCGCAACATCCTCTTCATTGTCGGCGGATCGTTTGACGGGTTGGAGAAGATTATCGAGCATCGGTTGTCCAGCTCCTCGATGGGGTTCGGTGCGACGCCGGAGAAACAGGAGCAGTCCCGTTTTGAGCTGCTGCAGAAGATTGAGTACTACGACCTCATTCGTTACGGCCTCATACCGGAATTAATCGGGCGTTTACCGGTGATTACCGCACTGGACGAGTTGACCGAAGATGCGCTCCGTGATATTCTGCTCAATCCCCGTAACGCCCTGACCCGCCAGTTTATTGAGCTGCTCAAGCTCGATGGTATCGAATTGAGTTTTACCGACAAAGCGCTGACTGCAATTGTCAAACTGGCAAAGAAGCGCAAGACCGGTGCGCGGGCACTGCGCTCTATCATGGAAGCTACTCTGCGTGACAGCATGTTCGAACTGCCCGGCGACAAGTCGGTCAAACGGGTTACTATCGATCACAAGGTGGTGGAGGGCAAAGGGAAACCGCTGGTTGAACGACGCCAGCAGAGTGGTGGCAAGACCCGGCAGTTAAAGAAGAGGACCGGGTAATTACGACCCAGTAATGCTTGATCTGCTGTAACGTTCCAACCCCTGGAGCTGCTTTCCTCGAGGTAATCGATCTACCCACTTGCCCTCGGGAAGATTCTGAATCCATCATGTTCGATCGCTTACTGCAGCTGGAAGCAATGAATAGTGCTATCGACTGAAGCGGTGAACCTACCCTTTCGTGCTAACGCTTATACGATCTCGGTATCTGTGTCTGAGTCTTCGTTTTCTATCCTCTTATAGGGCTGCTCAAAATTAATCATGCTTAAGAATCAGCAGATTCTACTGTTTTTCGCTCATTGACATGGCTATAATCAGGTTATGAAACCTTTTCCAATTCCAAATCCAGATCACGCTGGCTTGTTGGAGATCGATCTGAATTATCGTGCAGCCTCTGATTTTCTGTTAGCCATCCGTCTTCAGGCTATCAAAATGCTCACGATAGGTATTACT
>JADHUQ010000015.1 GCA_016784425.1 Candidatus Delongbacteria bacterium | reverse complement strand
ATGACGATTTCTATGCCGCCGGTCCCAGCAGTCTGTACACCCTGACCTGGGGTGACCCGTTTACAGTTGGCGACCAGGCAGAAGTACCGCACCGGTTTGACCTGGCGCAGAACTACCCGAATCCGTTCAACCCGACCACGATCATCGAGTTCACGCTCCCCTACCCGGAGGAAATCCGGCTGGAAGTCTACAATCTGCTGGGACAACAGGTGATGCTGCTGGCGGAGGGAAGCCACAGCGCGGGAGCCCACCAGGTGCAGTTCGACGGCAGCGGTCTGGCCAGCGGTATTTACCTGTACAGGCTGGAGGGTGATGGTAAGGTACAGACCCGGAAGATGGCGTTTATTCGTTAGAGGTTTTTTCAGCGCGGGCCGACCTTCACTACGCAGGTAGTTCTGCGACAGTGCGGGATCAAAAATCAGCTAGCTGACAGGGGCGGATCTGTTGTCTGCCCCTGTTGTTTTCTGTGAGTATTGCAGGCTTATCCTCCGATCCCTTTCAGCGCGATTTCCCCCCCGGTATCATTACACTTGAGCATTTACTCATTACCACAGATATTACTTTTCCAGACAGGACTTTTTGCAGAGAAACAGTTATATTCCCGACAGGTCAGGTACTGCGGCGATGTTCTGTCGTCGTTGAGAGCGGAACTGCTGAATCCTGAGGGTTCGACAGACCAGGAAGAAAACGTCAATGCGCTGAACAGTCAAACTTCCAGGCTGAAGTTGCAGCTTCAGCCGGACAGGAGGAAATATGCGGAGATTAATGAGTTTGTTCCTGGTACTGACCCTGGTGGCCAGTACTTTTGCGGTCAAAGAGCTGTTGAGCAACAAAAAGCCGGATCCGGCACAGCAGAAGAGCCCACCAGAACTGGCCCCACCGCTTTCCTCCGATGATGTAATGCTGAATCAGGCAACGCCACTCAGCGAGCTGGAGCTGGAAAAAGCGGCGACAGCTGCCGGGAACCAGCTGCCCGCCGTTGTACAAACTGTGGCGCCATTGCCGGCACCGCAAGCTCCATCCCTGAAACAGGTTGTGGCCGCTGATCCAACCGCCGACTATTACAGCAATGCTGAAGCGGAAGTAATAGCGTTGAAAGAAACCGGTCAACCGGTACCCCGGCAGTTGTATGATCGGGTGGCCAAGCATTACGGTATCTGCTATGAGGACCGCCCGTTGCTGGAGCGTCAGGGTGGCGACACTATTGCTGAGGCGGTTCCGGTGACACTTGACACCACCGTTGCCGGTACCACCGTCGGCTACACCGATGACTACGATGAGATTTGCCCCTACACCGGTTCCACCTCCCCTGATGTGGTCTATCTGCTGACCCTGGAGGAGGACACCGGGGTTTCCCTGGACCTTTGCGATTCCGGTTACGACACGAAGATCTATGTGTATGACAGTGATATGAACCTGATGGGCTGCAACGATGACGCCTGTCCCGGTTTCCGCTCCTACCTGCTGCTGGAGCTGATCCCGGCCGACGACTACTATATCATCGTCGATGGCTACTATGGCTATTCCGGGGACTATATTCTGCATATCACGGAGTTCCGCTGTGATCCACTGGAGTGTGACGGAACCGCAGAAATTGAGGACAACGGCGGTTGTAACGCCAACACACCTGTCTTCCAGGAAATCACCGTCGGGGAAACAATCTGCGGGACAACCTGGGTTGATGGTGGCGACTGGGATGAAGACTGGTTTGAATTTGATCTGCCGGAATTCTATGAGGTTACCCTGCAGGTCGATTCCTACAATTTCGATCCGATTCTCTACCTCGTTTCCGATCCGAATGAGAATTGCACCGGTGGAACGATGGCCACCGTCAACAACAGCGCTTTCTGCGAGAGCGAAACCTACACAACCATCCTGGGTCCCGGTCATTATTACGCCTGGTTCAGGGAGTACGACACCTCCACCGATCTGATCGACGCGGAATTTGCCCTGACCCTGACCGGTGACGTTTTCACACCGCCGACCGGGGATTTCTGCGCTGATCCCCTGTTGATCGACACGCTCCCCTTCAGCGCCAATGGGACTACGGTCGATAATACCGACAGTTATGGCAACCCCTCACCGGACGAATGGTATGAACTTCCCCTCGAAGAGTCGGGTAATGTCTTCATCACCCTCTGCGGTGCTGAGACCGATTACGACTGCTACCTGCGGTTGCTGACTGCAGACTGCGCAACCCAGCTGGCCTATGATGATGACGGACCGCTCTGTGCGGAGGATCAAGCCAACTATGAACCCTCCGAGTTGTTTGAATTCCTGGTTGCAGGAGATTACCGGGTCTGTGTTGAAGGTTTTTCGAGCAATTCCGGCAACTACCACATGGAGGTGACTCTCGATCCCTTCGAACCGGGGATTGGTGATTTCTGCGGCGATCCTCTTATCGTGGAGGAGTTACCCTACACTACCACCGGAACCACTTCCGACAACATTGACACCTATGGCTACGATTCACCCGACGAGTGGTACCAGATCGCCATAGACCATGAGGGACTCTATACCTTCTCCCTCTGCGGCAGCTCCTTCAACACCTACATCTACCTGCTGGCGGCTGATTGTAACACACAGCTGGCCTTCAACGACAACGATTGCGATCAGCAGTCACGCCTGACTCTACCGTTGGATCCCGGTGTCTACAACCTCTGCATCGAGGGATGGTTCACCGCCATGGGTGACTTTGAGCTGGAGATACTGGAGGTCAACTGCGAACCGCTGGAATGCGACGGTACCCCGGAGGAGGAAAGTAACGACGGCTGCAACACCGCTCCCTACCTGTTCCAGTCAATTGCTGACGGTGAGACCATCTGTGGCGAGCTCTGGGCCAACACCGGTGCGCGGGACAGCGACTGGTTTGTTTTTGACCTCGACGATTTTTTCCTGACTACGGTCACTGTCGAAGCCTACAACTGTGATCCCTATCTCTATCTGGTTTCCGATCCCACGCAGAACTGCAGCACCAGCACTGTCGCCAATGTCAACAACGGCACTATCTGTGAAGGGGAGGAGTTGACCGCCATCACCGGTCCGGGGCACTACTATATTTATGTCATGCACGATGCCTTTGAGCTGGCGGATGGTGAATACAGTCTGACGCTGACATTGGAAACCTGGGAACCCCCTCCGGGAGATTTCTGCGCCGAGCCGCTGTTTATTGAGGAGTTCCCCTTCGAAACGGTTGGCACCACTGCTGACAACACCAACAGTCAGTGGAATCCCTCACCTGACGAGTGGTATGAATTCACCCTGGAAGAATCAGGTAATTTCTATGCGACTCTATGCGGACCGGAAACCGATTTTGACACCTACCTCCGCCTGATAGCTGACGACTGTGCCACCCAGATTGCCTACGATGATGACGGACCACTGTGTCCCGACGATGAAGCGACATTTGAGCCATCTGAACTTATGCTGTTTCTGGAGGCTGACACCTACAAGCTCTGTGTCGAGGGTTACTCCAGCAACATGGGTAACTACTACCTGAATGCTATTTTCAATCCCTTCACACCGGGTGTCGGCGATTTCTGTGACGATCCGGTCATCATAACCGAGCTGCCATTTGACACTACCGCCACCAACCTGGACAATATCGATACTTACGGCAATACCTCCCCCGACGAATGGTACAGCTTCGATGTGCTGGAGGAGGGTCTGGTAACCATTTCCCTTTGCGAGGGTACTACCTTCGACAGTTACATTTACCTGCTGGCTTCCAACTGCACAACACAGATTGCCGTTGACAACGACGGTTGCGGTGGTTTCAACACCCCCTCAGAGATGTTGCGCCTGCTCAGCCCCGGCACCTACCTGCTCTGCATCGAAGGGGACTATGGTGTTAACGGCGGTGATTATACATTGTCGATCGCCTGGGAGGAATTCAATCCGCCGGAAGGGGAATACTGTGAATCGGCTATCCAGATACCGTTCCTCCCTTTTGAGGCGACCGGCACCACGTCGGATAACATGGATACTTACGGCAACTCCTCGCCTGACGAATGGTATCAATTCTCCCTGCCGGTTGAGGGCAACGTGTTGATCTCGCTGTGTGACGGCGGCACCAATTTTGATTCCTACCTGCGGCTGTTGAGCGATGACTGCGTCACCCAGATCGACTACAACGATGATGCCTGCAGTTTGCAGTCGGAACTGGATCTTTTCCTCAGCTCCGGCACCTACAAAATCTGCGTCGAAGGCTATTCTTCAAACAGTGGGAACTACAGTCTCGATGTCACCACCGACGCCCCCAGCCAGGGTGATAACTGCCTCGATCCCTTTGTCATAGAGGAGTTCCCCTTCAGCGACGAGTGGTTTACTTTCGGCTACAGCAGTTACGGTTTCAACCCCTCCCCGGATGTTTTCTATGAGTTCCTGCTCGAAGAGGAGGGGGTTTATACCTTTACCACCTGCATGGAAGAGACCTACGAGGGTTACTTTGATACCCGCTTGCTGATCCTGGCCGAAGATTGTGAAATGGTGATCTACGCCAACGACGACGACTGCAACGGAGCCTATGGCAACTGGTCCACCATCACCACCTGCCTGGCGCAGGGCTTGTATTATCTGGTCGTTGAGGGGTACCAGTCTGAGTCTGGCAATTATCAGCTGGATTGCTTCTATGTCGGTGAATGTGATCCCTGCGATCCACCGGAATGTCCCGACTGGGGTATCGATGAAGTAGAACCCAATGACGGCAGTAACGACAACCCGCCCACTTACGACAACATCGCTCCAGGTGAAATCCATTGCGGGGGCGTCTGGTCAAACGCCTATCTCCGGGACACCGACTGGTATCGTTTCGAAGTTACCGCCGGGACCGAGGTGGAGTTTTTCCTCGACGGCGAGCAGGATGAGGCCCTGGTATTGTATCTGATCGACGAGAGCAGCGGCAGTCCCGAGATCCTGGCAACCGGTTATTCAGAGGGTTACTGCTCTGACTACAGCATGACCTATACGCTGGGGGCTGACGGTCTCTACTCCGTTTTTGTAGCTTACGATGATTACTATCCCACCGCCCCCAGTAGTACCTATACATTGGCCTGGATCGATGAGGAGGGGGTTGGTACAACCGCGGAGCTGCCGCAGGACTACCAGCTGGCGCAGAACTACCCCAACCCGTTCAATCCTGTGACCACAATCGATTTCTCCCTGCCGGTAACCGCTGCAGTGGAGTTGACGGTGTATGACATCACCGGTCGTCAAGTGGCGCTGCTGGTGGATGATGTTCGTCCTGCCGGTAATCATTCAGTACAGTTTGACGCTGGCGGGATGCCAAGTGGTCTTTATTTCTATCTGCTTCGCGCCGGGGAGCATCGGGCGGCAAGGAAGATGGTCTTAGTCAAATGATAGGTGCAGCATTTGCGACATGCTGCTACCGGCCTCAACCGGACGCTGCAGACAGCGCCGGTTAACCCGTGAAGTAAACAGCGGACGCTTAGAAAGTTCTGCGCCGCTGCTTGGGCAATTCAGGTTGATGCAGCACTTGCAGTAAGCTGCTACCGGCCTCAACCGGACGCGCGGACAGAGCTGCGACGGTTGACTGACTTTTGAACAATAGGGGCGTCCGTTACGGGCGCCCTTCTTTCTACCTCACAACCTCGATCTCACTACCGTACCGCGGCTGACCCAGCATCGTGCAAGTCTGAATTGCCCGGGTGCTATTGATTTTTCTCCTCTTCCCGTGATAACCCTTGAACAGTACCACGACCGCTTTCATATTTATCAGCATTAAGAATGCCGGGCCGGTCATGAATAGCTCCCGGTCGTAGTTAAAACGTCGATCCTGTTCAAAGGAGCCGCATAAATATTACCCGAGGAGCATAATGCGTCATTTCATCGGCCTGATTCTTCTATTTGCCGCCACGACCGCCACCTTCGCTGTCACCAAACCGTCGGTTGATCCCGCTGCGGAATTATCCACACCGGTCCTGCAGCAAGAGCTCCTCACCGAACGCAATGGAGATACCTGCGACGATGCCATCCAGATCACTTACTGGCCCTACAGCGTCAACGGCACTACGTCCGATAACACCAACACCTACGGCAACCCCTCGCCGGACGAGTGGTACCGCATCTCCCTGCCCAGCTCCGGTAATGTCTATGTCGGTCTCTGCTCCAGCAACTGGGACACCTACCTGCGCCTGTTGAGCGATGACTGCAACTCGGAGCTCTTTTCCAACGATGACAGCTGCGGTCTGCAGTCCGAAATGCAGCTCGCGCTCTCACCCGGCAGTTACAAAATCTGCGTCGAGGGGTACAGCTCCAACAGCGGCAGCTATACCCTTGAGGTCACTTCCGATGTGCCGATGCATGGTGACACCTGTGACGACCCGCTCTTCATCGAAAGTTTTCCCTTTACCGAGGAAGCGATGACACTCGGTTATAATGACGACGGATTCAATCCTGCTCCCGACGCGTTCTACCAGTTTCTGGTGGAGGACGACGGTCTTTACACTTTCACCACCTGTCAGAGTGAACTGCACGACGATTATTTCGACACCTACCTGCTGATACTGGCGGAGGATTGCAGTGCAGTGGTGGCGGAGAACGACGACGATTGCGACGGAGCTTTTGCCGGCTGGTCCACCATCAACTGTTGCCTGCCCCAGGGTCTCTACTACCTGGTGGTGGAGGGGCACGCCAGTGATTCCGGTAATTTCATCATCGATGGCATCAGGGAAGCAGATTGTACACCCTGTTATCCACCGGAGTGCCCCGCCTGGGGTATCGATGAGGTGGAGCCGAACGGGGGTCCCGATTCTGATCCCCCCGCCTATGATGCAATTTCAGCCGGTGAAACCCATTGCGGCACTGTCTGGTCTGCAGCGGATGTCATGGATGGCGACTGGTACCAGTTCACCTTGAATGAGGAAACCCCCCTTGAGTTCCGTCTCGACGGTGCTGCGGAACAGAACCTGGAGCTGACCCTGATTGATGAGAGCAGCGGTAGTCCGGTCATCCTGGCAACCGGAGAGCTGCAGAACGAGTGTGCCGATTACCTGCTTGAGTTCACTGTGGACGTCGGCAGCTATTCCATCTGCGTGGCTTATGCTGATTTCGATGCAGAGGGTCCGGTCAGTAATTATACCCTGACCTGGATTGATCTGCAGAGTACAGATTCGCAGACCACACCCCCAGCTTTCCAGCTGGCCCAGAACTATCCCAACCCGTTCAACCCGAGTACCACAATCGAGTTCTCACTGGCGATTGCAGCTTCCGTTAAGTTGGCGGTTTACGACCTCGCAGGCAAACAGGTGGCACTATTGGCCCAGGGGATGAAGGCAGCCGGTCAACACAGTGTGGTGTTCGATGCAGCTGATCTGCCCAGCGGTCTTTATTTCTACCGGTTAAACGCCGCTAACCATACGGTCTCGCGCAAGATGATACTGGTACGATGAGGTCAGTCCGGTCCTGAAGCTGAACTTCCAGGCTTCTGGTTATTACAAAAGAGCAGCAGGGTGTGGCACGACCGCCCGGCAACCATCTTCCACTATCATTCCCTTGTGTTTCCCTTGAGCCCGGACTATTTTTCATGGTCTTTTGCTAACCCTTGGAGTAAACCTGACAGGGACCAGTATGAGCGTAGCCAACATCCTGACCGCTTCCCGCATTCTACTCAGCCCCCTTTTTGTGATTATATTTCTCGGTTGCGAAGGATTGCTGGCCCGCATTTTTACATTGCTGCTGGTAGTAATCATGGAGCTGACCGACGCTTTTGACGGCTACTTTGCCCGCAAGCGTAATGAGGTGTCAGACTTCGGCAAGATCCTCGATCCGCTGGCTGACAGCCTCTCCCGGCTTACCATCTTTATCAGCTTCCTGGTGGCGGGAATCGCACCCATCTGGATGGTGCTGGTATTTCTTTACCGCGACTCCACCATCTCCACTATCCGTATTGTCTGTGCCTACAACAAGCTGGTGCTGGCCGCCCTCCGGAGTGGAAAAATCAAAGCCATCGTACAGGCAACCGCCATCATCACCATCCTGGTCGGTCGTATTGCCGAGTATTACTTTGGTGAGATATTAAAACACAACTGGGCCATCGTTTTTCCCTGGCAGAGAATCTACTACTGGCTCCTGGTGGTGGCAGTACTGATTACGATCTACTCACTCTATGACTATGTGCGGAAGAACTGGACCTCCCTGAAGCCTTTCATCCGGTGAGGTTGCTATGTTACCGCTGGTTGAATTCCCACCTGATCAACGCGCAGCTGTGCGCTGTCTCTTCGCCGATATCGACGACACCCTCACAACCGACGGCCTGATCCCGGCTGTGGCCTTTAGCTCACTCTGGCAGGCGCGGACAGCCGGACTGGATGTAGTGCTGGTTACCGGACGTCCGGCGGGGTGGGTGGATCACATCGCCCGGCAGTGGCCGGTAAGGGCGGTCATCGGTGAAAACGGTGGTTTCTGGTTTCAGATGGAGCATAGCGACAGTGGACGGGTGATGAAAAAGCACTTCCTCTATAATGAAGCGGAACGGCGCGAATTCCGGCAACGGCTTGAATTGATCCGTCGGGAACTGCTGGCGGAGGTTCCCGGTTGTGCTATCGCCACCGATCAGAACTATCGGGAGTATGACCTGGCCATCGATTTCTGTGAAGATGTTGAGCAGCTCCCCCGTGACCAGGTTTTGCGGATCCGGGAGATCTTTCAACGCCACGGCGCCCACGCCAAAATCAGCTCCATCCATGTCAACGGCTGGTATGGTGACTTCGACAAGGTTACCACCACCGATCTCTTTATCACCGAGGAACTGGGCTTAAAGCTCGCAGAGGATAACAACAGCTTCGCATTTGTGGGGGACTCACCCAACGACGAGCCCCTCTTTCAAAGTATAAATAACTCTATTGGCGTCGCCAACATCATGGAACTTACCGACCTGATGGATTTTTTGCCGCGCTATATCACCAGTCAAAAGGGTGGTGAAGGCTTTGCCGAGCTGGTAACGGCTCTGATTGAAGCCAGGCCGGTTGACGGCAGCTGAATCGCACTGCAGGAGGACGAGATGATCACTATCACCGGTGGAGCAGGTTTTATCGGCAGCGCTCTGGTCTGGCAATTGAACCAGCTGGGCGAAGAGAATATCACCATCGTCGATTCTCTCGGTTGTGGCGACAAGTGGCAGAACCTGCGCCCCCTCCGTTTTCGTCACTATATCGAGAAAGAGGATTTTCTGGCGGAACTGCCCAAGCTCGGTTCGCAACGGGCGATCGTCCACCTCGGCGCTTGCACCGATACCACCGAAGGTGACGCCTCCTACCTGGTGCAGAACAACTACGAGTACTCCAGGGCGGTAATCGAGTATGCGGTCGAACATCATATTCGTCTGATTTATGCTTCCAGTGCGGCTGTTTACGGCGACGGCGCTCAGGGGTACGACGACGATCCTGAACTGATCGACCGCCTGCGTCCACTCAATATGTATGGCTATTCCAAATTGATGGTGGACCGTTGGGTACACACCGGCAAGATCAGCGGTCATGTAGCCGGGTTGAAGTTTTTCAATGTGTTCGGTCCCAATGAACAGCACAAGGGTCCGATGCGCAGCATGGTACACAAGGCGTGGGAGCAGGTCAAAACGGACGGCGTCGTGCGGCTGTTCAAATCGCATCATCCAGCTTATGCCGATGGTGAACAGATGCGGGATTTTGTTTATGTCAAAGATGTGACAGCGATCATCGCCTACCTGCTGGAGATGCCGGCTCTCTGTGGTTTTTTCAATGTCGGTACCGGCCGGGCCCGCAGCTGGCGCGATCTGGCCACAGCGGTCTTCCAGGCCCTGGAGCTGCCGGTCAACATCGAGTACATACCTATGCCGCCGGAGTTGAGTGGCAAATACCAGTATTTTACCGAGGCAAAACTGGACCGGTTACGGAAGATCGTCTGGCAAAAGCCTTTCACCAGCCTCGAGGATGCTGTCAGCGACTATGTTTCCAACTACCTGGAAGCCAAAGCCTGGTTGGGCGATCCCCGGGTGGAGAGCTGTCAGCGGCCCTGAAATGCGCCCTGATTCCAGCTGCTGTCTGGTTCTGCGATCAGGACCCGTCGCTCCACTATTTTCACACCCCCCCAGAAAATACTTGACTGCAGAGTGGGTGGGACTATATTTTTGCGGCAAAATTTGAATGAGGCATATATGAATTGTGACTATTGTAAAAAGACAATTAAGAAGACAGAGAGCCAGTATGAGTCGAAGCAGATCGGCCTGGAAGGGTCCTATCACTGGGGCTGCTTCACCAAGCTGGTAAAAGAGGTCAACCGCCAGGGCAAGCAGATGCTGGAGAATAACCTGCTGGATGCCGGTATCTACCAGAATCCTGACAAGGCTGTTCCCGGCGAACGGATATAGAATATTCCCAAGCGGCAGAGTCGCCCGACTCCCGATGAGGAGTGTGTGTCACAGCAATGGACCACCAGGTCAGCCTATGATTGGTGTCGGCGACAAACCGGGCATTACGAGAATTTCACCAAGGGGTCGATCCTCTTTCCCCGGAGGATACGCCCCTTTTTGAATGCCGTCTACGCCTTTGCCCGCTACAGCGATGACCTCGTAGATGAGGTAACCCCCGATCCGGAGGTACTGCAACGCTTCCAGAACTGGCGGGAAGCTGTAACCGAGCTGGATCGTCATTACCAGGAACACCCGATCCTGTTTGCCCTGCATGATACAATCGAACAAAACCGGATTCCGCGGCAGCTGTTCACAGATCTGCTGGAAGCCTTTGCCCGGGATCTCGAGGTCGATCGTTACGAAACCCTGCAGCAGCTGCTGGATTACTGTCGCTACTCCGCCAACCCGGTCGGCAGGATCGTGCTGCATCTTTTCGCAGTCGCGGATGATTCGCTGTTCCCCCTGTCAGACGCAATCTGCACCGGGCTGCAACTGGTAAATATGCTCCAGGATGTAGTTCCCGATGCACGCCGTGGCCGTATTTACCTGCCTCTGGAATGGGTGCGGGAGGCAGGGATCGAACAGGAGCTGCTCAGCGGCAGCTACTCCCCCGCCTGGCTGGGACCCCATGAACAGCTGGCGCTTGCGGCAGAACGGTTTTTACGCGAGGGCCGGGAACTGATTCCGCTGGTACCCCGTCGGTTGCGGCTGGAACTGCGGCTGTTTATCGGTAGTGGGGAAGCCGCCCTCCAGAAAGTGCGCGCCTGCGGTTTCCATCCCGACTCTGAACATCAACTCAATCGCCGGGATAAAACAGTTGTGGCGTGGCGGGCGCTATTTTCGTAAACTGGCACAATGTCAACTCTTGATGCCTCCTACGACAGCTGCAGTGAGTACACCCGTCTCCATGCCGCCAATTTTCATTACGCGTTTCGTCATCTCGATTTCGAACGGCGTCGCGGTATCCACGCGCTTTACGCCTTCTGTCAGCATGCCGACGGCATTGTTGACGGCGACAGTTCCCCCGCGGAAAAACAGCTGCGTCTTAACCGGTTGGTGGCGGATTTGACGGATGATACCATGACCAGCGGCACAGAAGCAGCCTGGCTGTTACCGGCACTACGTGATACAATCATCCGCTTCCGACTCCCCCGCGACCTCCTGCTGAGTTTTCTCGAAGGGATGCGGATGGATCTGGAGCAGAAGGAGTTTGAAACATTCGCCCAGTTGAAGGACTACGCCTGGAGAGTGGCTTCCGTAGTGGGATTGCTCTCAATAGAGATTTTTGGCTATTGCCACGATTCAGTGAAAACCTATGCGGAACAACTGGGGCTGGCGCTGCAGTTGACCAACATCATCCGTGATGTCAGACCTGATGCCGCCTGCCAGCGTATATACCTGCCCCGCGAGGATCTTGAACGCTTTGGAGTCAGCAGTGAAGATATTCTCAACGCCAGACCGACTGCAGCCTACCAGGCTTTGATGCGCTTCGAGGCAGATCGGGCGGAGGAATACTATCTGGCTACCAGCGATCTGCTGCAGGAAGAGGATCGTCGGACCATGCTCCCTTCGGAGATCATGAAGAACATTTATCATCAGTTACTGCGTAAAATCAGAAAACGGAATTTCCCCCTCGGTGAAAATGTGGTACGTCTCTCCAGGGGAACCAAGCTATGGATAACACTCCGCACTCGCCTGCTGCTGCTCCACAGAGTGTAGCCGTTGTCGGTGGCGGTATTGCCGGTTTGACTGCCGCCTGGCTGCTCTCGCAACGGGACTGGCAGGTCACTATTTACGAAGCTGCACCGTTTGCCGGTGGACGCCTGCGCAGTTGTGGCACAGATCCCGCCTGTGATGTCGGTTCTCACCTGATGGTACGGGCTTATCAGGCAACACGGCGTTTACTGGAGCTGCTTTCCACGAGTGCACTCTTTGCGACACCCCGGCCCTCCAGCCTCGAATTCCGCTGGCCCGATCACCAGGCCCGACTCCGTTATGGACACTGGCCCGGTGTTACCCGCTACGCCGCCGCCTTTCTGCAAAGCGATCTCTTTCCATTCCGGGAGCGGT
The DNA here is from genome assembly GCA_016784425.1 of Candidatus Delongbacteria bacterium. Classification (GTDB taxonomy): domain Bacteria; phylum CAIWAD01; class CAIWAD01; order BS150m-G50; family BS150m-G50; genus BS150m-G50. The sequence goes on along the minus strand of JADHUQ010000015.1, from coordinate 9,176 downwards.
GGCAGTTACTCCTGCTTTTACGAAAACTGGGTAAGGCGGCAGGTGATTCAGTACGGGCTGCATCCCTCAAGCAGGAACTGCTGGTCAGCAGTTCACGCCAGCAGGAGTTCTGGCAACTGCTGGCGGTCTCACTGTTCAATACGCAGCTGGCAACTGTCGACCCGTTATTACTGGCTCGTACCTTGAAGCGGCTCTTTCGACAGGTTGAGGGGGCAGAACCTCTGGTGCCACTGTGCACATTGAGTGAAGGCCTGATTTCACCGCTGCTGGAGCAATTGCATCAGGCTGGTTGCACACTCAACCTGCGAACACCAGTCATGGGGTTGGAGTGGCAGCAGGGCCGCCTGACAGCTCTCGACACCTCTACCGGCAGTGTGACACACGACCGCTACATTCTGGCACTACCGTTGGAGCGGTGGTGTCGACTACACCAATGTGAGACAACCCCCCCCCAGGGCGATATTGCTACCATTTACTTTCGAGCAAAAGAGCCGCTCGCCAGGGCGCAGATGACAGGCTTTCCCGGCGCGCCGGTACACTGGATCATCCAGCAGGACTCAGGCGGGACAATTTTGAACCGTTATGCCGCTGTGATCTCAGCTTTTCAGGGCGATCGGGCAGCGCTGGAGAAACTGTGGAAGAATTTTACCGATAGCTTTTTCGCGGGGTATAACCTTGTTGTTGAACGGTGGATAATCAGGCGGCGTTCACTACCGCGACAGGACAGCGCTTTTTTTGAGTGGCGCGAGCGGCTGCAAACCAGCGGCAGCAACTGGGACACAATCGGGGACTGGGTTCACCCGGATCTGCCGGCAACGGTGGAGGCAGCAGTCGACACCGCATTCAAGCTGGCAGACAAAATGGCCGCATTGCCCACAACGGCTTATCGTTAGCCAGCCTGCTGGCCAACTGCCCTCAGAAGAGCAGGATAATAAGTCGACCGGTGAAATTGTGTGGTAAAATTCAAAAACATGCTTTAATAATTCTCAGCCCCGGGAGGGGTACAACGGGACAGGAGTAACAGGATCTGAGTTACTGAAGAGTCGACCGGCCAGGAACTTGCACATACCGAAACCGAAGAGGTGAAAATGCTCAAAGAGCGTCAGGCACAGATGGCGGGGACCTGGTATCCGGGCGACCCCGATCAATTGCAGGAACAGATCTCCAGCATGCTGGAGCAGAGTCGGATATCCTACGACGCCGGCCCTCCCCGCGCGCTGGCAGTCCCTCATGCCGGCTACATGTACTCCGGTCAGGTAGCCGCCTGCGGTTTTAAAACTCTGGGGGAAGAGCAGTATGATACGATCGTTGTAATTGCTCCTTCACACCGGGAAGCGTTTCCAGGTGTTTCCCTTTTTGAGGGGGATGCCTATCACACGCCACTCGGTCGTCTTGGCGTGGACAAGGAGCTGCTACGGACGATTGCAGCACATGATAACGGCACTACGCTGCGTCTTAGTACTAAAGGGCACCGGGAGGAACACTCCCTGGAGTTACAGCTGCCATTTCTGCAACTGCTCCAGCACGATTTCAAACTTGTACCGCTGGTGATGGGCGAACAGGATTATGAAACCGCTGAAGAACTGGCAAAGATTCTCCACCAGGTTTGCGCTGACCGAAAATGCCTGGTGGTAGCCAGCACCGATCTCTCCCACTTTCACAGTCTGAAAAAGGCGAAAGAGCTGGACGGTAGATTTATCGAACTGTTTTCCGCCAACAAACCCAGGGAGCTGGCTGGCGAACTCAGCACCGGTTGTGTCGAAGCCTGCGGTGGTGGTCCGGTGCTTGCCGCCATGCTCTTCAACCAGCTGGGCGGAGGGACCAGTTACCAGGTTGTTAAATATGACACCTCGGCGCGTGTCACCCGGGACGAGGAGAATGTGGTCGGGTACTTTGCCGGAGTCATGACCTGATGCAATCAATCGGCATCATCGGTGTTGGCAGAGCAGGCGGATCACTAGCATTGTCGCTAGCAGCCAGGGGTCACCAGATCACCTTCCTGGTTGATCCTGTCAGTCCGACCCTGGCCGTTACCGCACCGGTGTATCCCACCCTGCAAGAGGTCGTACAACCGGTGGATCTGCTCCTGGCAGCGGTTCCGGATCGCATGATTGCTCCCCTGCTGCAGAAGCTCAACCAGCACTCACAACTGCGACAAGCGATCGTGCTGCACCTGTCGGGTGCTGCCAACCTGACCCCCTTTGCCGGGATTGAAGCTCCATCTTTCCGCGGGATCGGTATGTTGCACCCCCTCTTCTCCTTCCTTGAGTCTGCTATGATCTTGCCCCCCGGGCTGCTCTATGGCTGCAACGGCGATGCTGCTGGTCTCGCCGCCTGTCGTGAACTGGTCGGGCTGCTGCGGGGAAAAACGGTGATCATCGAACAGGAACAGGCGGGGCTGTATCACACACTGGCCGTGATGATGTCCAACTTTCCACAGGCGTTGGCGTTGATGGCAGACGAGTTGGCCCCGGCCACAGTTGCGACCCCTGAAGCGGCGGAATTGTTGCGAACGGGACTTCGGGAGTTGATGCTGCAGGCGGTTAACAAGCTGCCAGCCGCTGATCCTGCCAGTGAACTCACCGGTCCGGCTCGACGGGGAGACGTTACCAGCTTGCGGTCACACCTGGAGGTATTACAACTGAGGGATGAGAATCTAATGGATTTATACCTCCACTTCAGCCAGTTTATTCTCCGCCGCTTTGCTACGGAAATACCGGTAGAGGCCCACCAGGAATGCTTGCAGCTGTTGGAGCAATATGAAAAGCGGTAGCAGTTTGTATTCCGGGATCTTGACTCGCCAGAGCGAGCGAAAGGAAAAACCATGAGAACCCGCCGTATTATCTGGGCTGACGATGAAATAGAGTTACTCAAACCGCATATAATATTTCTCCAGGAACATGGCTACGATGTCACCGCAGTCACCAATGGTAATGACGCCGTAGAGCTGGTACGAAAGCATCGCTTCGATGTGGTGCTGCTGGATGAAATGATGGCCGGTATGGACGGGCTGACCGCCTTGCTGGAGATCAAGGCACATGATCCCCTCTTACCATGTGTACTGATAACCAAGAGTGAGGAGGAGAGCCTGATGGAGGAAGCCATCGGGCGGAAGATTGACGATTACCTGACCAAGCCTGTCAACCCCAGCCAGATACTGCTCGCCTGTAAAAAGCTGATTGATACCAAGACCATCGCAGAACAGAAACTGGCGCAGAAGTATATCGGCAAGCTGCAGGACTACTCCGCCATGCTGGCAAAAAATCCGGGCTGGCGGGATTTCATCAAGATATATGTCTCAATAACAGAAATCGAACTGGAGCTGGACAAGCATCCCGACCTGGGGCTTAACCAGACTCTGGATGAACAGAAGGCGGAGATGAATGTTGCCTTCGCCCAGTATGTCGAGAACAACTACCCCCTGTGGGCGCGTGGAGAAAGTCCGCCGCCGCTGTCACCCAACCTGGTGCGGGAATGGGTGATTCCCCAGTTACGTGATACATCAGAAAAACTTCTTTTCCTGGTCATCGACTGTCTGCGTCTCGATCACTGGCTGGTCCTGGAAAAACAGCTCCAGGAGTACTTCCATATCAAACGGGATTACTACTACTCTATTCTACCCACGGCAACCCCCTATTCCCGCAACGCGATTTTTGCCGGGATGTATCCGGCTGATATCGAACAATCCTATCCCGACCTCTGGGCAAGAGGCACCAACGATGAAAGCAGTTCCAACCGTTACGAGCGGCAGTTCCTTGACCGGCAGCTGGAGATCAACGGTGTGCGTCTCAAACCGGAACACAAGTATATCAAGGTGATGGACTCGGAAGAATCGGAAAACGTGGCACGTCGTATCAAAACGTTCATGAATCTACCCTTTGTCAGCATGGTCTGGAACTTCATCGACATTCTGGGCCACAGTCGCAGCTCCTCTGATGTCCTCAAGGAGATCGTCCCGGATGAGGCCGCCTATCGCTCCGTAATCGGGGTCTGGTTCAAGCATTCCACCTTGTTACGGATCCTCAAGACCTGGGCGGAAAACGGCGGTACGGTTATCGTAACTACCGATCACGGTTCCATCCGCGGTCGACGCAGCGCGCGGGTGCACAGCGACAAAGATGCTTCTACCGGTTTGCGCTTTAAAAGCGGTCGCAATCTGAGAGTGGATGAAAAACAGGCCATTTATCTGCGCGACCCTGCGCTTTACCGGCTCCCCAAGGGCGGTGTGAACAGCAGCTATATCCTGGCCAAGGAGGATTACTACTTTGTTTATCCCACCAACTACAATAAGTACGCCCAGTTGTATCACGATGGATTTCAGCACGGTGGCGTCACCATGGAAGAGATGATCCTGCCGGTGGCAATAATGGAGAGCAGAAAGAGTGGCCGTTGAGCAGCTGTTGACAGATGAAGAACAGACTATCTCCGCCGGCCGTTGCCTGGGCCGACTGTTGTCACCTGGATCTCTGTTGTTGCTGGAAGGAGAGTTGGGGGCGGGTAAGACCACGCTGATACGTGGTATTGCCGCTGCGCTGGGTGTATCACAACGGGTGCAGAGTCCGACGTTTGATATCCTGCACGAATATGATGGCAGGTTACCACTGTTTCACTTTGATCTCTACCGTCTGGTGGCGCCGGATCAGCTCTTTGAGATCGGCTTCTTTGACTATATAGCCCGGGAGGGGGTGACGGTAGTAGAGTGGCCGGACCGACTGGGGGAGCTGGCTGACGCCGCTACGCACCGGCTGTTACTGGAGTATCACCCGCGAGGTCGCCTGCTCACCACCAGTGATTTTCCCGCTGACAGTATGCTGAAATTGTGATACCCTCAGTAAAAATCCTGATCCGTTCCGGATCAAGTAATGTGATACATCACTGCAGGAAACCTGGCCAGCAGGAACGCCATCAGCTTTCCAGATAAGAACGGGCTCGCCGTGAAATACCGAAGCTGTTGTTTTTCTACTATTTCAAACTTGCGTTTGTGGTTCAGGCATGTTAATTGTGAATAAAACAAGACCTTATGAATTGAGTGTTACGCCGACTCCTCGGCGGATAGAATCAGAAACAGGGCGGCAGTTCTCAGCTCGCCTTCAGGGTGTTATCTCAGCAGGACCAGGAAGGAGTGCCCATGAAGACATTTATCAAGAAAGATATTGTCGAAATGGTCATGGAGAAGACCGGCTATAAGCAGCCGGAAGTAGCTCGTACGGTAGATTCCATCTTTACCGTTTTGCGGAAAATTATGTCGGATGCCAATCCGGAGTGCCGCATCGAGGTACGTGATTTCGGCGTGTTCGAGGTCAAAAAAACCAAAGCCAAGCCGAAAGCCCGCAATCCCAAGACCAATGAGATTGTCTATGTGCCGCCGCGTCGCAAAACCCACTTCAAGCCGGGTAAGATTCTGAAGGAAGCGCTCAAAAAGGATCTGGCCGAACTCGGTTTTAGCGAGTAGAACCTGTATCCTTTTCCCGGCTGAAACAGGAAGAATCGGATCAATAAATGAACCCTGTCAAGATTGACTTGCGGGAGAGCCTGCTGGAGCTGGTTCGTCGTGCATCGACTCAACTACCCGACGATGTCACCCGGAGCTTGCATGAAGGTCTGCTTCATGAGCGTGTCGGTGATGCTGCAGCCTCGGCTTTAAAAATCGTGCTGGAAAACGTCGCGTTGGCTGCCGAACAGAATACCCCGATCTGTCAGGATACCGGCACCCCCATCTTCGTGATACATCATCCCTTCGGTTATTCCCAACGGGCTATCGCTGCCGACGTCGAGTGGGCTGTCATCACGGCCACCGAGCACAGCTACCTGCGTCCGAACGCGGTGGATTCTGTGACCGGAAAGAATTCCGGTAACAACATCGGCAGCGGCCTGCCCAGCCTGCATTTCCACGAATGGGAGCAGGAGGAGATCAGGATTGACCTGCTGCTCAAAGGGGGTGGCAGTGAGAATGTGGGTGGACAATATGCATTACCTTCTGCCCCGCTCAGTGCCGGCCGCGACCTGGAGGGTGTGCGCAGGGTAGTGCTGGACGCGGTGTTTAAGGCACAGGGCAAAGGTTGTGGCCCCGGGATTATCGGCGTTGGTATCGGGGGGGATCGTCCCCATTCAGCCTGGGTGGCCAAAGAGCAGCTTTTCCGCCTCCTGGGTGATGTCAATGAAGATAGTGAACTGGCCGAGTTGGAGCAGCAACTGCTGGCTGAAGGCAATCGTCTCGGCATCGGTCCGATGGGTTTTGGTGGCGCCACTACTCTGCTTGGTGTCAAAGTTGGTGCCGCGCATCGGCTGCCAGCCTCTTACTTCGTCAGCATCGCTTATCTCTGCTGGGCGGCCCGTCGGGCTTCTCTCACATTCAACAACGGCGAGGTGACCTTTGCATAACCTGACGCTACCGATCAGCGAAGAGCAGATCCGTCAGCTGCGGGTCGGCGATACTGTCAGCTTGACAGGCACCATCTATACTGCCCGTGATGCCGCCCATAAATACATGGTTGAGAATTTCATCCAGGGGGAACCGCCCGCCACCGAGAGGGAAATGCTGGCAGAGTTGGAACAGGGACTGTCGGGTGGAGTTATCTATCACTGCGGTCCTATCGTCAGGAAGGACGAGTCGGGTAAGTGGCATTTTGTAGCGGCTGGTCCCACCACCTCCATCCGGGAAGAACCCTACGAATATCAGGTCATCGAACGCTTTGGCGTGCGTGCAGTTATTGGTAAAGGGGGAATGGCGGACAAGACCCTGCAAGCCTGCGGGGATCATGGTGCTGTTTACCTGCATGCGATCGGCGGTGCTGCCTCGCTGATTGCCCGCTCAGTCGTAGAGGTGATCGGACTCTTCAAGGAGGAGTTCGGATTACCGGAAGCCTTCTGGAAGATCCGCGTGGAGGATTTTCAGTGTGTGGTCACCATGGACAGCCACGGTGGCAGCCTGCACAAGGAAGTGGAAGCGCTGTCAGAGCGCAATCTTCAGGAGATACTCAAGTAGTATCCACTGTTCTATTCAACCAGGATCTCCGACCTGGTTACAGCCAGCTTATTGTTATCAACCTGGATTTACGCTACAGGGTTAATGTTGTCGCCAGACTGGTGATAGGCACACCCTGCTTGGAAATATAACGACAAGCAACTATAGTATTGCTTGCTTCGTTACTGCGGCAACGCTTCAGTGATTAATGACCGCTAAGGGGATTAGTTTGTGAAGCAATACTGAAGCGACCAGCGAGACTCTGTATCCATGTGTTCTGATTGATCCCTCGCTGGTCGAAGCTATGGGCCCGATGCTTTGCTGACCGCGCTTTAAAGGCGATTAATTATCGGCATCGGTATATGTTGCACTTTGCCGTGGCTTGTTGCTTACCTGATCTGTTGATTCGGTATGCAACCGGACCCAGTGAATGTGTACCCCGCCAGCCAGGTGACATCGACCTGCCCGCTGGGCCACCAAACTGCCAACACGATTTGATTGGGGATTTAGAAGCAAGTATAATCAGGAGAAGTAGTTATGAAACAGACAGGTTTGATGTTGCTCCTGGCGATGGTTCTGGCCTTCCAGGGTTGCGCCACAACCAGCACCCGGGTGGAAAACCTGCCATCAGCAGGTAGCACGCCCGAGATAAGTCCGGTACTGGCGGATGGAGCACCACAGAAGATTTTGAAAAGAAAAGTCGCCATTGGACGTATCAGCAACGAAACCAATTACGGCAAGGGTATTTTCTACGACGGTACCAATGACCGGGTGGAACAGCAGGCGATGGAGATAATGTCTACCAGATTGGCCGCCACCGATAAGTTCCTGTTGCTGGAGCGATCCGATCTGGACCTGATCAACCAGGAGCTGGGCCAGGGAGGACTGGAAAGACTGAATATCGGTGCTGACTACCTGATCGTCGGCTCGGTCACCGAGTTCGGCCGTAAGACTACCGGTGATGTCGGAGTTTTCACCCGTACTAAAACCCAGACCGCCACCGCACGGGTCAGTATTCGATTGATCGATGTTCGCACCGGACAGATCATCTATGCCGAGGAGGGCGCCGGTGAAGCCACTTCTGAAGACGCCAATGTGATGGGAATGGGCGGACGTTCCGGCTATGATTCCTCCCTTAACGACCAGGCTATCACCACTGCCATCTCGGCGCTGGTCAGTAACATCGTCGAGAACCTGATGGAGCGCCCCTGGCGTTCATATCTGCTCGCCTATGAAGAGGGGAGCTGGATGATGTCGGGTGGTGCCTCCCAGGGGATCAAGAGCGGTGACCAGTTTTCAGTTTATCGCCAGGGCAGGAAAATAAAGAATCCGCAGACCGGGATGATGATCGAGTTACCCGGTGAACTGCTGGGCGATATCACGGTGGTAACGGTGCTGGGTGATACACCTGCCAATGAAATCTCGCTGTGCAGGAGCGCCACCGGCAAGATCCCGACCACCGACCTGCAGGAATTGTACATTCTGGAAAAGGAGTAGCTATGAGACGGGGACTGATATCTACAGCGATCCTGAGTCTGTTGCTTTTGCAAGCCTGCTACTACGGTCATCGCGAGAGCAATACTCAACAGCCTGATGAATGCTACCTGATGTTTATCGGTAACCTGACTGAGGCGACGGTTTCAGTCGATCAACAGGAATTCGTCCCGCTACTGGGTAAACTGGATGACCCGAGGGCGGCGCATTACAAGTACAGGATCAAGCCGGGGAACCATATGATTATTGTCAAACGCCACGGTAACCTCATCCTGGAGAAGAAAATCTATGTCGGACCGGGTGAGTCCAGAGAGATCAGGATTCCATGAAACACTCGATAATCCTGTTCTGTTTTCTGATCGGGCTGGCGGGATGCGCCCCCACAGCCCTTTATTACTGGGACAACTACCCTCAGACTCTCTACAAGACGGTTGAGAACCCCGGTCCGGAAAGTATGGCCAGCCACCAGGAAACGCTGCTGCGTATTATCGAACAATCGGCCAAATGGGGACGATCCGTGCCCCCCGGTGTCTATTATGAACTGGGATACATCTCCTACCAGGAGGGTCGGTTGGATGAAGCGGCCACCTTTTTCGAACTGGAGGTGGAGACTTACCCGGAGGCTGCTGTTTTTGTCGACAGCTACCGGCAGATGTTGACCAGGAGCGCGGGCACTACGGAAGAGGATCCCGACGGGGAGGAGGTGGAAAGTGAGAAG
>JADHUQ010000014.1 GCA_016784425.1 Candidatus Delongbacteria bacterium | reverse complement strand
ATACCGGATCGATAATCGGCAGATACCAGATTATGGTCAAACCCATATTCTGGGCTGGTGAAGAGTCCAGGTTTCCTTGAACAGATCCAGCTGCCAGAGGTGTACTGAAAGTGACTTCGACAATATCATCCACCACCCAGAAGTTGAACTCCGAACACTCGGCACGCCAGCCGCCGGTCTCCTCGCTGTAGTCCCAGCCAAATTGATCAGGATCGGGATAGCAGAGGGTCTGCTCTGTCGGTTCACCCGGTCTGAGGGTCACACAGAACTCCAGATCTGCTTCAGCGGGAAATTCACCCAGATAATTCTCGAGATTACCATAGATGAGATGCGGTATCGACTGCGCTACAGTCGTCCGGGGAAGGGACATACTGATGACAATCAAAACGAATAACAGACTGACGCTACGGAGTCTCAGCAGATGTGCCATAGTATTTCCCTTTATCTTGTATGTTTTTTACCCTGTTAGTGAACCAGACAGACAAGTTGCGTCTGGACAGTAGCACCACTACGGCCTGCCAGCAGGTAGGTTCCACTGCGCAGACTGATATCCAACTGCAGGATACCAGTCGTTCCAATTGACTGCTGCAGCAGCAGACGCCCCAGCAGGTCGTAGACAGACAACTCAAGCGGGTGATTTACCCACAGCTGCAGCTCGGGTCCTGTTATGACTGAAGAGCAGTCAAACAGCCCTGGTAGCGTTCCTTGCTGTTCCAACACCTCTTCGCCGACTACCGTCCGGTTGATGTTGGCAGTCGCTCCAAAAATCGACGCTGTTATCGTACTCTCACCCGGTACCACCGCCTCGATGAGACAGGGCGAGACCACCGTGACCGCGTTACCACTTACCAGCAGTTCAAAGTTTTCACAGATCGGAACCGACCAGCTGTTATCCAGGTACTCGATCCGGACAGTCAGTGTTTCGGTGTCACCAACTTCCATTTCAGCATCAACCAGGTTGTCAAGCCGGATCCCGGTGGATTCCAGATGAACAAAGCCGAGGTTCTGCCAGGAAGACTCAGTCAGGATAAGACTGAGGGTATCCACCTGTTCTGTCAGCGGATCGGTTAAAGCGATCATCAGTTCATCCCCGATCTGCCAGCTGAAGTCAAAATCGGAGACTTCAACCTCAAAGAGACCATCCGCAAACTGCCCACTGATAACATCATCTTCATACGCTGCCAGCCAGGCAGAGAGCACCACTTGAGGACATGGGTGCAGCTGGGAATTTATCGCCTCACCAAAAACCAGGTGGGGCGTACCCTGCCCCGGACATTCCGCCGGGAAAACTGCGGAGAGAACGATTAACAGAACTACCGTAAAGAACATAAGAAAAACCCCGGGGGGTGTTTGCCCCCCGGGATTGTAGTGTTAAACCTTACTTGACCTTCATCAGTTTCTTGGTAGTGACGAAGTCAGCGGCATTCATACGGATGAAGTAAACACCGGAAGCTACCTGGTGACCGTAAGAATTACTGCCATTCCAGGTTACTTCGTGGTGACCGGCAGGCAGGTTCTCATTCAGAACTGTCGCCACCTTCTTGCCCAGCATGTTGTAGACAGTAATGTCGACCAGGGTGCGATCCACCAGGTCAAACGGTACAACGGTTGTCGGGTTGAAGGGGTTGGGGTAATTCTGATAGAGTGCATACTCAGTCGGCAGCTCTTCCATCACCAGTACACCACCGTTGTCAGCGACTTCCCAGCTGAGGTTGAGGTCACTGTTGGCACCATAACCTCTGTTGTCGCGGAACTCGAGACGGATGGTCTCACCGGCACGCCAGGGCTGATTGAAGTCACCAACCTGGATGGAATAGAAGCCGTCACTCACCTGGACTGCAAAGTCAGTTGTACTAAGTATGTCGTTTTCACGACCGAGGATGTAGGCGTTGACCATTATCTCGGCACCGACGGGGCTGCCATCCTCATTGTAGATGTTACCCCAGACCAGATGCGGTGCGTCAGTAGCAGCGTCTTCAACCCAGATTTCGCCATTACCACGCTCGAGACCTGTTTCCGGCCAGCTGCTTTCGTCAGTCACATTAACCAGTACCGCCTGTCCAACGGTGATATCGCGGTCCCACTCCTCCGGGAAACCGTTAAAGTAGACATACCAGCTCTGGGCTTCAGTATTGAAGAGGGCGGCGGCATCGGCGAAGTCAATCGCAGCAACCAGGTCACCCAGTGATTCAATACCGGTTTCAGTCAGCGGTACACCAACATCGTTCCAGTCGGTAGTGGTGGTGGTAACCAGCTGGAAGTTGACATCCAGCACGGCCTCACCGATAAAGGTGTAGACGGTTTCTCCCTCGGGATAATTGACCAGGTAGGCGTGACCATCTTCCAGATCGAAGTTGGAACGCAACGGAGCGTAGGTGTCCCAACCCTGCTGGTCGGAAACCCAGTCAGCTGCACCGTCGCTGCCCTCGAGAGCGTCGACCAGTTCCTCGGCATCAGTCAAACCGACCTTGAGCGGCAGTCCGATGTAGTTCCAGTCGGTACCTGCTGCTGACTGGAGAAGGTAGTCGTACTCACCCAGGATGAGGCTGAGCTCCGACTCGTTATCCCAGTCATTGGCGGCGATACGGTAGAAGTAGTTTGTTTCAGGATTGCCGACGACATCATTATCAATCCAGCCGATATCGGTAGTGATAGTGACCAGTTCGTCAATAGCGTCAACTGCGGTGCCACGGTAAATATGATAGTAGATCGGATTAATCTCGATCGACCCGTTGATACCGTGATCTACCTCGTTCCAATCGAAGTCGAGATCATACTGTCCGGAGGCAGCAATCGCGAACTCCTCAACCGCCCGCGGTGGGATGTTGTCAAAGGGACGCAGCCTGCCGGCGAAGACCAGTGGACTGGAATAATCGGTCTCGCGTGAAGTCATTTCAGGATAGTCGCCGACATTCACCCGGATGATATCACCAACCCTGGCATCAGGATCACCGATACTGTAGTAGACACCCGGTGCATAGTTCATGGCCCGTCTGCCGTCAAGTGCCCGGACAGCGTCGTCAAAACCGCCACCGGTCAACGGTCCGGAGGAACCGCTGTTCGACCAGGCCGCAACATAGTAATCATAGGTTGAGGTATCACCCTCTGTGTCATAACGCTCATAGACGATGTCTACCAGGTCATCCTGCGGGGTCTGAGCGATGAGTACCAGATAGTCACCGGTATCTCTGTACCAGCGGTATTCGGCCACATAATTATAACCGACCAGATCTTCATCATAGAGGGGCGAAGCGGGATCGTTGTCGGAGAATTCACAGAAGAGATCAATGAAGTTACCTTGATCTTCCGGCGAATCCTCTGCCCAGCTGGCATCAGGCGCGTCGATAGTTGGCGCTACGACAGGATAGGGTCCTTCACCATTACCGAGATTATCGATACGACCACCCTCTTCACGCACATACAGGAAGAATTCATCAATCGGTTCCATTACGGTGATCATGAAATCACCGACACCATCGATGAGCGGTACGGCACCGGCAGGCATGATTATCTGGTCTTCGTCGAGGTTGGTGCTGAATTCCACGAACTCACCATAATACTCGTCCAGGATCGTACCACCGGCGTCCATCGCATCGAGATGCACCATGAAAGGTACACCCGCTTCGATTTCACCGACCGAATTTGTACTGATCAGGATGGCGGCGCGGGCATCGATGGAGAAGTTGTACTCATCAGGATAGGGTGGGCAGACCGCCATCACATTGCCGTTCTCATCCACCGCACCGGAGATACCGATCAGGGCTTCGCCGGTTTCACCGAACAGGATCACATCATCGGCGTCAACGCTGTACTGGCTCTGAACGATGTTGGAGAACTGGGGATAGAAATAAGCCACCCACTCCGGAGAAGTGGAACAGGGTACATCCCGTTGCACTTCACCGTTGGTGGAGTAGATAACATCAGGATCAAGGCTGCCATCCTGCACCACCAGTTCTGAGAAGACGATGTCGAGATGCTGCCGTTCACCCAGGAAGATGGGATCACTTTCAGCCTGCACGATATAGGCAACAGGCTCAGCTTCATCGGCAAGCTGTGTTGCGGGGAAGGCGTCAAGGAAGTTGCCGTTGTTATCCCAGACTACCGATCCGGAAGTCAGGGCCAGCGTGGCGTCCTCCAGGAAGGTCATATAGGCGGGTACAGAGAAACCGGTCAAACACAGTTCACTGGTACCGCTCCCCTCTACAGCTGTCGGATCTGGATAGTAATTGATCAACGGAATGTTGACTTCCCAGACACCGGCGGCGGTGTTACAGAATACCGGTTCGGTATAACGGATATAGACATGATCAACCACACCGTTGTGATTATCATCGGTATAAGCCAGTGCGTCCATATCGCAATCATTGAGTACCGGTGCGGCATCATCGATCAAACCACGGCTGAACTCACCGGTAATGTTGCCGGCAGCGTCCATGATATGTTCCGGGGCGTTCGGGGTATAGATGAAGTTCGGTTCTATCCCGAAATCATTATTCACACCAGTCTCACAGGGATCACCCTCAACGGCGAACAGGATCGAGCTGTTGCTGATAAGGAAGGCGGTCTGGATAACCAGATCAAGATCACCACCCTCGATCGGCCAGTCAATGGCAGCATAGGTGAAACCGGTCAGATCCTCGGTAAAGTGGAGATCCACCCGGTCAACCGTACCGTCAGCGTTGACATCGGTATAGGTACCGGTGCCCATGATGCAGAACGGTGCCGCCCCGTCAGGAACCTCAGTTGGAATGGTTGAAGGGGCAATATTACCAGCTAACGAAATATCGGTGATCCGGTTGTTGTTGTTGGTATATGCGATGGTCGGATTACCGTTGTTGTCACAGCCGGTTTCGTTAGGATCAGAGGTAACTGTGAAGGAAATGGTGGCATCTTCTGCCGCAACGGAGCTGAAGCCGAGATTCAGATCAATGTTGTTCCCGAAAGCCCAGTCATTGGAGTTCCAGGCAAAATTGACATACTCGGTATACTCGACCACTACAGTTTCAACCCGTCCATCGATATCGGCATCCAGGTAAACCCAGTCATACTGTTGCGGTATCGCCAGATCGCGCAGGGTATAGCTGCTGAAGTCTGGGGTATTGCCCCATTCATCATCCAACTCGTCGGTACCCAGGAAGTTCACAATCGGTTCAGCACCACCGTTGCAACCGGTTTCATTGGCATCACCCTCCACCAGAAACTCGATGGTGTTAGTTCCGTCGCTCCAGAAGATAGCATCAATATTGAGATGGAGACAGTCATCGGTCATCGACCAGACAGCAAAATCAGTAACATCACCGTCCAGGTTTTCCGTCCAGCTGAGGTAGAACTCTGAGACGAAGTTGGTGACTGACCAGGAATCGTACTGGTAGTAGTAGTCATAACAGAACGGTGCGGCGTCATCATAGATCTCGTGGAATGGGGACCATTCAGCCGCATTGGTTTGCGGCGAAATGTCGAACACATGATCGAATTGTTGATCGTAGCTGAGTTCCGGATTGCCGTTATCGTCACAACCGGTTTCCAGGGCGTCCGCATCAACCGCAAACTGTGTGTGATTATCAGTATGGCTTGCACCGGTGATAACCAGATTCAGATCATCGTTGTTAAAGAGATCCCAGTCTGCCAGATCAAAGGTGAAGGTGACAAACTCAGACCACATGATTTCGATTGTTTCCACGGTACCATCGACATCATTATCGTAATAAGCGAAGTCCAGAATGATCGGGGCAGCTTCGTCGATCACTTCCCAGCAGTCATCTTCCAGGCAGTTGTTCTGCCAGTCCTTGACGTTGCAGGCGTTGTTGGTGTAGCAGATGCTCGGTTCAGTGCCGCCATTGACACCGGTCAGATCGACCAGCGCGTCTACATCAAAGAAGAGATTCTTGTCAACCTGAGTGTACCCGGTGATAGCGAAAGAGAGCGGGTTGGGAGTGAAATCCCAGTCCGCAGCACTGTAGACGAAATTGGTCAGGTTCTCAGAGAAATTGAGCTCGACCAGATCGACAGTGCCGTTACCGCTGTCATCGGTGTAGTTGCCGCCACAGGGGACTCCAGGTGCATGATCGGTGAGACCGCTGCTGATCTGGGTCAGGAGGTTGCCCTTACCGTCATTGATACCGGTAGCGATATTCTCATAGTAGATACTCGGTTCATCTCCGCTGGGAGAGTCGGTACCGGTAGTACATTCGTCACCGAGCGCCATCGCAACCAGGCTGTAATCGGTAATAACTACATCAGTAACATCGCCGAGGTTGATATCACCCCGGGTAATGACATCCCAGTCACCTGCCACAAAGGTGTATTCGATATTCTCGGTGAAATCCATGGTGAAATTATCCACCTGGCCGTTCAGCGGCAGGTTATCCCAGTAAGATGCGTTGAGCTTGAAGGGTGCTGCCTTGTCAACCAGGGTCATAACTTGATCCCAGGCCGTGTTGCCTGCTAAATCAGTCACTCCCGGTCCACCGACATCGTCATAGCTGATCACAGGCTCGGTGCCGTCATTGACGCCGGTTTCATTGTTGTCGCAATCTACCGGGAAGGTCAGCATATCATTGTCGGAGGCATAGGGAGGATCGGTGATCAGACTGAGGTAATCCATGTTGAGATCACCACCGGTGATCGCCCAGTTGCCGGGTGCAAACGAGAATATAACATCCTCAGAATAGGTGAGGTCGAAACGGTCGACATCACCATTCGGATAGGGGACGTCAGTGTCGAAGTATTCATAGACAACCGCGATTGGAGCCGCCTTATCCAGAATGGTCTCACCGATGAAAGGTGCCAGTACGTTACCGGCTGCGTCAGCAACTTCACCGAAGGAGCCAAGATAGGTGATAGTCGGTTCGGTTCCGCCACCAACAGCACCGGTGACAAACGGATCGGTTACAGCACCAATAGTCAGGCTGGATCCGGCACAAGCATAGGGTCCCACCAGATCGAAACCGGTAAGGTCGTAGGCTTCAGCCGTCCAGTCTGCAGCCAGTGTATTGCAGATTACATCCTCGGTGTAATTCAGGACGACTTCATTTATCATACCGTCGTTGTCAGTGTCGTAATAGGCAATCGGCATATCGCTGCCGTTGCCATCAACCAGCTGCGGGGCGGCAAAATCTTCCAGGGGGAAGGTGGAAAAAGCCGCAGCAGGTATGGAATTGACATCCGTGATATTGCCGGGAGTATAGTTGACAACAGCGTTGGGGAAATAGGTGACATCGTTGCTTCCAGGATCCAGGCTGAGACAGAGAGTGTTCTCAAAGTCACCCCAGTCACCATAGGTGCACAGACTTAATCCATCTACCTCCGCACCGGTGATGTTGTTAACAGTCCACCCTTCATAGAGGGGAGGTGCCGGTGTATCCAGCAACTGCTCTGAAAAAACAACGCCAACTTCATCAACAGTGCCATCCAGATTGATATCACGATACTCACCGTAGATATGCTTCGGGGGAGCGTTGTCGATCACATCGGAGAAGGGACTGGCCTGCCCGACATATTCCTCCATGGGATTGCCTGAAAGGTCATGGACCAGAGCCAGATCATGCACATAACAGGAGGCCAACAAAGTCTGCTGGATACCGAGATTGTTGGTACCGTTACCGGCATCTGTACCGGTAGCATCGGTGTTCCAGGAGTAGGTGTAATTCTCGGATACAGTCATCGTCAGTCTGGAACCCCAGCTGACACCGGACTGGTAAGCGACATTGAAGGGCACAACATAGAACTGGGTCATGCGGTAACGGAATTCCTGGACCGCTTCAGCAGCGTTGAGGTTTTCCGAAACATAAGCGATCAGCTCTTTGTCATCCACAGTTCGGGAGAAATTGCCATCCAGCACGCCTACAAACACCGGTGCGGCCAGATCGTCGGCACTGTCGGTGAAATCAAGTGCTTCGTTACCCAGCGCATCGGTGATACCGGCGGAAGCATGGTCGGTAAAAGCGATGTCCATGTAACCGGTGCCGGGGACTTCCTGAGCGTCTACGATAATCAGATAGCTGCAGGTATTGTCATTCGGGACAGAACCGGTGCTGAAATCGGTACAGCCCTGTCCTTCAATCTCCACATTCATGTAGACATTGACATTTCCGGAAGCAACATCTGAGATATTCTCATCGAAGGTGAAGGTGGTTTTATCAACCTTGCCGTCGCCATCTGTGTCGAAAGTGGAGGAACCGGTCAGTACCGGACCAACCACGTCGTTATCCAGAGTGATATAACCGGAAGAGAAGAGGGCGCCATCCCAGGCCCAGGCATAAACAGTATTGTCTACCTGGTTGTTGAGGATAACTCCGTTTACAGTTGCACCGTCACCGATGGAGAAAGCGGCGATGGAACCATCGGCAGCCGACTGGGCAGTGGCAAGCAACGTTGTCTGGCTGGCATCAGCATAGACATAGACCCAATCGAGACCGGTTACAGCACCGGCAAGACCGGTAATGGTGTCGTTGCTGCCTGCGGCCGCTTCCGTCACGCTGAACTGTGCTGCATTGGGGTCGCTTGGTTGCGCCAACGCCACCTGGGTGGCGACGAGAGTGACACAAAAGACCGAAAGAAATGCTATGGCTTTTCTCATTTTTATCCTCCGATGATTGTCGTGTATTTCCATTATTCCTGTCTTTTCAGAATCTATTTTCAAATAAATCACAATAGGTAAGCTACGCTGAGGCGTAGCGAGTTGTTGAGGGTGCCGATCTCGTCGGCAAAATCAAACTTGATGTTGTTGTAGATAACTCCGAAGCCAAGATTGAAGCTCGTCTTTTCAGCGATCGGATTCAAATTCACCCCAGCCCGACCGAAGAACATCTGCCGGAAAGCGTATTCCGTTCCCAGCTTCAGGTTGATCCGCTTCATGAACTCTTCATTGCCGAAGGAGCTGAAGAATCCCACGATCGCCATATCGGCATCTGCGTCAGCGTCGATGCTGGTCATGATCCGCTCGAGATCAAACAGATATTCAAGTTGATGATCAGGCGGCAGTAGATGGTGGTAAGCCATACCCAGACGCCAAGTCAACGGCAATGGGTCGCGGTGGTTACCGTCGCTGTAATCGAGACGGGTACCGAAGTTGGCGAAAGTCATAGCGAAATCAAACGGTGCCAGTGAGAAACGATCGGCAATATTGATGTTGCGCATGGGGGATTGCCAGAGTGCAGCCAGGTCGAACATTACTGCAAAAGCGCTGCCGTCCCCTTCGATAGAGGGATCAAAATCTCCACTGGCGAGATTGCTGAAAAGGATTTTGGCGTTGGCGCCAAAGGCCAGTCCCAGATCAGGGAAACAGTTATGTCCGTGCGAAATGGTTACTACCGTCTCCGAAGAGTTGTAATCACCCAGAACTGTACCATCAGTATGCATGATATCGCCGCCACCGAGGCTGTAGTGCCGCAACGCCACACCGAAGGTGCCGTAGTCGCGGACAGGCCCTTTCCAGGCTATGCTCAGATAGTCAAACTGGTCATACAAACCGGGGAGCAGTTTTGAATAATGTGCAGCGAACTCCCCATTATGTTGAAATCCCAGACCGGCCGGATTGAGATAAACCGCTGAAATATCATCAGCCAGCGCCACTCCGGCGCCACCGGTACCAATCAGGCGGGCGTCAGGATTCACCAGCAGTACCGGGGCACTGAATTCCCCCTGTGCCATTACCAGTCCTGCCGTCAGGAGAATCCCAATAAACTGGACAATTGCTTTCATTACTTACTCCACATTAGACAGGTAGTTCAGCTACTCTAAGTCTATTAGATATAATCAATACACGAGAGGCAATGCCGTAGCATTGCCCTGCACGGTGCAATATCATTCCAGGGTATTGATCGTCTTGTTTGACTCATTTATATGAGCTGTAATCACTTTTCTCGATGGCCCGTTTACAGACGGTTCAGGGCATTTATTAATCGGCGATGTCGCGTAAGCCACTAACACAAGGGACTAGTTGACGAAAATCTACCTTGAGTCGTTTCTAAAGTCAAGCAAAAAGTAGTTTTTTACAGTTCACTGAAAACGACCTGAATGCAAGTCCACAAGATGCTTGAGCAACATCAGATTATCTGGTAATTGTATCACATCCGGCGGAACTGTATTTCCGGTCTCTCTGCAGTAAGTTTCGTGTGTTCTTCCGCCCCATCTGAAGCGGTAACCTTTGGTGTATCATCTCTCAAAAGAGAAATCACACTCTTCACAACAACCCGCAATTTTACTGCTGATGAATTCTTTTTATCTTAGAATTGGTTTTTACCAAAGATACGGCATGTTGGAAATCGTTGCAGCATTCGCTTTGTGTCTATAACATGGGTGACAGTATTCCCATTTTGTCCAGTGTAACTTTGGGCTTCTTGAAAGTCAGATCCAGACATATCCCACAGTCCATAGTCTGCTTTTAACTTCCTCAAAGGCCAAAAGGCAATTACCATCAGAAGTGCTGACACAGATCAATCATATCGTTCTGCTGGCAAGGGAGCCATTATTACATTCAGGCGTACAGATCCGCCATTTCGCTCGCGCTGGCTTTTCGCATGAGGCAACTTCTGAAAATACCCACACAGGTCAGCGCTTAGCGCGAGATCAGAGTTGTGAAAAAAGGTCAGCGCTTAGCGCGAGATCAGAGTTGTGAAAAAAGGTCAGACATTTCTATCGCGCTGATTCGCATGAGACAACTTCTTAAGGCGCCACACAGGTCAGCGCTTAGCGCGAGATCAGAGTTGTGAAAAAAGGTCAGACATTTCTATCGCGCTAAGGGCGGTCATCGCCTGAGCCATCTTTTCAGAGCGCTACTTTGTATCGCGCCCCAGCAGCGGTCACACTTTAGAGAAAAGGTCCGCCATCTCGATTGCGCTGCTGGCGGCATCCCAACCTTTATTTCCCCCCTTGGAACCGGCCCGTTCCAGCGCCTGTTCCTGAGTGTCTGCCGTAATGATACCATATGTTACCGGCAGGCCACTGTTGAGACCAACCTGGGCGATCCCTTTGGTAACTTCCGCCGAAATGTAATTAAAGTGAGGTGTAGCTCCCCTGATCACGGCGCCGAGGCAGATGATAGCGTCAAAACGACCACTCCCGGCCAGACGGGCTGCTGCAACCGGAATCTCAAAAGCACCCGGCACCCGCACCAGCTCTATGTTCTCATCAGCTGCCTCATGGCGCTGCAGGCAATCCAGTGCCCCCTCCAACAACCGCCGGCTGATCACTTCATTGAAACGGGACAGTACAATACCAAATTTCTTTCCCGTGGCGGATAATTGACCATTGAATTCTTTCATCATCACTCCTTTCAATCTATCGATTGATTTTTACGAATCGTTGTCTCGCAACTTGTCCCTCATCAACTGCTACTGGTTTCGAGGGTCTGTTCCTCAGGGGGAGCCGTGTGCGCCAGGGGGTTGAACAGGTGTCCCAGACGGGTGCGCTTGGTTTCCAGGTAACGGAAATTGTGTTCAGTCTGCTCCATCACGAGTGGTATTCGTTCGACCACCTCGAGTCCAAATCCGGAAAGCCCGACGATTTTGCGGGGATTGTTGGTCAGCAGACGCATCCTGCTGATGCCAAGTTCCTTCAACATCTGAGCCCCGAGACCGTAATCCCGCAGATCGGCGGCAAAACCGAGCTTCTCGTTAGCCTCAACTGTGTCGGCGCCCTTATCCTGCAGATTGTAAGCCAGCAGTTTATTTTTGAGCCCGATACCGCGTCCCTCCTGTCGCATATAAAGCACAACTCCGCGCCCCTCCTTTTCGATCAGCTCCAGGGCGGTGTCCAATTGCTGCCCGCAATCGCAACGCAGCGAATGAAACACATCACCGGTCATACACTCGGAATGGACCCGCACCAGCACCGGCTCCGGCCCGGTGAGATCCCCCTTGACCAGAGCGACATGGTCGAGATTATCCAGCGAGTTGCTGAAATGGACCAGTCGAAAGGCGCCCAGCCGAGTGGGCAGGCGCAGCTCCACTGTCTTCTCTACCAGCTTCTCGTTACGCTGGCGGTACTCGATCAGGTCTCGGATCGTGACCAGCTTGAGCCCGAAGTTCTGTTTGAGCTGGTAGAGTTGCGGTACCCGCGCCATGGTGCCGTCGTCGTTCAGGATCTCACAGAGTACCGCGGCAGGCTTGCTGCCGGCCAGACGCGCCAGGTCCAGGGCGGCTTCGGTATGTCCGGCCCGACGTAGCACACCACCGTCGGCAGCGCGCAACGGAAAGATATGTCCCGGGCGAGCCAGATCCTGGGGGCGGGTAGCGGGATCGATCGCCTTGAGAATGGTTGCAGAGCGGTCCGCCGCGGAGATACCGGTACTGGTAACACCGAGGGCATCGATACTGACTGTGAATGGTGTTTCGTGGAGAGCAGTATTATGGGAAACCATCAAAGGCAGGTCGAGCGCTTCGGTCCGCTCCCCGGTCAACGACAGACAGACGATGCCGCGGCCGTGCCGGGAGAGGAAATTGACTTTCTCCGGTGTGCTCTGGTCGGCGGCAAAGATGAAGTCACCCTCGTTTTCCCGATTTTCGTCATCGCAGACAATGATAATCTCTCCGCGGCTGACAGCAGCTATGGCGTCCTCGATGGGATCGAACAGCGGTTCGGTTGTCTGGTTGGTTGAAGTGGCAGCAGTCATTTTACAGCTCCATCTATTTTGAGTATCAGTTCCTGTTTCTGAAAACACAGCTGGTCCCGGTCAACTGTCGGCTGAATTACCGGTCTTTGTGTTCCCATCCGTCTCAAGCAGGCGGGCGGTATATTTAGCCAGGACATCCATCTCCAGGTTTACCGTGGCTCCGATCTGCAGCTCACCCAGGGTTGTTTGCGCAGCAGTGTGCGGGATTACCGCCACCCTCACCTGGTTGCTGTGGCTGGTAGCTATTGTCAGACTGACTCCATCTACGGTGATGGAACCGGTGGGAGCGGCAAAACGAGTGAACTGTAAGGGCAGTTCGATGACCAGCTCCTGTCCCAGCTCCCGCTGGATCCGCTCCAGAATACGGCCGTTACAATCCACATGTCCCTGGACGATATGCCCGCCCAGTCTGGTAGTCGGCAGCAGGGCCCGCTCCAGGTTGACCCGTTGACCGTATTGCAGGTGGGCGAGGTTTGACTTATACAGTGTTTCCGCAACCGCCTGGGCGGTGAAAGAGTCCTGTCCGTAACTGATGACTGTGAGACAAACCCCGTTGACTGCAATCGAATCGCCGATCGCCAGATCGTCCAGTACCAGCCTGGAAGCGATGGTAATCTCAGCGCCGTTGGCAGAGCCGGACACAGCGGTAACCTGGCCGACCTCTTCTATCAGTCCGGTAAACATCTGTCCTCCCTCCCGGTCTCGATAAACTGCAGCCAACGCCGGCTCACAGTCGGGATACTATATCGGGCGCGGGTATCATTTTCTATTTGTATCACGTCATCCAACTCCAGCTCCAGCCTGGTGGGTGCTGGCCGTAACTGCAGCCCGTCACCGGCGATCCAACCGGCGGTGTAGATCACCAACTCGTCGAAGCAGGCCGCCGCAGAGAAAGTGTGATACACACCGGCACCACCTTCAATCAGTACCGAGTTGATGCCACGCTCCAGCAGTACACCCAGGACTTGCGCCGGATCGAGCAGACCGTCAACACTTGCGATCGGGATCAGGACGACACCTGCTTTCCGCAATTTATCCGCGGCTTCGGTTTCTATTGCATCCTCCGAAGTTAATACCCAGAGAGGCTCTGCTGGCACTCGCTTCACAACGTGAGACGTCAGCGGCAAGCGTAACCGCTGGTCAAGTACTACCTTCACCGGTGTGGATAGCGGCCCGGCCGCATCAGAACCTGCAGGGTTCGCCGGGGGCAGATGTCTCACATTGAGTTGCGGGTTGTCGTTGATGATTGTGTTAATGCCAACCAGGATCGCGTCGTGCTCCGCACGCAGCCGGTGTGAGTCGCGGTGGGCGGCCACTCCAGTGATAGCACCGGTGGTGGAGCCGGCGGGTGTGATACAATTATCGAGGGTGCGGGCGATCTTGAGGGTAACCCAGGGGTGTTCCAGCAGGTGGCGCGCCAGAAAACCGCGATTCAGGCGCGCTGCTTCCACAGCCAGCAATCCGCATTCCACCACTACACCCTGGTGGCGCAGGAACTCTGCCCCACCACCCTTTACCTGCTGGTTGGGATCCCGGGTGGCAATCACTACTCTTTTAATACCCCGTTCTGCTACCAGCCGGGCGCAGGGTGGCGTGCGACCCTGGTGATTGCAGGGTTCCAGGTTCACAACCAGGGTGGCACCTTCTGTCACAGAAGCGGGTAGCGATTGCAGGAGTTGCGCTTCTGCGTGCAATCCGCCCAACCGCTCGTGAAAGGCCTGTCCGGTAATAGCACCATCGCGCAGCAGGACTGCTCCCACCAGCGGGTTGGGAGAAACCTGTCCCCTGCCCTGCTCTGCCAGTTGCAGGGCCAGTTGCATCGCCTGACGCTCCAATACGGAAAACGACATGAGTCGACTCCAGATAGGCTGTTATTTCGGGGAATTACGAGGGGAGAGGCTCCATGGTAGATGAAGCCGGAGGCCGAGACCTGTCAGTTGCTGTTGCTTCTCCCATCCGGACTATACCGTCGGTACCGGATTCTCACCGGTTCAATTCCGTTAACGGAACTCGCGGACTCAGGGATTAAATCCCATCACCGCCGGCAGGGAATTTCACCCATCCCCGAAGCAGTGATGAAGTTTACACCTGCCGGGTGTTTTTGTCAAGTGTAGTGGGATGAGCAAGGGGAAATTGTGGTGGATGTATTAACGCTTTGTCGAAATCTGAACCTGGCGGTTTTCGCCCCAAAAAGGGGCGTTAAAGGGCGTTTTCAGGCCATTATTGCAGGGTATCCCCTGTAATTACAATGTTTAAACCGGGTCCGACCCCGGTTGGTGCTGTAATTACAAGAGGTTAGCTGGAAAGTGACACCAGATCTGGACAGTTGAACCGCCCCCTACGCCAATTCTCGAAACAGCAAAAAAAACCCGACGCATGCCGGGTCTTTTGTGAACAGATTCAAACTGTGGAACGCTGCCTTTGGTCAGTTTTCCACTACTTCAGGTAGATAAGCCGCTGGGTTTCACGCCAGCCGCTGTCGGAACTCATCTGCAGGAAGTAGATACCGGTTGCGCCGGTCGGTCTCCAGGTGAAAGTCTGGTAACCGGGCTGTACAAAACCGGGATCGATATGGGTGACCAACCGCCCGCTCATGTCATAAATGGCGGCACTGACATACGCCGGTTGCGGTACACCGTAGACCACCGTCACCTCCGGATTGAACGGGTTGGGATAAAGGGTGGCGATACTGAACTGTACCGGAATGCCGTTGTAGATGGTGCCAACCACATCCAGCCAGTCAAAGGACCAGGTCTCGTCAGAAAGGGTACCACCGCTGTTGGTGTCCAGCGCCAGCACATGCCACCAGTAACTGGCGGCTGCCGGCAACTCCTCCAGCTGGTAACTGGTCCCATCCACCTCGACTGTCAGCAGGGTATCGCTCAGCGCTTCATCACCGAACAGGTAGAGATAGTAGGTGATGACATCACCCGGATCGGGATCGGTCGTCGCCTCCCAGCTGCAGGTGAGAGGCAACTCCACCTCGGCACCATTCGCCGGTGCAAGCAGGCTGAAGGGTAGCGGCGGATCGGCCTGCCAACCTTCACCGTTAAGTGTGACAAACGCATCACCACCAGCGTCGTTGCTGGCGATAGTCAGAGTACCGCTGTAAGTTGCTTCAGCCAGCGGGGTAAAGGTCACGGTTACCTGGGCGCTCCCCTCAGGGGCGATTATCAGTGTACCGGGGAAATCGGTGGTGAATGCCGCTTCATCTGAAATGACAGCGGTCAGTTCAAGATCGCCGTCCCCGTTGTTGGCAATTTCCAGCTGCCACTCCGGCGCGTCACCCACTTCGACCAGACCGAAATCATGGGTAGCGATATCGATAAAGAGCTCAGGTTCAGGTACCGATTCCACAATCACCAGCAGCTGGTCGCTGACGGTTTCACCATGCTGATCGTCGACAGTAAAGGTGAAGGTCTCCTCCCCGAACCATCCCGGGTCGGCGGTGAAGGTAGCCTGCATACCGATAATTACCGTGTGGATATTGACACCGTCATCAGTGCTGAGCAGCATCTGGTCGCCATCGACATCGGTGGCGTACTCGCCGAAATCAACCACTAGTTCACTATCCTCCAGGAAGGAAAGTGAGACCGGCAGCTCCAGGGTGGGCGGGTCGTTGACGCTGCTCACCGCAACCAGTACATAGTCGTAGGCAATGAGACGTCCCTGCATATCATCCACCGAGAAGGTGATGGTCTCGCTGCCGTGCCAGTTCAGATCGGCAGTGAAGGTGACTGTAAATCCGGTGATTTCCACCTGGATAGCGTCACCTCCAGCGTAGTCAAGGGTATATTCATCGCCGTCGATATCGTCCAGGTAGGGGGCAAAGTCCTCAACCAGGCTTGCATCCTCATCGAACAGGAAGAGATTTGGCAGGTCGATCACCGGGCTGTCATTGACCGGTGTCACGATCACCAGCACCTCGTCACTGTCCAGGTCGCGGGCACGGCCGTCACTGACCAGGAAGGTGAGCGTCTCCTCACCGTACCAGTTCTCCTCCGCGGTCAGGGTGACCATCATGCCGTCAAGCTGGGTGTCAATGTTGACACCACCGGTAGTATAGAGCAGCAGGTCATCACCGTCGACATCGTCCGCCCAGTCATTGATATCCAACAGCAGGCTGCCATCCTCCTCAAAAGTGAAGCTGTCGGGCAGTTCCAGTACCGGTGCG
Organism: Candidatus Delongbacteria bacterium; assembly: GCA_016784425.1. Classification (GTDB taxonomy): domain Bacteria; phylum CAIWAD01; class CAIWAD01; order BS150m-G50; family BS150m-G50; genus BS150m-G50. The sequence continues at coordinate 5,002 of JADHUQ010000014.1, read as the reverse complement.
TCGTTGACCGGCTCCACGATCACCAGCACTTCGTCGCTGGCGGTTTCACGGCTCTGGTCGTCCACCGTGAAGGTGAAGGTTTCTGAACCGTTCCAATCGGGATCAGCGGTGAAGGTAACCTGCAGGCCTGCAATCGCGGCATGAATGTTGACACCACTCTCGGTGGTCAACAGCAGTTCGTCACCGTTGATATCATCGGCGTAGAGGCTGAAGTCAACCACCAGCAGTTCATCCTCTGCAAAGGTAAAGCTGTCAGGCAATTCCAGCGTCGGGGGATAGTTGGTTTCATCACCACTTCCGGTCAGGGCAACAGTGACTACACTCTCATCCGGATCGTCGCTGAGGATACTGAGGGTGCCGTTGTATTCGATGCCCTCGGTCGGAGAGAAGGTTACGATAACTGTTTCATAACCGCCGGGGGGTATTACTGTCCTCAAGGCAAACGCTGCAGTGAAAGCCGGTTCGTCGCTGGTGATCTCGCTGATATCGAGATCGGCGTCACCGAGATTGCTGATGACCAGTTCCCAGTCGGCGGTTTCGTCGATCAGTACCGCACCGAAATCCCAGGCGGTTGCAGAAAGGTCGATATCGGGTGCCGTGGCGGGGATACCCTCGCCGGCTAGATCGACCGTCATTACGCTTTCATCCGGGTCGTTACTGCTGATTGACAGGGTACCGGCGTAAAGAACCACTTCAGTGGGTGCGAAACTCACGGTCAGCTGTGCCGAACCGCCCGGGATAATAATCTCCCGGGTAGCAAACGCAGCAGTGAATGCGGGTTCATCACTGGAGAGATCGGTGACATCGAGATCAGCGTCACCAAGATTATAAACGGTAAGTTCCCAGTTCAAAACTTCACCCACAGCCAGCTGGCCGAAATCGTGAACGGTGGCGGAGAGATCGATATCCGGTTCCAGTGCGGGACTGCCCTCACCGGTAAGGGAAACGAGCCGCTCCGGTTCATCCGGATCATCGCTGCTGATGGTCAGGGTACCATTATAGAGCTGTACCAGTTCAGGAGAGAACAACACCTCTACCGTAATTGTCTCACCGGGAGGAATGACCGCGCGTAAGTCGTCGAAATAGGGTGTGGTGAAGGCCGGCTCGTCGCTGCTGATGCCGGTAACCTCCAGATCGGCGTTACCGACATTACTGATAACCATGTCCCAGGTGTCGCTGGTACCGACATAAACCGTGCCGTAATCATAGCTGGTCGCAGAGAGCTCAATATCCGGTGCGGGCAACGGCATGCCTTCACCGGCAAGTTCGACGGTGAGGGTCGGCTCATCCGGATCATTACTGTAGATCGACAGGATACCGCTGTAGCTCTGCACCAGCATCGGGGCAAAGGTCACCGCTACTGTCACTGTTTCACCGGCTGGAATGGCCAGGCGGGTTGTTTCAAAATCGGTGGTGAAGACTGCTTCATCACTGCTGATGTCGCTGACCTCCAGGTCTGCGCTACCGACATTGCTGATGACCAGATCCCAACTGCCGGTCGCACCGACATAAACCTGTCCGAAATCATAAATGGTGGCAGAGAGATCGATATCAGGTACCGGGACCGCAGTCCCTTCTCCCATCAATGCCACCCCCACAATCGACTCGTCGGGATCATTACTGGTGATCATCAGGGTTCCGTTATAGGCCTGTTCGGCGTCCGGTGCGAAGGTTACCGCTACGGTCAGTGAACCGCCAGGTATGATAATCTCACGCGTAAGGTCGAAATCGGTTGTGAAAACCGGATTATCACCGACAATGTCCAGCAGCTCCAGATCGGCATCACCCACATTGTGAATGATCAGATTCCAATTCGAACTCTGCCCGACCAGTACCTGACCGAAGTCGTGCGTATAGGCTGAGAGATTGATATCGGGCACCGGTGCCGGAACGCCCTCGCCGGCAAGATCGACGGTCACGGCCGGTTCATCCGGATCGTTGCAGCTGATTATCAGGAGACCACTGTAAATCTGCACCGCATCTGGTGCGAAGGTTACCGCTACGGTCAGTGAACCGCCAGGTATGATCACCACACGCGCCAGGTCGAAATCGGTGGTAAAGACCGGATCATCAGTGTAGACATCAACAATATTCAGATCGGCATCACCGACATTATTGATAATCAGATCCCAGCTGGCGGTATCACCGAGATAGACCTGTTCGAAATCGTAAGCGCTGGCTGAAAGTTCAATATCCGGCAGCGGCACCGGAATACCGGTACCATCGAGCGCGACTGTCACTACCGGATCGTCAGGATCGTCACTGCTGATGGTCAATGTTCCACTGTAACTCTGCTCCGCTAATGGTGCGAAGGTGACCGTTACGGACAGCGAGCCGCCGGGTATGATGACTTCACGGGGATCACCAAAATCGGTCGTGAATACCGCCTCATCGCTGGTGATGTCGCTTACAGTGAGATCGGCGTCACCGACATTACTGATCACGAGATCCAGCGTCTCAGTTTCACCGATGTAAATGTCGCCAAAACCGTAGGAGACGACGTTGAGCTCTATATCGGGAGCGGTGAGGGCCGCCGTCAACTCCACCTCGGAAGAGTTGCCATAACCAAAAGTACCGTCACCGATAATATAGAGAGCATCCGCCTCAGCCTCAGCATCAGCTGCGTTTGACCAGACGATCCAGGTGATGACAGCCCCGGGAGTGAATCCCGGGAAACCCTGCTCACTGTCACCTTCCCAGGCGGTCAGATAGAGGGGCCACACACCAGTGGAGAAGATAGCACCGACGCAGAGGGTACCGTCAAAAACAGCAATCTCGTCACCCTGCAGCAGGGAGGACCCATCGAGAGTGGCACTGTCAATGATCAGGGCATAAGGGGAACCGGTTGGTGCAACGGGTGTGAAGTGCTGCAGCAGATCGCCCTCACCGGTTCCCTGCAGGGGAACCAGCAGCGGGTTTTCATCCGGATCGTCACTGGTGATGGTCAGGTTGCCGCTGTAGGCCTGTACCATGGTAGGCGCGAAGGAAACGATCACAGTTTCACTGGTACCGTCGGCGATTTCGAGCGGATCGGTAAAGACCACCGCAAAAGCGTTATCGTCGGCTGTGATATCGGTAACAGTCAGCAGGGAGGTCCCATTGTTTTCGACAACCATGTTCCAGTACACGACATCACCCGTCGGCACCAGGCCGAAATCATGTGTGCCTGCCGGCAGATTGATGTCAGGCTCGAGGAGTAGAATTCCTGTACCGGCCAGTGTGACATACTGATCGCCGTCCGGATCGTTGCTGACGATGGTCAGATCGGTGCCGTAAGGCTGCTCGGCCAACGGTTCGAAAGTGACTGTAACCGGTGTAGACTCTCCAGGTGGAATAGTCAGGCGAGGATTAGTGAAATCGGTAGTAAAAGCCGTATCGTCACTGGTGATAGAGGTGACCTCCAGATCAGCGTCACCAATATTGGAGATCGTGAACACCCAATCAGCGGTTTCACCGATGTAAACCTGCCCGAAGTCATAACCGTCATCGGAAAGCTGCAGATCTGGTTCCTCGGTGGGACCACAGTAACTGCAAAAAGTGGTCGGCATTTCGACGATTACTTCCGGCAGATAGTGATTGAAGATATCATCCGGAACATTAAGGTCGAAATCAGCTCCGTCAGTACCCCCTATGTTGCAGTTTGTCAGGGTGACCGACATGAGGCCGCCCCCTTCATAGATAATGTCGAACTGACCCCAACTCCAGCAGATGGTATCCAGGATTATCACACTTGGACCAGGTATAACTGTAAACTCCCACTCACAGGTAGTGTTGGTAAAACAGGGTATACCGGTAAAATCCCAGTCTCCCATGGTTACCTGACCGGCACGCGCCGTGCTGAAGAAAAGCCCGATCGCTATCAGGCACACGGCGGATATTCTATTTATAGTCTTCATTATTGCCTCCTTTGGATAACGATGTCTGAGCTACTTGAGCAGGACAATTTTCTGTACAGCTGTCTCCTGACCGCTGCTGACCTGCAGGAAGTACATCCCGTTGACCAGATCTGCCTGGTCGGCATCCAGCGTGAAGTGGTGGACACCGGGGCTGTAGACAGCGCTATGGCTGTAAACCTGCTGTCCCAGGATGTTGACTACACCTATCGTTACCCGGCTCTCGCGAGTCAGTTCGAAAGGCAATTGCATTGTCGGATTAAAGGGGTTGGGATAAGCCGGTTGGACCGAAATGGAACTCTGTGCCCTCACCCCCAGGTGAGTTTCACCCCAGGCACCCTGGCCCAGCAGCAGGTCGCCACCACGACTGGCAAAGGAGAGGGGCTGACCCGCTTCGTCCTGCAGGACAACCATTGCCGGATCTCCGATGGTAAATCCAGCCAGCCCGTATTCCGGCGCTCCCTCCCAGCAGGTAACAGGTGACACGGAATAATCGTGCTGGACATAACCTTTACCTACCAGCAGGCCACCCGCGAAAATGGAGATAGTGTGCGGATTAAGTGCCAGCAACTCATCCGACAGACGGAAGAGAATATTCCAGGGCAGACCGGTGGCGCGGGGGGCGTCGGCAGGAATGGCGATATCCAGTTTTGCTACCGGTAAGCTGCGCCCGATCAACCTCCAGGGATGGTAGATGAAGCTGGTGGAACTGCTGACCACTACCTGGTACCCCTCACCGGGCACCATATTACCGAGGGTGTTGATTTCACCCGGTATCCAGATCAAGCCGTCGTCATTCTGCACGATGATAACCTGATCGGTAATGTCGGCCAGCGCGATATCTACCGGGACTTCCTCTTCGAAAGGATATCCAAGCCAGTTCCAGAGCCCGGCGGTCAGGGTGTAAACCGTCTCGGCAGGCAATAGATCTCCTGTTATCAGAAGGGTTTCATCAGCGCTGCAGAACAACCGGTAGCCTTCAACCGGTGCGAAATCACCGATGCCGTTCCAACTCCCCGGAAGATAATAACCGCCATCGTCGGCATAGGCGATGAGTAGCGTGGCTAAATCACCAAAAACCATCTGCGCAGGCAGATCGGTGGGTGTCC
>JADHUQ010000013.1 GCA_016784425.1 Candidatus Delongbacteria bacterium | reverse complement strand
AACCCTGATAACCGCCTTTATGGCCACGGCGGTGAAAGCTGGTGTCCTGATTGCTTTTCTGCGGGTGTTCCTCGGCGGACTGGGATCGCTGAGTGTGGTCTGGGTCCAGGTTCTCGTCTGGCTGGCGATACTGACCGTGGCGGTAGGCAACCTGACCGCGTTGAAACAGACCTCCATTAAGCGACTGCTGGCCTGGTCTGCCATCGCGCATGCAGGCTATCTGCTGATCGGGCTGCTGGTCTCACCGGACAGCCTGGAGCAGGGACAGACGGTGCTCTTCTACCTGGTCCCCTACGCCCTGATGAACTGTGGTGCCTTCCTGCTGGCCATCCAACTGGAACAGAGTGACGGCGGTTACGAGCTGGAACACTACAAAGGACTGGGTACACGCCATCCGCTGGCGGCACTTCTGATGACCATCTTCATGCTGGCACTCGCCGGAATTCCCCCCACTGCCGGTTTTATCGGCAAGTTCTATATCTTCCAGGCTGCAGTGGAAACCGGCCATGTGCCATTGACCATCGTCGCAGTTTTGTTTGCACTGATATCGGTCTACTACTATATGCGTGTAGTGGTTTACATGTACTTCCATACCGGCACCGGTCAAACGTTTCGTCTGCCGCCTGGTGTCACCATCGCCACTTCGGTGGCAGCCCTGGCTGTTCTGCTGCTGGGGGTGCTGCCCGGACTGTTGTTGCGTTTCACCACTCTGGTCACCTTTTGATTCGCTTACCCCACCGGCTGATGGTATTTCCTGAAAGGAGATCCGATGCAGCTCCTGACGTTCCAAAAGGACATTCTTTACAGGCATCGATAGCTTAGCGAAGGATAGAGGAGATATAGAGGGTGAAAACAGTAACAATCGTCGCACTGCTATTTCTGGTCAGCCTGCCAGCCCTCGCTTCCAGCCGGCAGGCGGATCATCTGACCGCAACCGCTGCAGTAGCCCGTTCAGCCGAGGCGTTGAGCAGCGGTCACTCCCCCGCCACTGCCATTCAGGAAAGCGACCAGGAGCAGGAAAGTGGTGAACTGCATGCCGCCAAGCATACCGGTCACACCGTGCCATTGGGTGAGCGGCTGCCGCTCTGGAGTATCATCCCCTTCATCGGCATCCTGCTTTCGATAGCGCTCTGGCCGATGTTCGCACCCCACTGGTGGGAGCACAATCTGGGGAAGGTCAGCGCTTTCTGGGCGCTGCTGTTTGCGGTACCATTTGTCATCGCATTCGGTCTGCACGATGGCCTCTACGCCATTCTGCATATCTATGTCCTGGATTATATTCCCTTTGTCATTCTGCTGGCGTCATTGTTCATCATTTCCGGTGGTGTGATCGTGCGGGGCTCCATCAAGGCGACACCGGTTGTCAATACGGTGATTATCGTGATCGGTACGCTGCTGGCCTCCTGGATTGGGACCACCGGTGCCTCCATGCTGTTGATCCGCCCGCTGCTGCGTGCCAACGCCCATCGCCGCTTCAAAGTTCACACCCCGGTTTTCTTCATCTTTCTGGTGAGTAATATTGGTGGCTCCCTGACACCGATCGGTGATCCCCCTCTCTTTCTCGGCTTCCTCCACGGTGTACCGTTCTTCTGGACTTTCAAGCTGATCAGCCTGATGTCGGTGAATGTGGTTGTCCTGTTGCTGGCCTATTATCTGATCGACTATATCCTGATGAAGCGGGAGACCGCTACCCAGCCGGAATCAAGTGAGCCGCTGAAAGTGGAAGGGTTGTTCAACCTGCTGCTGCTGGGTGGTGTGGTTGTTGCGGTTATCCTCTCCGGTGTACTGGCGCACAACCCGCTTTTCTGGGATGCAACCCACCAGGTGAACCGTGGTATCAGGTTGATGGGTGGCGCTCACCCGCTGGTACTCCCCTGGATCAGTCTGCTACGTGACGGCGCCATGATAGCGCTGATCCTGATCTCACTGAAAACGACCACCAGGAAGATCCGCAAGGACAATGAATTCACCTACTGGCCGATCCAGGAGGTGGCGTTACTGTTTGCCGGTATCTTTATGACCATCGTTCCGGCGCTGGAAATCCTCAAGGCGGGGACAGCCGGCGCCCTCGGATTCATTATCGAGGCGGTCGGTACACCGGCAAGCTATTTCTGGATCACCGGCTCCCTGTCCAGTTTTCTGGATAATGCCCCGACCTACCTGACCTTCTTTAATACCGCCCTCGGCAATTACTATCCCGGTGTGCCGGAAACAGCCGCCGTTCCGCAACTGCTGGCCAATTATCCAACTATTCTGCTCAGCATTTCAGCCGGAGCCGTATTCATGGGGGCGATGACTTACATCGGCAATGCACCCAATTTCATGGTGCGCTCCATTGCCATGGAAACCGGTATCAGGATGCCCTCTTTCTTTGGTTTCATGGCCTGGTCGGCGACAATCCTGCTGCCGCTGTTCCTGCTGGACACCTGGTTGCTGGGTGTGCTCTACTGACCGCAGGTTAGATCTTGATCCGATAGCTGCGGTTCCGTAACGTTCAGCATGGGAGTGTATATATGAAAAGGGTAGAGACTTCCCGCAAGCTGACCGAGCTGAAAGAACTGCTGCAGTTCGACGAGAAGGTCCTGCTGATAATTCACGACAATCCGGATCCCGATTCGGTTGCCTCTGCCTGGGCGATGGAATTGCTTCTCCGTTCGATGAAGGTTCAGGTTGATGTCGCCTACGGCGGTTCTATCGGCCGGGCTGAAAACCGTGCCCTCCTTTACAATGTCGACATTGATCTCCGTTCCATCTTCACCATTTCCGCCGCCGATTACGACCTGCTGCTCTTCCTGGACTGCCAGCCCGATTCCGGGAATATCTCCTTCCGCCTGCCGGAGGATAAGAAGATCGGTATCATCGACCACCATATCCTCAACCCGAACCTGGGTAAAATCGATTTTCAGGACATCAGGGAAGATTTCGGCGCTACCGCAACGATAGCTTACGAGTATCTGCTGGCGCGTAATATCAAGGTGGAAACCGACCTGGCCACGGCGCTCTACTACGCCATCCGCACCGAAACCGAAGATCTGGGGCGGGGAGTGGGCAAGGCTGATCGGGAAGCCTACTTCAAGTTGCATACCAAAATCGACTGGGACCTGTTGCACCGCATCGTCAACAGCCGCGTTTCACCGGAGTACTTCCGCACCATGCACAAAGCCATTGCCGGCACCTGTATTTACCGCAATGCGCTGGTCTGTAGTATCGGACCTATCCGTCATCCCGATTCGGTAGCTGAGGTGGCTGACCAGATGCTGCGCCTGGAGAATATCGAGTGGGTACTCTGCTATGCCATCAGCAAAGACCAGCAGATGCTGTTCAGCCTCCGCTCCGCCAGTCCGGAATTCCATATGGGGGAGCTGGCCCAGGTGATCGTCGCCGGAATCGGCACCGCCGGTGGACATCCCCAGCTGGCCGGGGGGCAGGTGCGTGACCTGGATCGCTTTGAGGGGGGGGCGGAGGAGGCTGGCGAGCTGCTCAGCAAGCGCTTCCTGCGTGGGATCAATAATTCGATGAAAGTGGGGCTACCATTAGTGGAAACACACACTGAGTAGAAACCACAACATGCCTTCGACTCTACTCAGTTTCAAACTGCCCGTGGGTAGAATCGCTTTGCGCAGCAGCTAGGCCAATCTACCGCCGAACATTGCCCCACCTTTCTTATCCATCCACACATTGGCGCAGGGGTGTTATTCCCGCCTTCGATTTACCGATAAAAAAGTACCCGGATACAGACACTCCAAATCCCCGTGGGGTGTGAAGATACTGAGTCCGGGCAATCGATCGAGGCCTGAAATGTAATAAAGCCGAAAGCACACCTGATTGCTCAGAGATTTCTGGCCGCGCTTCAGACCTGTTCTTAGAAGCCTACATGATCCTATGCAACCGGGCGATAAAGATCCGCTTGGCCAGCTCCTTCTCATCGGGAATATCATTGCAATCGATGTCGAGGGTCTGCATGAACTCGACCAGCGAGCGGATGATGGAGTTCTTGGTGATCCGCTCCTTTTTATCGGTGCGGTTGCGCATGATCTTCCCCACCATCTCCTCCAGGTAGCGCAACTGTTCACTGGTGAGCAGAATCGACAGCTTCGCTTCGAAGGTCTGGTACTTGGGGATACGGGTCGGGGCGGTGGTCTCATTTAACTCGTCGGTTCGCAGGATGACATCATCATTCCGGTAGTTCATTGCAGGCTCCTGTTTATTCAAGATCTTTGGATTCACACCGGCGAACACACTGAGACCGCACCGTCAGTCGCTTGCGGTATCCTCACGCCCCTCCTCGGGCGGCGGGGCAGGGGGCAGTTCGCGTTGTTCCCTGGCGCTGTAGGACTCCTTGATGAGGCGATCCATCCAGACCCGCGGATTCCGCAGGACATCGCCACTGATGGTCTGGTGCGCCCGATCCATCAGTTTGAGCCCATAGGCGAAATCTTTGAGCATCCCCTCCAGCAGCAGCGGAATGCTGATGCCGTCACGGGCATGAATCTCACCCAGGTATTCGCACGCACTGGTGTCGAATTCCAGCTCGATATTGTAGTCGGCGGCAAAACGCCGGCTGAAATGGGCAATACCCCCCTCCACCACCCGTGGCATCAATTGACCGATCGGATCTTCTACCAGCTTCGCATCCACGGTCAGCTTGAGCAGCCCGGAACCAGGCAGTTTCTCCTCGTACGGCATCAGTGTCGTCTCGATTATCCTGGTCAGGCTGCGGGCACCGGTTTTAGCCTGGGCAGCCAGTCTGGCGATCTCCTTCAAGGCGTCATCATTGAACTCAACCTCGATGTCGTAGGCAGCGAAGTCTATCTCCTTGCTGCGGATCACCGCCGCTTCCGGATTCTGAAGAATCTTGTAGAGCGATTTCTCATCCAGATGGTTGAGTACTGCAGTGATCGGCAGGCGACCGATGAACTCACTTTCAAAACCGTACTGGATAAAATCGTCGGCGGTAGACTGGCGCAGGTACTGCTCCTCGGTCAGGTCAGTTGGTAACAGTTCCCGCTGGAACCCCATCGGTTGCTTACTCAGTCGCTTGCGGATGATCTCGGTGAGACCCTGAAAGGCACCGGAAACGACAAAGAGGATATTGCGGGTGTTTACGGTCTTGTGGGGTGCTTTACCGGTACGCTGCGTCTGTATCACCGCTTCCATCTGGGCAGCAAAGTCATGCGCCGGTTTCAGATTGACCTCGGTCTCTTCCATCAATTTCAACAGGTTACGCTGGACACCGGAGCCGGAGACATCCCGTATCCCCATCTTGACAGTTGAAGCGATTTTATCGATCTCGTCGATGTAGATGATACCGTGGGAAGCGCGCTCCAGATCACCGTCCGCCTGTTTGACCAGTTCACGCACCAGGTCATCGACATCACCGCCGACATAACCGGTCTCTGAGAACTTGGTGGCATCCCCCTTGACAAAGGGCACCCGCAGTTTATCAGCGATCAGCTTGATAATAAAGGTCTTGCCTACACCGGTAGGTCCGATCATCATGATGTTGCTTTTCACCATGCCGACCGGCGCCTTATCCTTCAGAAGTTTGATCCGGTTAAAGTGGGTACAGATTTTGGTGGCCAGAATGGAAACCGCTTCCGACTGGTCGATGACATACTTGTTGAGATATTCCACCATCTCCCTTGGCTGGAGATGAAATTCCTCGAGATTTTCTTCACCCCCGACGGGGGCGGTAGTTTCAGCCTCACCCGCCTGTGCGGTCTGGGCTTTCAGTTCCTCCTCCAGCTTGCGTATATAATCGTTGAAGCCGGCGGGTGGATCGATCGGTTTCATAAAGTGATTCCTTTCAGGTCAACTGTGACATTGTGGGTCGATAAAGCAGGAATCATGATAAAACCGATCGGTTGGATATCCCAGTTGAAACCAGCCGCTCTTTTTTTTCCAGCAGGAGCAAACAGAACCGGCTGTCGGCAATAGAGGCAAGTTACGTGCCAGTTTAACTACTCTGGAAGTCAGGAAGTTAAGAATTGGAAAATCCGGGAGTTACGATTGCAGCGATAATTGTAGGAAGTCTACTGTGAGCTACCTGCAGGGCGATAACTGCCTGATCAGGAAAAGAATGCCGCCCGCTTTTCCAAAGGCAGTCCAGGATAGTTTTCAAGGGGCACCAGAGAGTTTTCGGTTTTTCTTGGGCAGTGATTGATTTCTGGTATATTATTAGGTACATGATAGAAACAGGTTCAGCAAGGTAATCATTAAGTCCAAGCGGGGCAGGAAACAGATGAAAAACGTGCTATTCTCCAAGAGAAGTTCCCATGAGGAGACCTCACCGGCACCTGAATTCTCCCATCCAGAAACAGGAGCCAGGTCACACCGGGGATTGCTTTTATTGGCATCAATACTAGTGTTGACATCTGGATGTTCCCGACTGCTAGATCAGGATGAAGAGGAGCGTCTCAATCTTGTCTCCAGCTCCTGCGTTACCTGTCACACCAGCCGCACAGTTATGCTGGCCATGCTGGGTGATGAGATTCCGAACAATGATGGTGGCGGTGGTGGTTGAGGTGGCGAAGTGGAGGCGGTGCCTCCCTGGCGTTTGAAATATATCAATCTCGGCAGCCTCGACGACTTCTCTGAGCTGGATGTAAATCACGGTGCTATCGGTTGTGCCAACTGTCACGGCGGTGATCCCGCTGCTTCCACCCTGAACGATGCACATGGTGCCGATTTTCTGGCTGATCCCTCTGAGGATCCTGTTACCGGTTGCGGTAACAGTGAGTGTCATCCTGCTCTCGCCAGCAGCTATGCGGGTAGTATGCATCTGAATCTCTGGGGTGAGCGCCAACAGCTGGCTGACCGTGCCGGTTATGCCGATTTTGCCTCCTGTCCAACTGACCTGCAGAATTCTTTTAATGGCGAATGCACCTCCTGTCATGCCACCTGTGGCGATTGCCATATCAGCCGCCCCAACTCCGTCGGTGGGGGACTGGTTGACAACCATATCTTCTATAAAACACCCGACCGCGAGGATAACTGTGAAGCCTGTCACGGCAGCCGTGTAGCGGTTGATTATGAAGGACAGATCCAGGGTGTCCGGCGTGACGCTCATAGCAGCGCCGGCTGGTCCTGCACCTTTGTCTGTCATGTTGGTGACGAGATGCATGCGGACGCCTCCACCCGGAACGGGCGCTATGATCATGGTGATGAATCTGTGACCTGCACCCAGTGTCATCTGCAGGGCTACTACAATATTTACCATCTGAAGCACTGGCCCGGTGAGGTCTTCTCCGGCAATCCCCCGATATCACCGGATAAACGGCACGACTGTTTTGTCTGCCATGCCCAGGAGTACAATAATTGCGATGCCTGCCATACGGCGGGCGTCTGGACCACCGATGAAGAGTATCACGAACGTAATCCTTATACAGCCTTCAAGATTGGTTACAATATCAACGATGCTCAGAATGACAGGGGGAAGTATGTCGTTGTACGTCATGTCCCGGTAACCCGTGACACCTACGCACCCTGGGGGTTGCTGGAGCTTACCGCTTACGACGACATCCCCAATTGGAAGTACGCGACACCGCATAACATACAGCGCTGGACGCGTCAGACTGCCGGTAGTGTTGATGGACCGGACACGGAACCTACCACTGAGACCTGTTTCACTTTCTGTCACCCCTACAATCACCTCAGCGGTGAACCACTGGTGGAAAACCGGGAGCTGTTTCTCACCCATGTCGACCTGGCAGATCCCCACTACGCAGATGATCCAAGCGCCAACTGGAACGTAATCGTTGACGATGTCGTTCCCTCCGGCTGGATCACCGATTAACCTTTCAAATATCAACAGGTATACACCTTAACAGAGGAATCATTATGATGAAGAAGTTCTGGAACATCTCACTCGTAATCATGCTGGTATTATCGGTTTTCACCGGTTGTGCCAAGGATGACGATAAGAACGACGAACCTGATATCAACGCCAACTTTCAGCTGCTGATCGATTACCTGGAAGCTGCCGGTGGCAACTACCTGACCGCCAACGCCCCCAGGGTGGTCAGTGCCGTTACTGTAAACACCAACCTGCAAACTGATCCCGACTACTACACCATTCTGGATGTACGGACAGCAGATAAATACGGTCCCGGTACTCAGGGGTCCAATGGTGTGCTGGATTTTGATGAGGGACATATCGAAGGGGCTGTTAATGTAGCTACAGCCGATGTAGTCACCTATTGTGCTGATAACAGCGTCACCGGTCCGATCCTGGTAACCTGTTATACCGGTCATGACGCCGGCTACGCAGTTGCAGCCCTCAACCTGATGGGCTATGAGGCTTATTCTCTCGGCTTCGGCATGAGCGGATGGCACACCGATTTTGACCTGATGTCTGGCAATATCGGTTCCGCGCATGGCGGCAGCTTTGTAACTGACGCCGCTCCTGCCTTACCCGCTGACGGTAGTTCCCCTGTAATCAACACTACTCTTGAAACCGGTGAAGCTATTCTGGCTGAGCAGGTTGATGCGGTCCTGACCACCGGTTTTGCCGGTGTCAGCGCAACTACAGTCATCGACAATCCGGATGACTATTTCATCGTTAACTACTTCAGCGAAGATGACTATCTCGGACTGGGTGCCTGCCCGGCAGGTCATATCGATGGAGCCTACCAGTACACACCCAACCTGAGCCTGCAGACTGCCGAGGATATTTACACCCTGCCTACCGACCAGACTATTGCCGTCTATTGTTGGACCGGTCAGCACGGCAGCCAGACGACCTTCTTTCTGAACCTGCTCGGCTATGATGCCGTTGATGTAAAGTTTGGTGTCAATGCCATGGTCCACGATCAACTCACCGGCCATGTCTGGGACGCGACAACTGTACCGAATCTCGCTTATGTGGAAACTGTACCACAGCAGACAGAGTTTGAAATTCTGATTGAGCACCTTGAGGGTGGTGACAACTGGGTCAACGATATGACCGGTTGGATTGTCGATTACTATGCCGGTATTGAGAACGATTACTTCCTGTTGGATATTCGTTCTGCCAACGATTTCAATGATGTCAACAATGAATACGATCTCGACCACCTCCCCAACGCGGTTAATGCCAGCCTGACAACCATGTTGAGTGCGGTCGACGGCCAGACCGGTCCGATCCTGGTTATCTGCTATAGTGGGCATTCTGCCGCCTACACGCATATGTTGCTACGTCTGTTAGGTTACGAGGCTTATTCGATGAAGTGGGGTATGAGTATCGTTGCTGCGGAACATGACCGTTGGACCGGTAATGTTTCCAACGACTATGCCGCCGATCCCAACTGGTCCCACGACCCGGCACCGGCGCTGCCAACTTATGGCTACCCGACCCTGACCACCGGATTTGCTAATGGCGCGGATATCCTTGCCCTCAAGGTTGGTGATGCCATTGAAATGGGTTTTGTCGGTATCACCGCCGCCACAGTGATGGCTGATCCGACCTCCTATAATATTGCCAACTACTGGGCTCTGACCGATTATGACAACTATGGTCATATCGCCGGCGCCCTGCAGGTTACCCCCGCCACCCTGACTATGGCTGAGAATCTTTCCGCTTTCTCCCCCGATATGGAGAATGTGATCTATTGTTGGACCGGACAGACCGGTGCCGCAGTGGCAGCCTACCTGACTGTGCTCGGTTACGATATTGCCGATCTCAAGTTTGGTACTAATGCCATGATCTTCGATGAATTAACCAGTCACAAGTGGCCTTTGCCCTGGTAAATCTCTAATGTAAAGGGTGTGCTCCGGTGCGATCGGAGCACACCTGTTTTGTTCCTGTCATCCGATCGCGTTCCAATTCAGTCTCTTTCTGAAAGGTGAGCGATGAAAACACTAATAGCCCCGTTGTTACTGCTTTTGATTATATTGCCGGCCGCAGCACAGCAGTATGACGGGTATCTCTCCACCGGTTTGTATCACACTCTTGGTTCAACCGATAAACTGGAGACTGAAAACCTGGCGGGTGTGGATGCACCGGTGCTGCGTCTTTTTGAAAGCGCGTCACTGCGACTCCGTTTCTCACCACAACTCCAGTTAAAATCCAGAGGGCGTTATGCGCTGGGTACTTCGACCGGGGATGACCTCAACAGCTTTGCGCTGCTGCAGGCTTCCCTCCGCTGGCAGAGCATCGACAGCGGCTGGCGGGTGGAAGCAGGCCGCTTGTCCCTTTTTCAGCTGGCTTTACCGCTCAAACTGGATGGTATTGACCTGAAGCGACAACTTGGTCAAAGGTACAGTTTGCGTCTGACCGGTGGATACAAAGTGCCGTTACCTGGCGACTTCTCTTACGAAAGTGAGGATCTACTGGTGAGTGCACGCTTCAGCGGCAGGCAGTATGGTTTCGGTTATTCCCTGCTGGGGATCTGGGATGCGGCCGAGTATAGCGCTAACATGTCCGGTCTGGAGCTGATACCTCCCACATTTCAGGGCATCCGGTTGAGGGGACTCTACCTTTACAACCTGACTGATCAGCGTCTGGGTGACTGCAATCTTTACCTGGCACGCAGTTTTAACCAGAACCTGCTGCTGTCGGCTCGCTACCGGCTGACCTCACCCACCATGGTAGTTGTTCCCGGAGCCATGGAAATTCTACCCGCGATGCATGACGCTCTGCGGCTGTCGCTGCTTTACCGAGCCACCAATGATTGGCGTCTGCAGGCATCCCAGTTGACCACTATTACTTCAGAGCAGGAGTGGTTCAACACCAGACTGACGGTGGGTTGGCGCTGGCTGGATGTTGGCGCTCTGTTCACCACCGGACCCGATATCAACCGCTGGCAGGCAACAGCAGCCTTGGCGCATCGCTTTGGCTCTGGCTTGCGACTGAGCGGTGGATTCAATATGCTGGAGTATGATTCTACCAGCGATTTTGCCAGCGAGGAGGAGGGAACCAGCCGTGCCAGTGAGCTGGTTTTCGGAAGCCGCCTTGGTATCGATTGGAACTGGCGTCAGTTGCACCTGGGCTGGAATGTGTATCACACCCGCAATGCGGCGTGGGAGAATTCACTCCGTGGCGCTATGACGCTGCGCTATAATTTTGGAGGCCAGTTATGAGACAGCGCCTCTTACCTGCACTTTACCTGTTGCTGTTTCCTCTTCTTTTGTTTGCTGGCGTGGAGATGAATGTTATCTTTCCACATGGTTTTCATGTCGAGGATGTAGGTGTGGCATGTGACCAGTGCCATAGTGGTGTAGATGACAGCAGCACCGGTCTGGACAACCTCCTGCCAGAGATGGATATCTGCCTGAGTTGTCATGATGGTGATACTGCCGGTGATGATTGCGCACAGTGCCATCTCGATCTGGATGATCCGCAACCGGCACCACGCATTTCAGCATATCTGCCCAAATTTAGCCACGCGGCACATGTAGCTGATGTTACCTGCGAACAGTGCCACGGCGGTGTCACCGCCAGTATGGAGTCCACCAGTCGGCACCTGCCGCAGATGTCTCTCTGCATGGAATGCCACTCCACTCCGCTGACCATTGAGGGTTGCCAGCTGTGCCACAACGCACAGGAAAGCCTGTTGCCATTGGACCATGGCCCCGACTGGGTGAAAATGCATGCCGCTGTCGAGCAGGATCGTTGCGACATGTGTCACAGCGTGGACCAATGTGAAGACTGTCATACCGGCACTGCAGGTGAGATTCTTTTTCACGACGAGAATCATCTCCTGACCCATGGTCTGGATTATCAGATGCGGGATACTGACTGTTCGCTTTGTCACACTGACAACACTTCCTGCCGGGAGTGTCACAACGCAAATGTCATCCAGCCGCTCTGGCATCTTGACATCGACTATCTGAATGGAGTGCATGGAGCAGAGGCGCTGATCGATCCCGCCTACTGCCTGTTGTGTCATGGTGACGAAGCAGAATCCTGTGACGAGTGTCATTGAGCAGAAACCCATAGTTTGGATTTAGAACCTGTTGAAAGAGAGGAGTTGCTTTGAAAAAAGGAAAAATCATACTGAGTATGGCTTTGCTGCTGACCTTCAGTAGCGGCCTGATCGCCGCGGATTACATAGGTGGACAGAAGTGCAAAATGTGCCACAAAAAAGAAGAGAAGGGCGCCCAGTATACAAAGTGGGAAGCAACCGCCCACGCCCACTCGCTGGAAACATTGCACAACGAGCAATCCGCAGCTATCGTTGCTGAGCTGGGACTGGCGCAGGCCGCCTGGGAAGCTCCTGAATGTCTTTCCTGTCATGTGACAGGTTGGGGCAAGGGTGGTTATGTCCTGGGTGAACTGACCGATCCCAAAGATGTCAAACGCAATGAGGGGCTGGCTTCCGTGAGCTGCGAAGCCTGTCATCAAGCCGGTTCCGAGTACAAGAGCACCAAGGTAATGCAGGGAATTCTGGCCGGTGAAATCGAAGAAGCTTCTGTCGGGATGCTGTGGCACCCGGATGAAGCCACCTGTCTGCAATGCCATAATGAGCAGAGTCCTACCCACAAGCCTTTTGCCTTTGCTGAGCGTGTTGTAGAGGTCAGCCATCCTTATCCACCAACAGCCGGCGAGTAACACCTGGCGACAGAGATATTAAGCCCGGCCGCTGGTCGGGCTTTTTTATTATATGAAAGTGTCAATTCTCCAGCTTTACCCTTTGTATTTCTGAATGCGCTGTATCATCTTTTTGGCTTTTGGTCAGCCCGTTCGGACGCACAAATACAGCACAGGGCAGGGAGATCTCAGGATGCAGAAATATGATCTGATTGTTATTGGTGCCGGTCCCGGTGGCTATGTCGCCGCCATCAAAGCCGCGCAGTTGGGCTTGAGTATCGCTGTCATCGAACGCGAATCCCCCGGGGGGGTCTGTCTTAATTGGGGCTGCATCCCCACCAAAGCGCTGCTGAACAGCGCCGCTCTCTATCGCAAGATTCAGCATGCGGATGAGTGGGGCTTGCAGGCGGAGAATGTTGGCTTCGATCTGGCGGCAATTGTCCAGCGCAGTCGGGAAATTTCTCAACGGTTGACCCGTGGTGTCGGCTTTCTCTTCAAGAAAAACAGTATCGAGTTAATTCAGGGCAGTGCTGTTTTTACAGGACCCAACACATTACTGGTCCAGAACGCCGATCAGCAGACTGCCCTCGAAGCGACCAATATTATCATTGCCAGCGGTGCGCAACCTGTGGACTTCCCCTTCGCCCGTTTCAATGGTGAAACCGTCATCAGCTATCGTGAAGCGCTCATCCCGGAGCAGCTCCCGACCTCGCTGATCATCATCGGTGGTGGTCCCATCGGCCTGGAGTTTGCCACCTTCTATGCCACCTTTGGTACGGAGGTAACCCTGTTTGAAATGCTGGATCGTATCGCACCCGGTACCGATCCGGAAGCATCACGCCTGCTGGCACTCTCGCTGCGCAAACTGGGTGTTAAGATCCAGACCGGCACCCAGGTTGAGCAGATTAAAATCGGTGACGGTTTAGTGAGCTGTAGTTTTAATCACCGCGAACAGCTTCAAAAAGTTACAGCTGACAAAATGCTGCTGGCCACCGGTTTTCGTGGCAATTTCGCTGATCTGCAACTGGAACTGGCAGGAGTTGAGAGTGCCGGACCTATTATCCCGGTCGATGAGAATCTGCGAACAAATGTATCACATATTTATGCGATCGGTGATGTGAAGGGAGCGCCCGGACTGGCGCATACGGCAAGTGCCGAGGGGGTTAATGCCGTCCTGCACCTGGCGGGAAAATCTGGTGGTTTTCGCCGCGACCTGTTTCCGGCGACTATCTATACAACCCCTGAATACGCCTGGATCGGTATGACCGAAGAGCAGGCCCAGGGTGATGGATTTGAAGTGAAAGTTGGCAAATTCCCCTTCGCAGCGTCCGGTCGCGCCCAGACCTCAGGCGCCACCACCGGTTTCGTCAAGACGATCCATGATGCGGTTACCGGAAATCTGCTGGGTGCCCACATCGTGGGGGAGAACGCCTCTGAGCTGATCCACGAGTTTGTGATTACTATGCAGGGGGATCCTGACTGTACTATTCTGCTCAGTGCCATCCACGGGCACCCCACGCTGGCGGAAAGTTGTCATGAAGCTGTCGGAGCCGCTTTCGGCCAGAGTATTCACTTATAGGATTCGCTGTTGGCAACCCTTTGAGTTTCAATTTCAACCACAGAAAACAATGCCATCCCTCTACAAACCCAGAGTAAGAATTCCCTCCGGTTCCAGGGTGACCCGTTTGAGCAGGCTGCTCCGGCAGCAGCAGCTGCACACCGTCTGCGAGGAGGCTCATTGCCCCAATAAGCATGAGTGCTGGTCCCAGGGGACCGCTACCTTCCTGATACTGGGGGATAGTTGTACGCGTGGTTGCCGCTTCTGTAACATCACGCAACGTGATCCCTTACCGCCAGATCCTGACGAAGCGCGACGGGTAGCGAACGCTGTCGCAACGCTGGATCTGCAACATGTCGTGATCACCTCCGTCACGCGGGATGATCTCCCGGATGGTGGTGCCAGCGCTTTCGCCGCCGTTCTGGCTGCTGTTCAGGCCACCACCCCGGCCGTTACCACTGAAGTACTGATCCCCGATCTTCAGGGAAACCGGGAGGCGTTGGATCAGCTGTTGCAGGCCGCTCCCACTGTAGTGAATCACAATGTGGAAACAGTGCCTTCGCTTTACCGGCTGGTCCGGCCGCAGGCGGTTTACACCCGGTCGTTACAACTGTTATCCCGCGCTGCCCGGCGTGGATTCTATACAAAATCCGGTATGATGTTGGGATTGGGTGAGACGGAAGCAGAGGTTTACGCGTTGCTGGATGATCTCAGACAGGTGGATTGCCGTTTTGTAACAATCGGCCAGTACCTGCAGCCGGGGCATATGAACCTGCCGGTCAATCGTTATGTCACTGCGAGTGAATTTGAACGCTATGCCGGTTACGCTCGTAAGATCGGTTTTCATCAGGTGCAGGCTTCACCCCTCGTGCGCAGCTCATACCACGCGGGGGATTTTATGGCAACCACAGCCAGGTAACAGACCTCCAGCGCCCCTCAGTTCAACAACACAGCACGATCAGGGTGTAGCGCTCTCACGCAGTTTTCTGAGCCAGGCAGTGGCGATATCATTGTCAGGTTTCACACTGAGTGCCTGCTCAAAGTAGGACACGGCATGGCTGGGGAGTTTGCGACCGATACTGGTAATACCCATATGTGCCAGCGCGTCGGAGAGGGTTTTACGATCCACCAGCTGCCTGATTAAAGTTGTGTCATAAGGAAACATCATCTCGGAGGTCACCCCAGCTGCCAGCTGTTCCTGTAGCGTCCGCAGACTGAGACTGTCACGCGGCGTCTGGTAATGGGGGATGCTGCGCTTCAGCATTGACAGGTAGGTACTCCGCATATCCAGTTGGGTCAGTACTACAGAATGGAAGCAGTCGAAAGCCTGTTCCCAGTCCTGGTGGTGCTCGTAAAGCAGACCGAGTTGCATCAGCGTGTATTCGGGATCGGGATCGTCCTCCAGTGCTTGCTGATAATTCTGGATTGCACTGGCGGTATCCCCCCCCGCTGCGTCAATCCAGGCCAGGTTATAGTAGATCACGCTTTTCAGTGGTGGATTCATCGACAGACCGGCATTGAGTATCTCGGACGCTTGTGCGAAGTTGCCGGCCCGTCCCAATCCCACCCCGAGATTCACACGAGCATCGGTATAATCCGGTTTTATCTGGAGGGCATGTGTATAATGGCTGATAGCCAGTTCGATATTTCCCTGTCGCATCAGGTTGTCGGCCATGTTTTTGTAATCTTTGGCTTCCTGGTACTTCCCGATGCTGGTGAGATTCTGCAGCCACTCCGGTTCAAACATCGACATTATGCCAAAGCTCATCAGACCCATCCAGATGCAGATCAGGATGGAGATTGACACCAGTTGCAGGGTTCTGCTTTTGCCGGTAAGAGGTTTACTGGCGGCAGGCTGTTTGTCAGCAAGTGTTGTGGAGAATAAAGAGAACATTTCTGCCATCCTTCTTGAGCTGATTGAAAACCCGGTATGCGTCGATGTTCGGCAGGATCAGTACTTGAGTACCCCGATTTGTGAATGGATTGAAGATGAATTGATGAGGATGCGGTTTTGCGAAACCTCTTCCACCTTTCCCCTGCGTGCCACTACCGATGACCACGATGTCGGGCCCCAGCCGGAGTATTGTCTGGCGATCACGGCTGTTAAAAAAGTGTTTCTTATCGACCAGACGAAATCCACCCTCCGGAAAAACCATTATATCAAAAAATGGAACAGGCAACCCACGATAAACGGTAAGACCATAGCTGTTGTGTGTGACCTGGTGTTCCTTGGTGAGGTAAAGAGTTCCACCTGTTATCAGGGTCGCTGCTACCACCAGGTAGATGATCGGACCGATGATCCGATACTGTGTCAGGTGTATCAGGAGCCAGATCACAATGAAAGTACTGAGCGTGAACCAGATGATAATCCAGCCATATTCCAGCTCGGTCAGCAGGGAGCTGTAAAAGAGCAACAGCAGACCGAGGATCATCTCCAGTAAGATAACTGTGATCGCGTTGTCCAGATAATCCTTGAACCGGGGGTGACGCAGCCTCCAGCTGCGCAGCGTCTGACGACCCCCTTTTACGCAAAAGACTACACAGATGGTGCCGATCAGAACCCCCCAGGCATCCTTGGCGATGTCGCTGATGTCAAAAATCCTGTTACTCATCTTCAATTGAAAAAACTCATCGAACGATGAGACACAGAGTGCAGCGATGAAAGCGTAGAGGACAATGCGGGGGAGCGGCAGGTTGCGCAGGGAAAGCTGGCGGTACATCAGCCAGGCGAACCCGGAATAAGCGAAGTAATGCCAGTTCTGTTGCAGATCGTAAAAATTGTGATGGAAGTAGAAATCAGAGAGCTGTTGTGCCACAGCAATCATCAGCAATCCGAAAAATATCACACTGAGCCGGAACAGGTTGAGCTGTTTGCGGACAATCACCAGAATGAGGCAGGCGATCAGAGCAACTGTCCAGGGAAGAGCTGTCAGCTCCAGGGAACCAAGGTGGAACTTGATCAGCGAAATGCTTCCGATTGCTTCCTGGAGAAAATGCTGCAGCATGATAAACGGTGTGGTGACGAGGAGAGCGCTATAGAGAATAAGATGGAGAATGGGAGACAACAGCACGTTCTGCAATTTCATGAGTTCACCCCGGGTGATTTGAAGTAATGCGAACCAAGCGTCATCAAATCATGTATTGAGTATGTATTCTGAGCGTACCGAATATGCAAATTCTTACGAGAAGAAACAATGTGAAATCCTCGCTGCTTGCCAAAAGGCAACTGTAGCTGTATATTCACACAGCCTGAAAGCCCTGCAGCAGGACAGCCTCTGATCTGACTGCCGGGAATCTCTATAGTATTTCCCAGTTAAGCTGACCGTTTGAGTTAGTGCATTTCGGGAAATACTATTATTTGCGCGGCTTTGGTTAGTTGCTGCTACAAAGAAGCAAGACGCGGTATAAGTGATGCCGCTGTCTCCATTATATACCGATGCTCAACAAGAATGTCCTCCTGGATAGATCGCAGAAGCATCGGTTCATAGTATTGCTGACAATGGCTATGGCTGTTTCGATCGTTTGTTTCTGCAATACTATAAACGGACATTTGAGGTGAGCATCACTATAACAGCCCTGGAGCCGGTTTGAATCGTCCTTTCAAGAATTATTACGAAGTCCTCAAGATTGCTCCCGACGCGGCTGTGCCGGAACTCAAGCAGAGCTACCGCACGTTGGCCAAACAGTATCATCCCGATGTTTCCGGGGGTGATGCCGCCCGTTTCCGTGAGATCACTGAAGCTTATGAGGTGTTGATTGATCCGGAAAACCGGGAACGCTATGACCGCATGTTCAACCGCTATCATGGTGAACAGAAAACTGACATCCGTGACGAAACCATTGATCGATTCTGGGAAGCGGTAAGACGGCAACGGACTGCCTGGCAGGAGGCGCGAACCGCATCCGCCGCTCAGGGTGATGGATCGCGTACCAGGCAATCAGGCCATACCTCCCAACAGGGTACCCGCCCGCAGCCGGGATCAGATGTGGTGCAGGAATTGAAACTACCGTTTCTACTGGCGGTCCGCGGTGGCGCGGTGCGGGTCAAGGTGTCACATCTGCAGAAACGTCTGGAGGTGAAAGTACCGGTCGGCATCCAAAACGGCAGCAGACTGGTATTGAACGGTAAGGGACTTCCCGGCCAGCGGGGAGCCTCCTCCGGCAACCTGATACTTCAGATCCTGCTTGAACCCGATCCCTACTTCCAGCGGGAAGGTAAGGACCTGCTGGTACCATTGACCCTGAATCTGCCGCAGCTGATGCTGGGGTCAAAGTTGCAGGTCCGGTTACTCAACGGTGATAAGGCGGAAATTGTGCTCCCGCCTGGAACCCAACCGGGGGGGCGTATCAGGTTGGAGGGAAGGGGTATCCCTTTCAAGGAGGGGACTGGTGACCTGGTCGTCGAGATCAATCTGCTGCTGCCCCCGCTCCTGACACCACGCCAGCGGAAGATCATCGAGAACTTCGCCAAAGAAACAGGGTTGCCATATTGAGAGGATTCTGTTTATTGGCTAAAGCGCCACACATCTGACTCTGTGCAGAGCATTGCAGAAGCGTAGTAAAGCGCCACACATCTGACTCTGTGCAGAGCATTGCAGAAGCGTAGTAAAGCGCCACACATCTGACTCAGTGAAGAGGGATTTCTTATGCGTGTGCTGATCGTTGACGATGAAGTTCATATCTGCGAGGTCATCAGCGAACTGCTGGAACAGGAGAACTATGAGACAGCCACTGCCGGTAACGGTGTTGAAGCGCTGCAGGTGTTGGAACAGGGTAAGTTTGACGTAGTGATTTCCGATGTGCGGATGCCCGAGATGGATGGGATCGAACTGCTGCGTGAGATCCGCGCCCGCTATCCGCAGATCAAAGTGCTGCTTTTCACCGGTTATGCCTCGGTTGACAGCGTCGTCGAAGCGATGAAAATCGGCGCCTATGGATACCTGACCAAACCGATCGATCGTGACGAGCTTTTTAACGAACTCGCTCTTATCCGGGAGCAGAATGAGATCCTCAAAGACGGCCACCAGATGCAGTCGGAGATGTTCCAGCGCTATGCCCAGGGCGAATACCAGGTGCGCAGCAAGAGTATGCAGAGCCTCTACGAGCTGACGATTACCCGTATCGCGCGTAGCGACTCCACCGTGCTGATCGAAGGGGAGAGTGGTACCGGCAAGGAGTTGATGGCCGGGATGATCCACCATTTCAGCAATCGCAGTAAAAGGGAGTTGATCAAGATAAACTGTGCCGCGCTGGCGGAGGGTCTGCTGGAATCGGAGCTGTTCGGTCATGTCAAGGGAGCCTTCACCGGTGCGGTTGCCGACCGCAAGGGACGTTTTGAACTGGCTGATGGTGGGGCGCTATTCCTGGATGAAGTGGGGGAGATGAGTCCGGCACTGCAGGTCAAATTGCTGCGGGTTCTGCAGGAGGGAGAGTTTGAGCGGGTCGGCAGCAGTGAGACAGTCAAAGTGGATGTCCGCTTGATCGCTGCCACCAACCTCAACCTGAAGGAGGAGGTGGCCAGGGGCAACTTCCGGACCGATCTCTATTATCGCCTTAATGTGATAAATATCCCGATACCACCGCTGCGGGATCGGCGGGAGGATATTCCACAACTGGTTGTGCATTTTATCGACAAGTTTCGCAGCCGGCTGGGCAAACCGAAAATGTACCTGCGACGGGGAGCTTACGAAGCTATCGTCCGTCACAACTGGCCTGGTAATATTCGCGAGCTGGAAAACTGTATCGAAAGGGCCTGCGTGATGGCGGCCGGTGATACCATCGAACTTACCGACCTCCCGCCTGAAGTACAACAGCACAAAATCACTACTGGCACTCTGACGACAGCTACCGTGGAGGCGGACTCTGTTACTGCGGTTTCCAGTGATAATGTGTCCGGATCGGATATAACCACTCTTGAGGAACAGCCGGACATTGCGCCACTGTCACTTACCGAAGCCCGCGAGCAGTTCGAGAAGAATTTCCTGGTACGCAAACTGGCTGAAAAGGATGGCAATGTCAGCCATACCGCGCAGGACCTGAAAATCGCCCGCAAAAACCTGCAGCAGAAGATCAAGAAGTACCAGATCAATGTTGAGCAGTACCGTAAAGGGGAGAAGTAGGGGGGGAGTTAAACCATCCAGGACTCAAACTGATCTTGAGGCTCTATCTCTTCGCTATCATGCCGCTTTCTGCGACACCTCTCGACCGTGTGATCAAAGTCACTGCTACTTTTTGGACATTCTGGCAGATAGTTGTAAAACACTATTTGTCATTGCTGATCCGGTATAAGACAGTTTTAGGAATGTTCAGTTTTTGAACATCAGAGCCTGCCCACCCCACCGGACAATTGCGCACTACGAAACTGGCGTCCAGCCTGTCTGCAAGTCGTCAAATCGTTTTCCTCGTTCCAGGCTTTCTATCTCAACAGCTGAGGTGATCCCGACTGATATCGTACACCATTTCACATTCAACATATTTGCAAAAGTATGGATGCACGCCGACCTTTAATCTGAAGTCTGCTGGTTACTGCTCCTGTCTCTGATTTTAAACTGCACAACTCCTTCGGTTCTGTTTTAATCCAGACACCTATCCCTGTTGTTGTGCCCCTGGCAGGAGCCAGGCTGAAGCGTCCTCACAGTTTGCGTTGTACTGTTTCAGAGAATATATATATTATGCCGGGGTATTGCGCCGCAGACCTCAGCAAAGGTGGGGGTACAAAACCTGACACTATCGGAAGGAAAGGTGTAATGAGGATTGGACGCAAACATCTGACACTGGTGCTCTGGCTTTTTGCCCTGCACACTTTTGCGGTTGGGTTGGGACTCATTCTGGTCCCTTCAGCCTGGATGGAGTACTTCGGCCTGGTTGGTTACCAGGGCCGTTTCTTTCAGGTTCAGGGTGGTGTGTTTCATCTCATCATGGGGATTTTCTATCTGACACCTATCTGGCATTGGGGTGTCTCCCGCCTCCTGGTGCATATGTTCATTGTTGTCAAGATTCTTGCCACCGTTTTCCTGTTCCTCTATTTTCTGCTGGTCGAACCTGCGATCGTTATCCTGCTGTCAGGAGTGGGAGATGGTCTTTTGGCACTGATGCTATGGTGGGTTTTTCGCAATTGTCCCCCGGGGGAGCGACCCGGTCCGTCTGAAACGATGCTATCACAGGGGGTGATCAACTGAATGGTTGAAGCAAGTGATACAGCGACCGCTGTCGAAAACAGCAATCAGCTGCCTGTTGTAATTGTCACCGGAGCTTCCGGATTCATCGGCAGCTACCTGGTCAATTTCCTCAAAGATAAGCATCAGGTCTATGCTATCGCCAGACGCTCTCAGAACGCTGCACGCATTCAGCCTCATCCCAACCTCCACTGGATGAGGGTTGATATTGGAATTGAGAACGAGGTGAAATACGCTCTCGATTATATCAGTATCCGTGGTGGGGCTGAGTTTCTGTTTCATATGGCCGGTTTCTTCGATTTTGATAACAGACAGGTACCGGAGTATGATCACACGAATGTACAGGGGACGCTTAACGTTTTGAAGCACAGCCGGGGACTGAATCTGAAGCGCTTTATCTTCGGCAGTTCCCTGACTGTCAGCAGATTTGATAAGCCGGGTACGGTTTTGAATGAGGAGAGTCCGGCGGACGCCACTTTCCCCTATGCCGTCAGTAAAGCCAGGGGGGAAGAATTTATGCGGGAGTACTCCAGCGAATTCCCCACCCTCACGGTTCGTTTTGCCGCTATCTTCAGTGACTGGTGCCAGTACACACCCCTGCACACTTTCCTGAGTAAGTGGTTGAGTAGTGACTGGGATCGCCGTATCCTGGTCGGTAAAGGGCTGTCCGCTATCCCTTACCTGCACATCAACGACCTGTTGCACTTTTTCAATTCGGTGATGCTACGCAGTGATGAACTACCCAGTTATTCCCTCCTGATTGCCAGCACGGAGGGGTGTATTTCCCATCATGATCTCTTCACCTTCTCGATGCACTACAATCATTTCAATCGGGTGAAGCCGGTTTTTGTCCCCAAATGGCTGGCTCGTATCGGTGTGGTGCAACGGGATCTCTGGGGTCGTCTCAAGCGGCAACGCCCCTTCGAGCGTTTCTGGATGGTGGACTATGTT
>JADHUQ010000012.1 GCA_016784425.1 Candidatus Delongbacteria bacterium | reverse complement strand
CGATGTCACGACCATGAAGCAGATCATCATGGACACTGCCATTGATATCGATGCCACCGGTAATGACAACAACACCGGGTGGGGTATGATCGACTGTTATGAAGCGGTGCTGGCGGTACTGAACGGGGCGGTTTATCACGATCATGAAATCACCTCCGACGACAATGACAACGGAATCCCCGATATCGGGGAAACGGTCACCCTCAATGTAAGGTTGCGCAACATCGGCAATGATAACATCACCGATGCAACCGGTACCCTGTCCTGCGCTTCCCCCTGGATCACCTTCAACAACGCCAGCTCAACCTACGATCCCTTTGGACCGGGTGAGATACAGGTCAACAGCACCCCCTACAGCGTTCAGGTTGACGCCACAGCACCACCGATTTTCGAGACTGCATTGACAGTAACCGTTGCGGTGAGCGGATCGGAACGGGACTTCACTTTTGATTTCCCGGTCGGTGCACGCGAGCAGTACTTTCTGTTCGATTGTGAAGCAGGGGTGGGGGACTGGGTCCATGATGCACCAGTTGGCTGGGGCGATCAGTGGCACCTGAGTACCGAGGACGCCTGGAGTCCCTTACAGAGTTGGAAATGTGGCGACAGCGGTACCGGCAACTACGCTGATAACCTCGACGCCCGTCTGACGACAGAAGCACTGCTGATCGAGCCACTATCTCAACTCGTAATCCAGCATCGTATTGACGCCGAAACCTCCGGCGCGTATCCCGATTCCGCTTATGATGGCGGGATCGTGGAGATCTCCACCGATGGTCTCAACTGGGCGCAACTCAACGACGGTGGTTATAGTAAAGCTTTCCGCTGGGAGTCTGGTGGCGGTAGTCCTGCAACTCATCCTTTCCCGGGCGGAACCCGCTGCTATTCCGGTTCCTTTGACTGGTTAGAATCAGTATTCGACCTTGCCGGCTGGGCAGGAGAAACCGCCCAGTTCCGTTTCCGTTTCGGTTCCGATAGCGGCACCGGCGCTGAAGGCTGGTACCTGGATGATGTTGCTCTCTGGGGTTATGTTGAGGCATCACCAGGCGATCCACTGGTCATCAGCATCAGCTATAGTGATCCCAACATCGTTATCGACTGGGAGGTAGAGCCGGCGGCGGTTGGGTACCGCGTCTACCGCAGCTTATCCCCTTACGGTGTATTCGAGTTGATACAGGACAGTGCTGTCAACAGTTATACCGCATCGGCTCTGGGCGAGTATTTCTATCAGGTGACCTGGTACTAGACCTGGTACTAGACCTGGTATTGAGCGATAAGCTGGAAACCCCCGGCAGCGGAAGCTGAAACGCTGAACCGTTCTGCTGGTTAAAACAGAGAAGGGGCGGAAGGCGCACCTGTCTTGTGGAGTAAGTGATTGGACATCCCTGCTCCTGGAAGATAAGTGCGTTACCGCCCTTTTTCTTTTCAAACCAGCCGGTGAAGAGGAGTTGATAAAATTCCACAGACAATCGTTTAGCAGTGGTTCCAAAGGGAGAAAATGACTAAGTTTACAAAGCTTAGGAGTGCTCGACCGATCTACTTGAAGAACGATAGATATACTTAAGATGATTGACTGAAGTCAACGGCGCCTGACTGCAGATGGGAGTGTGCCTCCCGATTCTGAAGTCTGGTTTGCCCGGATCAAACGAGGAGAAACTCTATGCGAAAGCTATTCTTAATCTTTGTCGGAACCTTCCTGCTGGCGGGTTCCCTGCTGGCTGGCAGGCTTTCCCCCGGCCTGGAACGTTTTCTGGCTGACCGCAGTGAAGGGGAGATGGTCAAGGTCATGTTAGCCATGGAGGAACAGGCTGACATCGCTACTCTGGACGAGCAGCTGCACCGTGAACAGGCACCGTTTGCCGAGCGACATCAATTGGTAGTCAGCGCCCTCCAGCAGATCGCTGCCAGTTCCCAGGCCCTGCTTTTGACCGATCTTGAGCTACTGCAGGCAGATGGGCAGGTTGCCGGGTGGACATCCCACTGGATCAGCAACATGGTTATCGTCAGAGCTACCGTTGCTACGGTAAGACAGCTGGCTGCCCGCTCCGATGTCGAACGCGCCGAGGTTGATCTCGTAGTGGAGATGATAGAGCCGGTTTACATCGACCATGACAACGAATCGCTACCGGTACGTGGTGTGCAACCTGGTGTTGATAATCTCGAAGCCGACCGGGTCTGGTATGAACTGGGCATTTTTGGTGAAGGCGCTCTGGTTGCCAATATGGACACCGGTGTGATGGGTAGTCATGTCTCGTTTGCCGATCGCTGGCAGGGTAATTTTGCACCCGTATCCGAAGCATGGCTCGATCTGCTGGGTGGCAATCCCACACCTGCCGACGGCTATGGTCATGGCACCCATGTCATGGGCACGATTTGCGGCGCATCTTCCGATACGATTGGTGTGGCACCCGGCGCACGCTGGATAGCTACCAACCCGATTGATCAGGGTACCGGCGGTGCTTTTGACAATGATGTCATCGCCGCTCTGGAGTGGTTTGCCGACCCCGATGGTGATCCCGGAACCAGCGATGATGTACCGGATGTCGCACAGAACAGTTGGGGCGTCAACGAGGGATTCTCCGGCTACTACGATTGCGACAGCCGCTGGTGGGATGCCATCGACAACTGTGAAGCAGCCGGTTGCGTTTTGACCTGGTCTGCCGGCAACGAGGGTCCCGGTTCTACCTCCCTGCGCAGCCCGGGCGATCGCGCCGATTCCCCCACCAACTGTTTCAGCGTCGGTTCAACGATACGCTACCCACCATTTACGATCAGCAGCTTTTCCAGTCGCGGCCCCTCCGGCTGCGGCGGTCCTTATGCCACCAAGCCGGAAGTTTGCGCCCCCGGCAGCGATATCTACAGCGCCTACAACAACGGTGGTTATACGACAATGAGTGGCACCTCGATGGCGGGCCCACATGTTGCCGGTGTGGTCGGGTTAATGCGGAGCGCCAACCCGAATGTTGATGTAACCACTATCAAGCAGATCCTGATGGAAACCGCCACCGATCTCGGCACCACCGGTGAAGACAATACTTACGGTTGGGGATTTGTCAATGCCTACGAGGCGGTACTCGCCGTCATGAACGGCGCGACCTATCACGATCATGAGATCGTCTCTGAAGATAATGGTAATGGTATTCCCGATGTCGGTGAAACGGTTGTACTCAATGTCAGCCTGCGTAACATCGGCCAGGAACTGATCAGCGACGCGACCGGTGAACTTTCCTGTACTTCACCCTGGATTACCTTTAACAGTGCTTTCTCCACCTATGATCCCTTTGGACCGGACGAGGTTCAGGTCAATAACACACCATACAGCCTGGAAGTCGATATTGCCGCACCGCCGATTTTCGATACGGCGCTGACGATTACGGTTACCGTCGATGGATCAGAACGTGAGTTCAGTTTCCCATTCTCTGTAGGCGCAAGGGAACAGTACTTCCTGTATGATTGCGAAGGTGGTGCCGGAGGCTGGACGCACAGCAGCCCCGCTGGTTGGGCCGACCAGTGGCACCTGAGTACTGAGGACGCCAACAGTCCAACCCACAGCTGGAAGTGTGGCGATACCGGTACCGGCACTTATGGTAACACCGTGGACGCCCGTCTTCTCAGTGGATCGCTGCTGATCCAACCTGTTTCGCAGCTGGTAATTCAGCATCGCATGGATGCCGAAACCTCGACCGAATTTCCTGACTCCGCCTACGATGGCGGTATCGTGGAAATCTCCACTGACGGCATCAATTGGGAGCAGCTGGCTGGTGATTACAATAAGACTTTACGCTGGGAATCAGGTGGTGGCAATCCCGCTACCCATCCCTTCCCCGGTGGTACCCCCTGTTTCTCCGGCTCTTTCGGCTGGGAAGAAGCGGTATTTGATCTGGATGCCTGGACCGGAGAGTCCGTCCAGTTCCGTTTTCGTTTCGGCTCCGACGGTGGCGCCGCTCTGGAAGGATGGTACCTGGACGATGTTGCCCTCTGGGGTTACAATGCTGCTACCGGTGATCCGCTGGTTATCACAATCTTCTACAATGATCCCTATGTGACTGTTTCCTGGGATCCGGAACCGGGTGCAGCAGGGTACCGTGTGTATCGCAGTACCACCCCGGACGGTATTTTCGAGATGGTCCAGGATGGCACCGTCAACAGCTATTCCACGCTGGCGACCGGCGAATATTTCTACTATGTGACCTGGTATAATTAGCCGGTAGCGGTTCCGTTGAAACGGAACTGCGCCAGCTGCTGAATTGCAGCCATCTGAACCAGTGATTTCAACAAAGGGGTGCCGCGTTCCTGGGCACCCCTGTTTTTTCAACAGCTGTAACCTGATGGAGTCAATATGTTGCGCACCTTAGTTGTTATGTTGTCACTTGCTTCCGTGGCAATCGGCAGCAATCTGCAGTCGCTTTTCCCCTCGAATCTACTCGATGATAACAATCGGGCAACAGCCTGGATCTATTTCAGCGACCGGGATCTCGAGCCGGCGGAGCGGATGGCACTGCTGGCTGAATTAGAGACAACCCTGGACCCCCACTGCCTGACCCGGAGGGGGAAGGTGATGGCGGCCCCCTGTGCACTGGAACTGGATCTGCCGCTGAGTGAGAATTATGTACGGCAGGTAGTGGATCTGGGTGCGCACCTCAGACAACAGAGCCGTTGGCTGAATGCGATATCGGTTGAAGCAACCCTGCCGGTACTGGCAGCGGTTCAGGAATTGGATTTTGTACGCGACATCCTCCCGGTAGCGGGTGGACGGCGTCTGGAACCGCAGAGCGATGGTATCCAGCAGTTTGCCACCGCTGACACAGAAACCAGACTGGATTACGGCAACAGCTTCGATCAGCTGCAACAGATCGGTGTGGTCGCCGCACACGATCAGGGTTTGAGCGGTGCCGGCGTGCGGGTGATGATGCTCGATACCGGTTTTTACAAAGATCATGAAGCGATTCCAAACAATCAGATTTTCGCAGAATGGGATTTTATCAACAACGATGGTAACACCCAGAATGAAGGTGGTGACGACCCCAGTCAACACTACCACGGCACCCTGACCCTGAGCACACTCGGCGGCTCTTCTTCTGGTAATCACTACGGCCCGGCCTATGGCGCCACCTTCCTGCTGGCGAAAACCGAAGATGTAACCAGCGAAACCCCGATCGAGGAGGATAACTATATCGCGGGGTTGGAGTGGGGCGAGCAGCTGGGAGCTGATGTCGCCTCCTCTTCACTCGGGTATCTCGACTGGTATGACTGGTCGGACATGGATGGCCAGACAGCCGTCACTACCATCGGTGTAAATACCGCCATTTCACTCGGGATGGTTATTGCTAATTCAGCAGGCACTGAAAACGGTACAGTCTGGAATCATATCATCGCACCGGCGGATGCTTTCGAAGTGATTACTGTCGGCGCCGTCAATTCAAGCGGGGAACTCGCTTCCTTCAGCTCCCATGGCCCCAGCTATGACGGTCGCACCAAGCCAGAAGTTGTTGCACGTGGAGTCAGCACCTATTGTGCCGGTACCTCCTCCCCATCATCATACACTACCGCCAGCGGTACCAGCCTCTCCGCCCCTCTCGTCGGCGGTTGCGTAGCACTGCTGCTCGAAGCAGCGCCAGGTTCAACACCACAACAGATTCGCGACGCGCTCATGTTGACTGCTGACAATGCCGCTGCACCAAACAACAGTTACGGCTGGGGTTTGATCGATGTGAGCCTTGCCCTTGAAACACTGATTTCCTTTACTCTTTTCGAAATAGATCTACTAAGTGATGATGACGGTGACGGTGTTCTGGAGCCGGGTGAAAGCGCGGAACTGGCACTGGTGGTCGAGAATGTCAGTGAAGAGACCTTCAGCCTGGTGAGTGGTTTATTAAGCTCTGTTTCGCCCTGGCTGACGCTCGAGACAGCCACAGCTGACTATCCGGCATTTGCACCCGGGGCTCAACATGGCAACCTGACCCCCTTTGTGCTCTCTGTAGACCCCGAAGCCCCACCGGTGTTCGATGCTGACCTCACCCTCCTGTTGCAGGCGGACGGCAGTGAGCACCAGATCGACGCGATTATGAACATAGGGCAATTGACCGAATACTATGCGATCGATGTCGAACAGGGGGCAGGGGATTGGACGCATAGCGGTGATGGCGACTGGCTAGACCAGTGGCACCTCAGCACAGAGGACAGTCAGAGTCCCACACACAGCTGGAAGTGTGGTGATACCGGTGGCGGCGACTATGTCGGTCATCTCGACAGCCGTCTGACTACCGGAGCGATTCAGTTGCTGCCATTTAGCCGCCTCTCGTTCGCTCATCGCATAGACGCGGAAGTATCAGGCAGTTATCCCGATTCCGCTTACGATGGCGGTATTGTGGAAATATCGACAGACGGCTTGAACTGGGAACAGCTGGTTGAGGCAGGTTACAATAAAACCTTCCGCTGGGAAGCCGGCAGCGGCAATCCCGCCACCCATCCTTTTCCCGGTGGTACCCCTTGTTACTCCGGTTCGTTTGGCTGGCAGGAATCGTTCATCGATCTGGCGTCCTGGGAAACCCAGACCGTACAGTTCCGTTTTCGTTTCGGGTCAGACAATGGTACCGGTGCCGCGGGCTGGTTTATCGATGACATCTCACTGGTCGGCTACGAACAGTCACAACCGGGTGAGCCGCTGGTCATCAGTATCACCTACAATGACACCTTCGTAACGATCAACTGGGAAGTGGAACCGGCCGCAACCGGTTACCGTGTATACCGCAGTGCCACCCCCTACGGCCTCTTTGAGCTGGTACAGGACGGGGCCCCGAACAGCTACACCGGTCTGGCAGAGGGTGAATTTTTCTACTATGTGACCTGGTATTAGTCGCTGGCGCAGTCCGGCAGCGGGTCGGCTGCTGCCGCAATAAAGCCGTTTCTTTTTCGGGTATCACTTTATATTATCAGAACTATCCGGCCATGTCGGGATCGTCCCACCCTGTGGCACGCCGCCACACCTGCAGCCTGGATGGATGATGACTGTGATACAAACAGGAGTGATGGCTGGTGCTTGCTTTGCAGCAGATAGGTCACAGCAAGATCCGTGTGGATGCCCGGGAAAAGATCAGCGGCAGCGCCCTTTATCTGGCGGATTATGATGTCGGCGATTGCCTGCAGGGTTTTACCGTCAGGTCGCAGCGCGCCCACGCCACAATCAAACAGATCGTTTTTGATGCAGATTTCGACTGGTCCCGGCTGACAGTTGTACAGGCAGCGGACATCCCCGGTCGTAATGTCAATCCGGTAATCCTCGAAGATCAACCATTCCTCGCCGACAGGGTTGTCCGTTATTACGGAGAACCGATACTGTTACTGGCGGCACCCACGCTGGAACTCTGCCGCGCAGCAGCAGACCATATTTCGATCAGCTACGAGGAGTTGCCGGCCTGTTTTACCATCGAGGAATCGCTTGCGACCAGCACGCCGTTTTTTGGTGAGGACAACAGTTTCAAGAGGCTGCAGATCAATAAAGGCGATATCGAAGCCGCTTTCCGGGAGCAGAATTTCCATATCACCGAGGCCGAATACACCACCGCCGCGCAGGAGCAACTGTATCTGGAACCGCAGGCCATGCTGGCACAGTTCGACCTGGAGGGCGGTCTACTGGTCACCGGTAGCCTGCAGTGCCCCTTTTATGTACACAGTTCCCTCGCGAGCGCTTTTCCAGAGTTGGTGGACCGTATTGAAGTACGCCAATCGGTCACCGGAGGCGCCTTTGGTGGAAAGGAGGATTTCCCCTCCCTGATTGCCACCCATGCCGCTTTGCTGGCGTATCACAGTGGCAGATCGGTGCGGATGCTTTATGATCGTGCGGAGGACTTTCAATGCACGACCAAGCGGCACCCCTCCCGCACCCGTATCCGTTCTGCGGTTGACACTGAAGGCAACATCGTCGCGTTGGATGTCGAACTGCTGCTCAACGCGGGTGCCTATTCCACCCTCAGTCAGGTGGTACTGGCACGGGGCGTACTGCATGCCGCCGGTGCGTATCACGTTCCTCATGTCAGGGTGCAGGGAAATGCTCTGGCGACAAACCTCCCCCCCAGCGGGGCTTTCCGTGGCTTCGGCGCTCCCCAGGCTATTTTCGCTATCGAAAGCCATCTCGATAAAATAGCACAGGAGTTGAACCAGGATCCGGTTGTGTTACGCCGTCGCAATCTCCTGCGACCCGGTGACACCTTTTCCACCGGGCAACTGGTACAGACCGATGCCTGCAGTCAAGTGCTGGAGCGGGCGGTCAGTAGTTCTGCTTATGAAGAAAACAACCGGGCAGATCGGGTGTTCAACGACTCCCACCCCACTCTGCGTCGCGGTACCGGCCTGGCTCTCTTTTATCATGGGGCCGGGTTTACCGGCAGCGGCGAGAACAGGATACAGGGATGTGCCCTGCTGCAGGGGAACGTGGATGGCACCATTTCCATCCGGGTTACTTCCACCGAGATGGGGCAGGGAGCCGCGACAGTACTGGCACAGATCGCAGCCGAAGCACTACAGGTCTCAACCGCTATGATTCGTTTTGAGACCCCGACCACTCAACACCCCGACAGTGGACCAACGGTGGCTTCACGCACGACGATGATCGTGGGAAAGCTGATAGAGAGGGCCGCTTCAGAGTTGAGGGAGCGGATAGCAGAATACAGTGGTGATGAACAGTTTCGCACCAGGGTGAGTCAGGCAGTTGCCGCCGGGGGGCTCGAAACACTCAGCAGCTATGAGCCCCCCCCGGAGCTGAAGTGGGATGAGGAGACCTATCAGGGTGATGCTTACCCGGACTATTCCTGGGGCTGCTATCTCGCGCAGGTGGAGGTGAGTCTACTCGACTACTCGGTCAGGATCAGGCGGTTTACCACAGTACAGGATATCGGTACGGTGATCAATCCCGCGCTCGCCGCCGGCCAGGTGGAGGGTGGCATCATGCAGGCCATCGGTTTTACTCTCTACGAAAAAGTACATTATGCCGACGGCAAGACCCTGAATGCCGGGTTTACCGATTATATCATACCAACCCTGGCGGACCTGCCGCAGCTGGCGGTTGAGTTTATCGAGTATCCCTCCGACCGTGGTGGTTACGGGGCCAAAGGGGTAGGTGAGCTACCGTTCGACGGAGTAGCGCCGGCGATTGCCGCTGCAATCCGTGCTGCAGTCGGGGTCGATGTGAGACATTTACCATTGTTGCCGGAACAGTTAATGGAGTTGCTGTGCCAGGTCTGAACTTCATGGTAAACGGCCGGGAGTATTCCCTCACGGTGTCACCACTCATGCGACTGCTGGATCTGTTGCGGGAGGAGGTACGCCTGACCGGAACCAAGGAAAGCTGTGGTGAAGGGGAGTGCGGTAGTTGCACCGTGCTGCTGGACGGCCGACCGGTGTGATCCTGCCTGCTGCCGGTGATCCAGGTCGCAGGCCGGGAAGTAACCACCATCGAAGGGCTGCAGGGTGATCCGCTCTATCTGGCACTGGAGCAGGCGCTCAGCGAGGCTGGCAGCGTCCAGTGCGGTTTCTGCACCCCGGGTATAGTTGTCAGCAGCTGGGCCTGGTTGCGGGCGGGCGGTTCGAGCGAAACCGAGGCAATAAAACAGGCACTGGCGGGAAATCTCTGCCGTTGCACCGGCTACCAGAAGATCATCGACGGTGTCCAGCAGGCCGTCCGGATAATGGCGGAGCGTACGGTGTCGGGAGAACAGCTGTGAAGAGCATAGAGCTGTTATCCCCTGCTACAACTGACGAGCTCGATGAGCTGCTGGCAAGATATCCCGGCACTCCCTTACTGGCCGGGGCAACCGACCTGATGCCGTTGCTGCGGCGCGGAGTTCTGCATCCGGCCAGAATGATCGGCCTGCACTCTTTAAGGGACGAATTGGGTAAAGTCGAAGACCAGGGAGAGGGGCTGGTAATCGGCAGTATGTCTGACATGGCCCTGCTGGCTTCACACCCGACCATCCGGCAACGCTATCCCCTGCTGGCGGAGGCAGCCGGTCTGATTGGTGCCCCCCAGATTCAGCAGATGGCCACTCTGGGGGGTAACATCGCCAACGCTTCTCCCGCTGCCGACAGTGTCCCCCCTCTGCTGGTTTACGATGCCAGCCTGATTCTCCAATCCAGCGCGGGGACGCGTGAAATACCGCTGAGTGAATTCTACCTGGGGTACAAACAGCTGGCACTGGCACCCACGGAGTGGATCCGGGCGGTACAACTGCCGCTCGCACCGGTGGCACGCGGATTCTACAGTAAGACTGGTGCACGCCGGGCACAGGCAATTGCCAAGCTTTCACTGGCAGTGTTGATCGGAACCAGCGGCAGCGGCATTTTCCGGGTGGCTGCGGGCGCCCTGTCCCCTTTTCCATGTCGGCTGCCAGGGGTGGAGGATTATGTGAGACAGCTGTTGCAGGAGGACACCCCCCTCCCGGAGAACGAATTACGACGGCATCTGGCAGGTGATCTGGCCCCGATCGATGATATGCGCTCCACGGCAGCCTACCGTTTACGGGTTGCCCAGAACATTCTATGTAATATAATGCGGGAGGTGGGAATTGAACTGGCTTGAACAGAGCCGACAGCTGCAGACTGCGGGACGCTCCTTCGCCATCGCCACGATTGTGGCGGTGAAGGGTTCCACCGCTCGCAACACCGGTGTGCATATGCTGGTGGAGCAGGATGGCAGCTTGCACGGAACCATCGGCGGGGGTTCGGTTGAGAAGAATGTGATACAGCAGTGCCTCCAGGCAATCAGTGACGCCACACCCCGTTTGACCGAATATCTCAATGATGGTGAGGAGGGTCGACCAATCTGTGGCGGCAAGCTGCAGGTCTTCATTGAACCGTTTGTTGGCCACCGGCAGCTGTACATTTTTGGTGGCGGGCATGTTGGCATCGCCCTGGCGCATGTTATGGCCCCCAGCGATTTCAGCGTGACGATCATCGATGAACGGGATGATTATCCCCGACTGTCCCTCCCCGGTGTACGGGTGATTCACGCCAGTTTTGATACATTGCCACCCGAGTTGATATTCACCGAGGAATCCACCCACATCGTCGTCGTCACCTTCGGTCATGAACGGGACCTGCAGGTCGTCCGCAACTGTCTGCAGCATCCCTGGCGCTATCTCGGCATGATCGCCAGCAAGGCCAAAGCGAAACAGCTGCGCCAGATTCTCCACGCTGAGGGGGTCGATCCTGTTCGTCTGGAAAAAATGGTATCGCCCATCGGTTTGCCGGGCATCGGCAGCAAGGATCCGGCGGAAATCGCAATAAGCATTGCAGCACAGTTGCTCGAGCAGAATGAGTAAAGCAGTCACCCCGTTGCCCTCAGGTGTCGCAGCGGTTATCCTGGCCGCAGGACACTCCAGTCGCATGCAGTCACTCGACCCCGTCCGCTCACCAGGTGTGACCCACAAAGCACTATTACCCTTCCCCCGGAAACCGTTGATTGTGGTTCAGGCTGAAAACTACCTGGCTGCCGGTGTAGCTCGCGTTTATTGTGTACTGGGCTGGAGTGCAGATCTGATTCGACCGGTTGTGGAATCGACCGCCGGTGTAGAGGTCGTGATCAACGACGACTGGTCCAGCGGCATGTTCAGTTCGATCAAACGAGGCCTGGAGGCGGCTGGGACAGCAACAGCTATTTTTCTGCAGCCGGTGGATGTACCACCTCCCTCCAGAAAAACTCTGACCCAACTTGCTGCCGCCGGTGCCGCCGGAGTGGTAATACCAATGCAGGCCGGACGGGGTGGCCATCCGCTGTATATCAACTCGTCTGTTTTTGGTACAATAGCGGCTCAACCACCTGGCGACAGGCTTGACAGAATTTTGCGCGAAGTGCTACCCGCGAAGGTTCGACAGGTAGAGATAAAAGATGCTGATTGTCTCTGGAACCTGAATTCTCCCGAAGATTGGCGGGAATTTCACAAAAAGCACCCGGGTTTACCCGAAAACGGGTAGAACCACTCGTTCTTACTTGATGCAACCTCAATATTCTCTTGCATCGTAAATTTGAATGAGTTTTTTTTTGCGCACTGTGTCTAACTTAAGCCGAGTCAGTGGCTATTTAGTTTCAGCCTTAACTCGTTACCAGCTCTGCCCGGCAAAGACTGCAGGTGAGTCGTAAGATAATAGAAACCAAGTATATACATATTTATCTGGAGGTTTTTTCAAATGGCAGATTTATCCCACATCCTGCAGAAAGTGAAAGAACGCAACGTCGCAGAAGCTGAGTTTCACCAGGCAGTGGATGAAGTACTCACTTCCCTGGAGCCGGTAATGGACCGCCATCCCGAGTTCATTTCCGCCGCAATTCTGGAACGTATGGTCGAACCGGAGCGTGTTATCATGTTTCGGGTCCCCTGGATGGATGATAGCGGTAAAGTCCATGTGAACAAGGGCTTTCGCGTAGAGTTCAACAGCGCCATCGGTCCTTACAAAGGCGGGCTGCGTTTTCACCCTTCCGTCAAGCTGGGTACCATCAAATTTCTCGGTTTTGAGCAGGTATTCAAGAATGCCCTTACCACACTGCCGATGGGCGGTGGTAAAGGTGGATCCGACTTTGATCCTAAAGGTAAGTCCGATGAAGAGGTAATGCGTTTCTGCCAGAGCTTTATGACCGAGCTGCAACGTCATATCGGTGCTGACACCGACGTTCCGGCCGGTGACATCGGTGTGGGCGGCCGCGAGATCGGTTTCCTCTTTGGCCAGTACAAAAAGATCAAAAATGTCTTCGAAGGTGTACTCACCGGCAAGGGTCTGAGCTGGGGTGGCAGCCTCATTCGCCCGGAAGCCACCGGTTATGGTGCTGTCTATTTCGCGGCGAACATGCTGGAAACCCGTGGCGAGAGCCTGGAAGGTAAAGTCTGTCTGGTCTCCGGTTCCGGAAATGTGTTCCAGTATACCGCTGAGAAACTGCTGGATCTTGGCGCTAAGGTGCTCACAGCCTCCGACTCCTCCGGTTACATCTACGATGAGGCTGGAATAGATCGCGAGAAGCTGGCCTTCATCATGGAGCTGAAGAATGTCAAACGTGGTCGTATCAAGGATTATGCTGATAAATATGGCGTGACCTTTACACCCACCGATTCGAATGCCGAGTTCAATCCTCTCTGGAACCACAAGGCCGATTGCGCTTTCCCGAGTGCTACCCAGAACGAAATCAACAACACGGACGCCGCCAACTTGCTGGCTAACGGGGTTTATGTGATTTCCGAGGGCGCCAACATGCCGACCGTTCCTGAAGGTGTCAACCAGTTCCTCGATGCAGGTATTCTGTATGGACCGGCCAAGGCTGCAAACGCCGGCGGTGTGGCGGTTTCCGGTCTGGAAATGTCACAGAACAGCATGCGCTATTCCTGGAGTCGTGAAGAGGTCGACGCCAAGCTGGCCGACATCATGAAGTCCATCCACAGCAACTGTGTTGCGACTGCGGAGAAATACGGCACACCTGGCAACCTGGTTAATGGTGCCAACATCGCCGGTTTCCTCAAGGTAGCCGACGCCATGATGGCCCAGGGTATCTGGTAAACAGAGCGCAGTATCAAAAACGCTGATTCGATTATAAGGCGGTTCCGGTCCGGCGGGATCGCCTTGTTTTTGCAGACAGGATTTTGCAGGTAGCCTGGCAACTGAGAGATCATTTCCTAGCTGTAGCGCTGACCTACAAGACGGACAGGCTGGAATTGCAGGCGGCAGCTGTCAATCCATCCCGACTGTTTTCATTTCCCTCTTCTGTGAGAATCTCCTTTAGAATAATACCCCTCTATGCGTAAATTGAACCCGACATGGAGGTACATTGCGCGTCCTGCTGGCTGTTAATGTCATAATACTAATGGTTGTCACCCTGTTGGAAGCTCGCCCGGAGCTGCTCCAGCGTGACGAGCTCTCCGAGGATTTTGAGAATGGTATTCCTTTCAGCTGGCTGGTTGTCGACCAGGATGCTTCCGGCAGTTCCTGGAATACGGTACGCCGTGATGATGGTTTTCTCACTTATGGTAATTCTGAACAGGCCGTCGGCTGCCGCTACAACAGCGACGGCAGCCAGAACGACGACTGGCTGATCACCCCGCGCCTGCTGGTTCCCGATTCCACCCGTACTATCTCTTTTTATGCAGCATCCCAGGATCTCAATCCGGACTATCTCGAGAGTTTTGAGATTCTGGTCAGCCACACCCGCGTCAACGCCGCCAATTTTGACCCGGAACTTTTTGAGCTGGTTGCCACCTATAATCATATCCCTTCGACCATGCTGCAATACTCCTTCGATACCGCTCCGGAGTTCCTGGGTGATACAATCCATGTAGCAGTGCGATGTATCTCACATGATGATTACTATCTCATCGTAGATCATTTTCAGGGTGTAGAGATTGCCGGTGATACCTCACCACAGCTGGTTACCTGGCCGACGGCCGCAGAGTGGATTGATCTGGGCCCCTTTGAGGTTGATGAAGTAGTTACCGATACTGTCTGGGTTGGAAATCTGGGTGGAGATACACTCTATGTACGGGTGGCTTTGCCCGGTACCGATATCGACGAAACCCTGATCCTGTCCGCCTTTACCCTGGAAGCGATCCCATTCACCGTCTACTCGGTAGTCCCGGAACGAATCCATCGGGCGATAAACATCTTCTGGGGTTACGAGCAACCGCAGGAGCAGCTTCTGCAAACCGGTTATGCCGGTCTGGCTTTCTACCCCGACAGCAGTTACACCCTTGAGGATTTTGAGGATCAGGTTGTCCCGGATGATTGGGACGCCAGTTATCACCACAACGATTCCCCCGGCTGGCAGGTTACCGACCACAGCTCCTCGATGTTCTTCTCCATCCCGGCACACAGCTGGTACGCTTTTATCAACAGCGATGCCCAGGGGGAGGAGGCTACCCAGGATGACTGGCTGATCTCACCACCGCTCGATCTCACCGGTGCTGACCAGTTACTCTATCTGACCTGGGAGTCCTTCTTTGATGATTATGCCGGTGGTACCGGACAGTTGCTCTGGACCCTTGATCCGCAACCGACGCCTGAAAGCAACTGGCACCTGATTATCAACGAGACAGGCACCGACACCCTCTGGACAAGGCAGTGGTTCCGGGTGCCCGATACACTCTGGAACGAGCCGGTTCGCCTGGGATTTCACTTTACCGGCCAGTGGTCACAGGGGTGGGCCATCGACAATATCCAGCTCCTGCGGGATGTGATTGTCGAAGAGGTAGCAGACAACAGCCTCCCCCGGCAACTGGAGCTGCTCCCCCCCTATCCCAATCCGTTTAACGCTGAACTGACAATTCCATTGCAGCTGGCTGTCTCCACTACGGTACGGCTGCAGCTGTACGACCTCCTGGGAAGGCTGGCCTGGCAGCTGGAAGCACCTTACAAAAGTGGCGAGCATCTCATCAGGGTACAGGTACCAGAACTGGCCAGCGGTCTCTACCTGTTGCGCGGTGCGACGGTAGAACAGGGGCGGGTGTCCCTTTTGCCTGCCAGTCACAAGGTGATTTTGTTAAAATGATATAGGGCTGCTTCGAGAGCACTCGCTGTCCTGCAGTAGTGTCCTCCGGTAGCAGATCCCGCAATAATGTGATACATATTGGTTACTAACAGTATCTGGTAAAAAGGGGTAGTCGTCGCTCATTCGAAGCAGTAAGCGCACTTGTAAGGGGAAATGGCATAGAAATTGCGTATTATTTACTTCAGCAAAGAATATCACACCTTCCCAGTTATCCAAGTGCTCACATCCTTTTTGCCAAATCTATGAAAAACAGATAGAAGTATCTGATTCAACCTGGGAAGCAGTCTGGTTTCCAGGGTACTTTTGCTTGACATTACGTAAGGTTGTGGATAGTTTTATTTCTCTGTTTTGATTAACCCTAAACCGGAATTCCGCCGAACGAAGTGCTTTCCATTCAGGAGGAAATATGAAGGTTGTGATAACACCTGTGAAAAGGTGGCGAGTAAGTTTTTTACTTATCTCACTGCTGATCGGGTCGGCACTGCAAGCCGGACAGTTTGGCAAAATCAAGGGAACCGTAACCGACATCGAGACGGGTGAACCGTTATCGGACGCAAATGTAGTGGTGTTGGGAACCGTTCCGTTGCGTGGCGCCTCTACTGACCTTGAGGGTGAATTCATGATCTCCCAGGTGCTGCCGGGTGAGTATGACCTCGAGTGCCGCATGCTCGGTTACAAAGTCGTAGTCATGCAGGGTGTGCTGGTGAACGTCGACCATACAACCACCGGCATCGAATTGCAGTTGCCCTCGACCGAATCGAAGCTGGAGGATGTTGTTGTCCAGGCCAAGCGCGCCAAGATCCAGATCGACCAGGTCTCCTCGACAGTTTCCATCAGTGCCCAGGATCTGGAGCGGTCGGCTGTTGTCGACATCGGCCAGGTGATTCAGTCCAAACCCGGTTTCAAAACAGACCAGGAGGGTGCCCTGCACGCCCGTGGTGCACGTGAGGGACAGGTCGCCATTACGATCAACGGGATCGACAGTCGTGACCCGCTGGTTGGCGGCGCCACTTATCTGAATGTCGATGTGGCCAATATCAAGCAGCTTGATATCCTCTCCGGTGGATTCGGTCCCGAATATGGCCAGGCACAGGCCGCTGTCATCAAGATCGAGACGGTTGAAGGCCCCAAGGATCGCTATACCGGAAAGCTGGAATATCGTACCGACGCACCTTTTGGTAAATACTCCTTTGATACCGACGGCACCAGTTTCGCTCTGGGTGGTCCGGTCCCACTTACCGGCCGTAAACGCACTGGTCCGATAACCTTCTATGTCACCGGTCGCGCCAACCTGACCAATACCTACCTGCCTTTTGATGTGACACGTGATGCCAACGACTACACCGGCATGGGTATCAAGCTGCCGGAACGTCAGGTCAATGAATATCAGACAACTGTCAACCTTGGTATTCCGATAACCGAGAAGACCAAGGCTAAACTCTATTTTGAACGATTCTATCGGCGCTGGGATGTTTACCCCGAGAGTGCCGCACCCCTGAGTGGCAATTATGGTTATGTCTTCAGCTACGACCAGGCCAATCGTCCCTGGGCGGAGAACAACCGTATCAACATGAGCCTGGAACTGTTGCACCAGCTCAACGAAACCTCCACCTTCTCATCGATCATGAGTCGCTCCGACAATCAAACCCTCATCTCGCCGCGTGGTAAGAGCCCGGGCGATTTTACCCTCGAGTTCAATATCACCGAACGTAATTACGAAGACGCCAAAAGTGATTTCCTCGGCATGGTGGATGTGGATGGCAACGGCTTTCTGGACGGCTATGTCGATGCCAATAATAACGGTATTTATGACGGTGTTGCTTTTGGTGGAGATGGCAATTCCGTCAACTCTGAAGGCTACGAAGATCTCAACCGCAATGGTCGCTGGGACCGTGGCGAAGACTGGATTGATCTGAATGGCAACGGTGTCTACGATTCCTCGGA
Source organism: Candidatus Delongbacteria bacterium (assembly GCA_016784425.1). GTDB lineage: Bacteria > CAIWAD01 > CAIWAD01 > BS150m-G50 > BS150m-G50 > BS150m-G50. The sequence goes on along the minus strand of JADHUQ010000012.1, from coordinate 5,325 downwards.
ACCGTTCACCGATGTGACCGATCCCTCTACCGGTCTCAACAACATCGGCGTCTACGATCCCTGGGATCCCTTTGTCGACTCAAACGGCAACGGTATCTGGGATGACGCTGAGCCCCAGTTGCCGGAGCAGGACGCCAACCACAACGGTCGCTGGGACGGTGAACGCTATCAGGATGCCAATGGTAACGGCGTCTGGGATGGCTGGACCGAACCGTTTGAAGATACCAACGGCAACGGCATCTGGGATGAAGGAGAACCCTACACCGATACCAACCACAACGGTCGCTGGGATATGGCCGAGGGTTATGATGATATCGACCTCAATGGCCAGATCAACTTCCAGGACATCCGGGAAGATGATGAGGATCTGGGTGAGCCGTTTGTCGACGGCGACCTCTATTTTGACACCGGTGAGCCGTTCATCGATTTCCCGGATGAAAACGGTTACTACAACGGCTACTGGGATGCCGGCGAACCCTACTGGGACCTGCCCTCCTCCTATGGCTACGGTAATACTCCCTACCTGAACGGTAAACATGACTCGACTAACTATTTCTTTGACGAGTATGAGCTGTTTACCCGCTGGGCCAGCTTTGTGGTCGATCCTTACTTCGGAACACATGATTATTCCGATATCAGGTCGCGCCAGAGTGGCACCAACTGGAATCTGACAGAGGATGTCAGCCGGCCGGTTATCTATACTTACGATCCGGCAGCACACGGTGAGGACTGGCCTGTCGACATCTATGCCTATAATCCGGGATATTCCACCTGGATAAACCGCACCCTGCACGACCAGTCCAATCCGGAGTTCAACGAACCGAACCTGAACTATGATGCCGGGCAAGAATACTTTGTCGATTACAACCAGAACGGGGCCTGTGACGAGGGCAACTTCCAGCAGACCACTTATGGCCTCGGTTACAATCCGGCAAACTACTACGATTTCTTCCTCAATCCCGGGGCTTATGACAACCAGGCGTTCTGGCAGAGCCGTCGTTCAATCACCTATAACTGGAAAACAGAATACCAGTCTCAGGTCAACAAGTACCACGAAGTCTTGCTGGGCGCTCAGATAACCCATCGCGCCATGACCATGTCCTCCATCAGCGGCCCCAATAAACCCTATACCGGCTATGTGGTTCTACCAGAAGGCAGCCCCTGGCCCGATCGTGGACAGACGCGGGACTTCTACGACCACAACCCGACCGAAGGGGCTCTCTACTTCAAGGACAAGATGGAGTTCGAGGGTTTGTATGTCCTGATGGGAGCCCGCTGGGATGTGCTCCTTCACGAGAACTCAACCATCAGTGAGATCGAGGACGCTTACGACGAGGGTCAACCTGGCGCAGTGCTGCCGACCCGGAGTATCTCCCGTCTTTCGCCCCGTCTCGGCATTTCCCACCCGATTACGGAAACCGCCAAGCTCTACTTCAACTACGGCCATTTCTACCAGACACCCAATTTCCAGTATTTCTATCGTTCACTGACCGGTAACAAGGCCAACGACCAGGTGGTCGGTAACCCCAACCTGCGTCATGAGAAAACAGTGGAATACCAGTTTGGTGTCGAAGCTGAGTTTAATGAGACTACCCTGATCAATCTGCAGGGTTTTTACCGCGATATTTTTGACCAGATCTCAACCGTGTCCGTCGAAGTCTCGCGTGGTTATTTCATCGACCGCTATATGAACATCGACTACGGGCGCAGCCGCGGTGCCAGTATCTCTTACAACCGTAACACCGCCCACACCGTGATCGACGCCAATTACGAGCTTTCCTTTGCTTACGGCAAAGCCTCCTCCGCGGAAGCAGCGCTGGAAAACCGTCTGGATAATCAACCGGTCAACCGGGATGAGCATCCACTCAACTGGGATCAGACCCATTCCATCAATGCCTACTATTCCCTGTTTTACGGACCCAGGGATAAACCGGAACTGTTCGGATTCGGACTGCCCAGCGACTGGCTGGCATCAATCTCCTTCACCTTCGGCAGCGGGCGGCCCTACACCCCCTCCCAGTACACACTCGGTATTGATAATTCCGCGCTGATCCTGTCCAATTCCGCACGCATGCCCTGGACTGAAACCACCAATCTGAAATTTGAGAAGTACTTCCGTTTTGGTGGAGCCGACTCCAACTCAAAACTGCTGGTCGGTGTTGATGTCCAGAATCTGTTCAACAAGAGCAATGTCCGCGCAATCTATCCAGCGACAGGCAACGCGGAACAGGCGATGCACGGTAAGAATCCGGACCACATTTTCTATTATCCGGGCAAAAATACTTTCGACGCCAACCCGTGGAACTACTCACCGCCGCGCAACATTATGCTGCGAGTGGCTTACTCGTTCTAACCTGACGGAGTATTCATGAAGAAGTTTTTATTCGTCATACCACTCGGCTTACTGTTGTTGTACGGTGGTTGTGCCAAGGATGACAGTTCCAGTTCCGATAACAACACCACCGATAACTATACCGTCATTCCAGCTGTGTTCAATTCCAATCTGACCCTGGACGCATCTCCTTATAAGGTGACCGAGGATCTGGAGATTCCGCCGGGAGCCGTGGTAACTATCGAACCAGGTGTGGAAATCCGGTTTGATGGCCCCTATTCGATTTATGTCAGAGGACAACTGCTGGCCAACGGTCTGGAGGGGGCGTTGATCTCCTTTACCTCCAACAAGTCCCAGCCAACTTACGGTGACTGGCAGAGTATCGTCTTTGACAGCACGCTGGAAGCCTCCAGCTCGGAGCTTACTTACTGCCAGATCGAATTCGGGAGCCACTTCAACAATATCGACCCCCGTCTTACCGGCGCGGTGGTCTGTTATTACACCTCCCCCCGGATTGAGCACTGCCTGATTGCCACCAACCAGAACAACGGCATCGCCATTGTGGGTGAATCCTTCCCGACGGTACGTTCCAACATCCTGTTCGCCAACGACGGTTTCGGTGTCTCCTTTGACACCCTGCATGCGGAAATTTACCTCGCCGATCCCGGCGCTTTCGCTGATGTGCAGATTCAGCGCAACAGCTTCTGGATGAACTCCTCGCTGCCATTTCTGATTCCCCAGAATATGTTTTTCGCGCTGTTCGAATGCCCGGAGGAGGATACCACGGATTGCCTGCGGGATTCACTCATGTTCGGCAATTACTGGCTGCGGAACGCCAACGGTGACTCTACCGATTATCACGGTAACACTTTTACCAATGTTTTCTTTCTCGATGAACCGGGTCGTGACTTCGCCCTCGACCCCTGTTCCCCCTGTATCGACGCTGCCTGGGACACGCTGGGAACTGAAGCGCAGGATATCGGGCCGCGCAACTACCTGAAATTTGCCAACGAATTACGCCGTCAGATTCTGGTACCTGGCAACAACATCGCCAGCGGGACCTGGACCGTCACCTGTGATGCATTCTTCATGCCGCAGAGTGACGAGGACACCCTGAGAATAGGCAGCGGGGTAACTATCGATTTTGAGCGATCTTTCCGCATTGATTTCTACGGCCCTCTGCTGGCAATGGGCAGCGCCGCCGCACCGATCCAGTTCACCTCTACCTTCCGCCCCAACAAGGGAGGCTGGCGCAGTCTCAACTTCCTGGATGCCGGTGCCAGCGGTTCCCGCCTGGAAAACTGTATCATCGAGTATGGCTCCGAATCGTCCAACACCGGCCAGGATTACCTGTTGAACGGCGGGGTGGTCACGGTACGCAACGGACTCGATGTACGGCTTGAGGGCTGCCTGATCCGGCACAACCTTTATTACGGGGCTGTCTTTGATTCCAGCGACGCCCAGGTGAATTGCTGCACCTTCGAGGACAATGCCATCGCCAACCTGTTCGTCACCATGAACGGCAACGGCAGTATCACAAATTCGTTGTTCGCCGATTGCGAGGGGTATGGCATCTTCCTTTACGAAAACAGCCGGCCGGACATAGTCAACAACCTGCTTTACGGTAACCGGATGGCGGCTCTCAAAGCTGACCGCTTCTGTGACGCCCTGATAGTTGATAATACCATTGTTTATGGCGTCAACGGCGGCATCCTGCTGGGGGAACATTCCGACCCGGTCATCCGCGAGAACATTATCACTTTTGACGAAACGCTGACAGGTGAAGATGCCGGTGCAGGTGTTCTGTTCCTCGGCTCTTCCAATCCTGAACTGGAATATAATCTCCTCTTCGGCGCTACCCCGGTTCCTGCTACCTGGAACCTGAGCGGCACTAATCTGCTGGAGGACCCGCTCTTTGCGGATCCTTCTATCCGGGATTACGATCTCGCGCCTGCTTCCCCGGCCATGACTGCCGGTGAAGATGGTGGCCGCATCGGCTTTGTTGATGATGGAACCTGCGGAAATTAAGGAGTCCTGATGAGATTCAAGTCAATCATTCCCATAGCGACTATCTGTTTGCTGGCCGGTGCCGGCTGCAGCCTGGCTGCCGATAGCGGCGTGAGCAGCAAGCGGGCTGATCGCAGCACCGACCTCTGTACCCCTTATTCGGACAACCGGGTACATCGCCAGTCCAACATGTGGCTGAATATTACCAATAAGAGTGTCTTTGGTAATCAACCCGCTACCGACCCGGCTGGAATGGACGATCCCTGCCTGCCCGGTGTCTGGGCACCCCAGCTGGAATACCCGGCCGGCTCCGATGTGCAGTACCTCTACCAGGGTGCACTCTGGATCGGCGCCCTGATCGTCAACGATGATGGCAGTGAAACACCACGGGTATCGTACGGCTATGAAGGCTGGTACAACAGCGGCGGGGAGATGTTCCCCGGTTGTGAAGATGACGCCGCCATGAGGGAAGAGTCTTTTATCGAAGGGGCGCGTGACTGTTTTGGCAACAACATTTACAATCCATTGTCTGTCTCCGAACAGGATTTCTGGGCAGTCTATACCGATACCCTGACCGATCAGTCGTTTGTACCCAACGACGACTTTGACGGCGTACATGTGCCGCTGGGGCTGAGAGTAACCCAGGTCTCCCATTCCTGGACCTACAACTACGCCCAGGATTTCATCATCATCGATTATGAAATTGAAAATATCGGCGACAAGTATCTCATGAATCTCTATGTCGCTATCTACAACGACTCCGATGTGGGTGAAACCGATGAGCAGAACCACCACACCGATGATATCTGTGGTTTCCGCATCGCCGCGGTCGATTCCGTGACCGGGGACAGTGTGGAAATCAATACAGCCTACATTATGGATGACGACGGGCGACCGGTGGTTGAAAACAGCGGCAACGACTTCACCTGTCCTGATGTCACCGGTATGAGGGTGTTACGCGGTCCCAATCCCAAACTGGAAACTAC
>JADHUQ010000011.1 GCA_016784425.1 Candidatus Delongbacteria bacterium | reverse complement strand
CCAAAGCGGGTCAGTGCGCTGCTTATTATATGGTGCGCCACATTTTCCGGCGCTGCCGGGGTACTGCTGGAACCCACCACCTCACCAGTGCACGATGATCTGCTCCAGATGAGCCTGCGTAGCGGACAACGCCTGCCGGGGGCCTTTTATAATTTCTCTACCCGGGACCGGATTGTCACTTACCTGCAGGTAGGTTTGTGTGGATCTGAAGCGTCCAGAGAGCAGCGGCGTCGTCAGTTCCTGCTTAATTACCTGCGGGAGGACACGCGACGACGATCGCTGGCTATTGTTCCACACGACCGGACCCTGCCGCGTCTTTATCCACTCTGGAGTGGTTGTGTTGCCACTGACGGTGATTCCACTTTTCTGGAGTTGACCAACGGTTTCAGCTTTGCCTGGGAGCCTGCCTTGCAGGTTGGTTTGAAACTGCATTTTCAGGATGCCACCGTAAGGGGTTCCCGGGAGCTGTTCGAGTCACCCGCCTGGTTGCCTGGCGACAACCTGGCCTGGGAAGCTGCGGGTGACGGGGATCTGTTTTTCCATGATGAGCTGGAGGGTGGACTCCTCTACTCCGGTGAGCAGTTCAGCGCCCTGATAGGGCGGGACTACCTACGACTGGGACATGACCAGCGTCTCTCCACACTGACCGGAACCGGCACCCCTTCCGTCAACCAGCTGCTGTTTCACTATACCGGTAATGGCTTTGAGGCAGCCTATCTTCTGGCCGAGCTGCACAGTAACCTGTCTGTAACAACCACCCCGGCTGATTGGGGGGGCAAACCACACACCGTACCGTTGGACAAGTATCTGGTTTACCACCGCCTGGCCTGGCAGGGTGAGCGATTCGCCTGCGGATTCTCCGATATGGTGATCTTCTCCGAACAGCCGTTGCGATTGGGATACCTCAATCCGATCTCTTTTTTCTGGTCGGAGGAGCACTATGGGGGTGATAATGACAATTCGTTGCTGGTCCTCGATTTCAGCCTGCTTCACCCCGGTTGGGAACTCTGGTCGGAATTGCTCTTTGATGACCTGACCTTCAGTCGTCTTTTCAGCAGCAAACCGGTGAATAAAACCGCCATCGCTGCAGGCTGGCGTATTGCGCCCGCGGATGGTCTCCTGCTCAGCGGTGGAGCTGCTTTTACACGTCCTTTTGTTTACACCCATTTTCATGCTACCGATGATTTTCGTCACCAGGGACGTACCCTCAGCTCGCTGCAACCAAATTCACTCAAGTATTCGCTGGCTTGCCGCTGGCTGCTGACTGCCGCCCAGCATCTGGAGGCTGATTGGGACTGGACGGTCCAGGGTGTAGGCTACTGGGAGGAAGGGGTGTATCACAATGTCGGTTCCAGTTTCGAACATACCATCTTCGACGGCGACGCCAACTTCCCCTTTCTCGCCGGCCGCAAACAATACACCCAGCGTGCTGCGCTCAGCTGGTATCTTTACGGCTCACCCACCCTGCCATTCTGGAATCGTCAACTGGAGTGGCTCCAGCTCGAGATGACCTTCAGTCAATACCGGGCGGCACTGGCGCTGGATCCCGCCGGCACCCCCAATCGTCACCGGGAGGTTTTCAACGCCCTCTGGCTCAAGCTTACACTGGACCATGATCTTCACTGAGTGGCACCCCCTGACAGTCTGGCTAGCGCTGCTGTTACCCGCACTTCTTCTGAGCGGTTTCGCGCTCTGGATGCTTAACGGGATCAGTCGAATTACTCACTCTCTGAACAATCCCAGCAGTAATTCCGACGATACGCACCCAACACTTTTCAGCGTAATCATCGCGGCTCACAACGAAGAGAAGCGCCTGAGGAGTACCATCCCGGCACTGGCTGCCATCGATTTCCCTGCAGATCGGGTTGAGTTTATCCTGATCAATGACCGTTCACGGGACGCTACTCTTTCCCTGTTGGAAAGCGAGGCGGTGCTGCACCCTAACTGGCGGGTGCTGAGCAGCACACCCTCCCCAGGTTTTCGTGGAAAAGTCAACGCGTTACGTTGCGGGACCGGTTCTGCCAAAGGTGATTTCCTGTTGTTTCTGGACGCTGATTGTGTACCACCCCCACACTGGCTGCAGGATTACGACAGGATTGTATCACAGTATGATGTCATACCGGGACATATTGCGCTGACTGAACCGGTCAGTGGGTTCTGGTCTGTACTACTCAACCTGGAGCATCTTCTTTCCAGCCTGCAGGTTTTAGCTGGTTGCGGGCAGGGTCGACCACTATTTGCCCGTGGTGGCAACTGGGGTTACAGTCGGAGACTCCTCGCAGCCTGCGGTGGGTGGAACAGTCTCAAAGGGAAACGCTGGGGCGATGACATACTGATGATGGATCTCTTCCGACGGCAACCGGGCTGTCGTTTCGGCTATACCCTGGAGGGTACGGTATCGACACCTCCTCCCTCATCCTGGCGCTCCTGGCTCAGAGCCGCTTTACGTCGTTATGGAAAAGTTACCCAGCTGTCCCCATCCAGTCGGTGGTTACACTTCCTCTTCTATCTGGGTCTGCTACTGCTCCCGCTGATACCGCTGATGTTGCCGCAGCTACTGTTACCCTGGCTTATTTACTACCTCTTCACCCTCCTCCTGTTTCTCTGCGTATTGCGTAAGGGAGCGTCACTGTTGAGGCAACGCTTTCAGAGCGGCAGCGCTCTCCTCTTTCTCTTGCTCTTCCCACCGCTGGTACTGTTGCTGGCAGTAACAGGAACTCTTTTAAACTCCGCCGGAACATTCACTCAGGATGGCGAGGAGGAGCTGCCTTGAGCAGAATTCACTTGGCAAGCCTGTTCCGCATCCTGAAATCCCGCTGGTTCAGCCTCCTGGCCGGTTTGATGATAATGACCTGGATTTTTATCTTCTTTGAGATAGACCTGAGAGTCCTGTTGTTTCCACGTGATACAAGACTGCAGCTGGTGCTGTTGCTGCTGCTGCCCAACCTGATCCTCAACTACTGGCGCTGGGGGTTTCTGACCCGCAAGGTGCAACCGGACCTCAGCTGGCGCACCCTTTCCGGCCCCTTCCTGCTTGGTTACGCATCCGGCCTGGTTACACCAGCCAACCTGGGTGTACACCTGAGAGCTTTATATCTGGACAGCAAGAATCCCACCTCTCTTGTGACAATTTCCTTTCTCGATAAATTACTCAACGGTATTGTCTCCGGAAGTTTCGGTCTCTGGGGTCTCTGGCAGGTTCTCTTCCGTGGCAGTGGTCTCAATGTGGCAGTTTCCCCCTATACTCTGTTGCTGATCAGTTGCTGCTTTGCGCTGCTCCTCTTCCTCCTCTACCGCCCGTCACTATTGTACCTGCTGGTGCCCCACCGCTGGCGACATCCGGAATCCGTACCTACAAGGATCACACTCGCTTTGCAATCGGTCAGTGCCACCACTCTCACCCTGGCGCTGGTTGTCACAGTTTCGGCGTACCTGGTTTACATGCTGCAGTTTCTGCTGCTGCTGGGGATTACCACAGGTGAGTTCAACCTGGCGCTTTTTGCACCGCTGGCAGGAATGATGTTCATCAAGAGTTTTGTCTCCTTCACCTGGGGCGATCTCGGTATCCGCGAACTGCTGACAACCTGGCTACTGGCTCCTTATCATGTATCACAGAGTGCTGCCGTTCAGGCCGCAGTGCTGGTGTTTGAGATAAACATTCTCCTCCCCGCCCTGATGGGTGCGATAGTAATGCTGCTGCGACGGAGGCGATGATGATCTGGAGCTCACTGTTCATCCTCAACGCCTTACTTTATCTACTGCTGATGCTCTGGTACCGCCGTGGTTTGTATCTGCTCGAGCAGAAGATACCTGACAACGGGCAGGAGCCGGGCATCAGCGTAGTTGTTGCCGCCCGCAATGAAGCCAGCGATCTCCCACGGTTGTTGCAGGCCTTGCGACAACAGGACAACACCGGTTTTGAATATGAGGTTCTACTGATCGACGATTGCTCCAGTGACAGTACTGCCTCTCTGATATTTGCTGCAGCCGGTGCCGATCCTCGCTTTAGAGCGTTATCAACAAAAAATACCTCCCGGGGCAAGAAGGAGGCGATCACACTCGGTGTGGCAGCAGCCCGGTTTCCCCTGGTAGTAATCTGTGACGCGGACAGCCAGCCGGGACAGCAATGGCTGAAAACCTTGCGTCGGGCTTTTACACCCATAACCGGGATGGTCCTGGGTGTGACCCGTCTGACAGCGGACTCGACCATGTTATCACGCATTCTGCAGGTTGAGTATGCTGGTATACTCGGAATCGGACTGGCTACAGCTGCGCTGGGTGTGCCTCTGTTCGCCTCGGGCAGTAACCTGGCTTTTCGACGGGAAGCCTTCAACGAAGTGGGTGGCTATCGGGGTATTGAGCAGATTCGTTCCGGCGACGATACTTTTCTGATCCAGCGAATAAATCAGCTTACCAGCTGGGAGATAGTACCACTGCTGGCTGCTGCAGCACGTGTTGATTCCCGGGCTCCGGCTGGCTTCGGACAGTTGTTGTCGCAGCGTGCCCGCTGGTCCTCAACCCAATTCCGCGTCCCCGATTTACGCCTGACCCTGGTCGGTCTCAACGCCTATCTGCTGGTAAGCAGTGTCCTGGTCATTGGTGTGTGTGGATTGTTCGCACCGCACTACTTTGCTCTGGCCGGATTGCTCCTGTTGATAAAGATCCTGGCGGAAACTGGTTTTTTGAAGCATAGCAATCGTCTGCAGGGACTGCATATTAGCTGGTACCTGATTCTGCTGGGTCAATTCTGGGAATTGCTTTACATCCCGCTCAGCCCGCTGCTGGGTTTGACCGGTCTCTTCAGGTGGCGACAACGATGATTAACTGCTGCTTGCGAACGCCTGGCTGGCTGCGACTGCTTCAACACAGGGCATGGCATCACACCGGTGACAACCGGGTGCTGTTGACTTTTGACGACGGCCCCCATCCTGTCTGGACCCCCTATTTGCTGGAGATCCTGGCCCGGTTCAATCTGCGGGGGCTGTTCTTCCTGCGGGGTGATCATCTGCAACTGCACCCTGAAACCGCCCGGTTAATAAGCACCGGCGGACATTGGCTGGGGCTGCACGGTATGCAGCATGGATCTCAACTCCTGCGTTCCAGGTTGGCTGTACGAACCGAATTGCAGGTTCAACAGCGACAGTTCGAGGAGGTTGGATTACCCCGGGCGCTTTTCTGCCGCCCCCCGTATGGCTACTACCTGCCCACTTATACCGGTGCTGCCGAGGATCTCAAGTTAACAACCATGCTCTGGAGTCTGATGATCAGGGACTATCGACCGCTGCAGCCACAACTACTGCAGCGACGACTACTCAGGCTCCAGCAAGCTGGTGACATCATACTGCTGCACGATCATGCTCAGGGCACACCGCAACTGCTGGAGATGCTGCCGGGATACCTGGAGGCCAGCCTGGCCAGAAACGTTCGATTTGTATTACAGGGGGAGGAGTTGTGATACAGTTGATTATTGCTGGCGGACTCTGTTACCTCGCTGCCGCTCTGGTGATCATCAATCGAGCACCACCACAGCGACCGGCCGTTACCGCCAGGGATCGCACACTTAAGATGTCCCTGGTGATTGTAGCCTACAATGAGGAGCTATCCCTGCCCCTGTTGTTCGAAACCCTCCAACAGCAGGACCGCTCAGATTGTGATCTGACCGTACATCTGGTGAATGACTGCTCCACTGATATGACCGGCAAGCTCTTTGATCGGCTGCAACAGGAGGCCCCCTATCCGGTAATCGTCCACAGCAGCAGTGGACGCCGTGGCAAAGTAGACCGCCTGCGGGAATTGCTGCCACAACTCGAAGCGGATGTGCTGCTGTTTACCGATGCTGATTGTCGCTTACCTGCCGGCTGGTTACAGGCGGTGAGGAGGTGGTTCCTGACTGAGGAGGGAATTCTGGGTGGTGCCGTGCTGTCTGAGGGGGGTAGTGCTTTTCAGCTGCTTGACTGGCTCCTGATCTCCGGTTTTGGTGAAGTGCTTTCCTGGCAGGGACGCGCCCAATCGGCCTTTGGAGGTAATCTGGCTATAGCGGGCAGCACGTTGAAAACTGTGGAGTATGCCCGCACCATAACCGGAGATTCCGCAGAGGATCTTCAGCTTGTACAGAGAGTGTTGGAGCAATCTCTGCCGGTGAATTTCCGCCTCCAACCCGATCTGCTTGTCAGGACGACATCACTCCCCCGGCAACCTTACCTGCAACAGAAACTGCGCTGGCTCGAAGGTTTGCGCTACCTGAAACCGTTCACAAAATTGGGATTGGTCGCTTTCGCCCTGCTACAGCTATTGACGGTTGCCAGTGTGATACACCTCCCACAATCGACTCTTCTCATACTCTCGGTAACTGCGGGTAATCTGCTCCTGGTGGGCAGTTTCTGCAGACGGGTTGGTGTGGCTGTCCCCTGGCTGAGTACCCTTCTCTATCCTTTCTACTGGGTCACTCTCCTGGTTGGACTTGTGATCGCCAGGTTCAGCCTGCCGGACGATTGGGGTCGACGATGAGAGTATCTCCCGCTTTGCACTCAGTCACAAGCTGGCAACCACAATATGTCAGTGGCTATACCGAGATCCACTACCTCCGTCCCTGGCTTCCATGGCATCCGCTTTTCCGACGACTTCCGGAAGTCGTTTTCGACACCCCCTGGCGAGTGCCTCAGGGCAGCACACATTTTCCACTGCTCCTGACCGTCAAAGATGCACATCTCTATCCAGTCAGGCTGACCGGGATAAAGGTGGATTTTGCCGGCCCTCCTGCCAGCTGCTATCAACTGCCGGGTGAGTACGATTGTGATACACCGTGGTACCATAATATTTTCCAGGTCCCTCTCCCGGCAGGACAGCATTTCATACGCTGCAGGGTGACTTTTCGACTGCAGAGTCGCATGCAGACAAACTCCTTTATCAATGATAACTACCCTGGTCGCTATCGACCCTTCACCATTGATGTTCAGCGAGATGCATCACCACAACTACCGGATTGTTTTACAGGGGAGTTGCATTATCATTCAGCAGCCAGCAACGACCAGGTGGAGTTCGGTGCCCCCCTTGAATTGTTACAGACCGCCATGCGGGCTCTGGAACTCGATTTTGCTGCGGTCACCGACCATTCCTACGATCTGGTTGACAGAGATGAATGGACTGAACTGCGTCGTGAGCTGTCGGAGTTGAACAGGTCTGATCCCGCACACCTTTTACTACCGGCTGAGGAGGTTTCGGTCCGTTCCACCGGCGGGAGCAATATTCACCTGCTGGTCTTGAATGATCCCCGGCTGTTACCGGGTAGTGGTGACAGCGGGCGTAATCTGCATCGCCGTTCGGAGCTGTCCCTGGATCAGGTCCTGGCTGAACTGCATCCGGAGGCACTTGCCATTGCAGCGCATCCCGCATCGCAACCCGGTTGGCTGGAGCGGTTGCTGTTACGCCGAAGTTCCTGGAAGAGGGAGGATTACCGGAAGATCAGGTTACTCCAGGCAGCAAACGGAGCGGGTAAACGGGAGTTATCTTCTGCTTTACATCACTGGATTGAGCAACTGCAGCAGGGGCATGCTGTATACATCGTTGCCGGAAATGATGCACATGGCGACTTCAATCATTCACGCCGGATGGGGATACCTTTTGTAACGGTTGCCAGGTCTGCCAGATATCGTGCCGGTTGGTGGCGCACCGGGCTGTTCTCAGAGCGTCTGGAGATCGTCGACCTGCTCGAGAGTCTGGCACGGGGTCGATCCTTTATCACGGAAGGACCTTTGCTGGCTTTGGAACAGAAGGGTATCATGATGCCAGCCCGACTGGATCCTGCGGCACCACTCTCTCTTCATATGGTGAGTAACCATGATTTCGGACCGATCAGGGATATCAGGACTCACTGGGGCACAATTGCAGGGGAGGAATCCGGTTGTCTGGTGCTGGATAGTCAATCGCAGCAGGAAATTAGTCTTGCCATTCCTGCAGGTACCAATTGGCGCTATCTCAGGATCTCCGGTCGTACTCAGTTTGGCCATCGTTTTTACAGCAATCCGCTTTTCCTGTCTAAATAATATTACCACACCATTACTGAAGGGGGTGTTCAGCTGAAGTTCAAGATGATACATCCAGCCACAATTGTGTACGATTTCCCTGACGGAAGCTGAAGCGTATGTACCACTGTCTCATTTTTTGAGAAATACCCTGACGGAAACTGAACAGTTCTATTCCATGCAGAGGTACAATTTATGTCCCTTAAATGAAGCAGTGACTGCTTATCCTTATGTTATTGCGTCATATAGCAGTTGCGTATTTAGTTTGGCATTCATTTTGCTAAGTACAATTTTGAAATACGGTTTGTAGAAATGATGACCTCTCATGTTTCAGGTCCTTTTACAGTTTTTCTGTGCCTTAGGATTGCAGCCGTAATTCAGAAGGAGTTAACTCGCTTCGGGTGAAAAATAATTATGCGCCCGCAAGAATGAGTATAGCGGTGGGATTGCCCCTCACCGCTTTTTTTATTTTCTTTTCCGACTGCTGTCACTGCTCTCTATTCTTCCTCATCCAAAGTTTTCTGCAGACTGTCCAATGTAGCATCATCCAGACCTAACAGGTCCAGATTGGCCAGATCGATCACACCCACCATATTGATGACAGTGACCTCTTCGTGGTCTACGGACAAAATCACCATGCCTGCCGGATGGGAATCGTTCATACAGAAACTGATGCTGGTAAACTCGCCCGGCTTGACAACCCGCACCATTCTCTTCCAGATTCCAGTTGAGAACTGGGTATCTATCTGCTCCAGCTCCAGCTTGTACTTCTCAAAGTCAGTCGAGTCAATCTCAAAAGTCTTGAGGCGAAGTGAAATGATATCCCTGGTCGTGCTGTCACTATCAAGATTTATCATACCTAAGATGGATGAGTCCAGGTTGATTTCGGTTACTTCAGCAGCCTGAGATGGAATGATGATACTGTCGAAATCGATCCAACCAAGCGGCTGTCCGTTCTCACCGGCGTTGACTGCTATCACGACCAGACAACTACCCAGCAGGACAGTCAGTATTGACAATGTTAACTTGCTCATTTCAGCCTCCGTTGCGTTGCTGCTGCAGCTTGAGGAATGTTGAAGTCGCTCCGGTTGCTACAGCGTTATTGATAATCTGATATAGGTTCTCATTTGAGAAGACATCCCGCGAAAGTTCCCTTGCCTCCAACAGGTAATTGGCAGTCAGTCCAAGGCTCCAGCGGAGTTGACCGGCAATCTGTGCCTGCTCAAGGTCGGGACTTTCTGGAATAAAACCGATTTCAGGGGTGGTTTGTGGCCAGAATACGATCAGAAGCAAGGCTGCGGCGGCCAGAGCCACCGCAGCCCGCCAGCCCTGCTGCCGCAGAGGACCTTTGCGGCGTTCAGGTAATGTTATATCTTTCCTGCTTGAAATTGCCTGTAACCGGTTGGTGAGGACCGGGGAACATTTCCGCTGTGGCAGGCTGGCAAAACGAGTCACCAGCTCCTGTTCCAGTTCAAACTCCCGGCGGCACTGCTTACATACAGGCAGATGCCGTTCGACCTGCTCCCGTTGAATCTGTCCAAGCTTGTTATTCAGGTATTCCTTGAGCAACAGCTGGATCTCAGTGCAGCTATCCTGCATTTATAGTTCCTTTCCGTATTGCTTAAGCAGTCTCCGGTGACAGCTTAAGCTGCAGTTTCCTGCGGGCACGATGAGCGATTGTGCGAACGGCACCTGGCCGCAATTGCATGATTCCTGCAATCTGCTCATAATCGAGGTCATCGAAATATCTTAACAGCATGATACTACGACTGCGGGCGGGGAGATCTGCCAGCGCTGTCTGCAACTGCTGTTGTTTGTGCTGCAGATCGTACGCTGATTCCTGTTCCTGCTCGATCCCCGGCAGTTGAGCCAACCGGTCAGGTTCCAGCCGTTGAAAACGCTTGTGCATACGTTGCCTGCGCCGCAACAGATCCAGACATTGGTGGCAGATCACCCGCCAGAGCCAGTTCTTCTCAAGACCCGGTTGTAACTGTTCGCGTTGTTGCCAGCAGCGCAGGAACGTCTCCTGGATAACATCGGCCGCATCTTCGCTGTTGCGTAACATGTAACAGGCATAGTTATAGAGGTCATCGCTATGACGGGTAACTAGATTGGTAAACTGTTCATTGTTCATCAGTACTGGTCAACCTCGAATGTCCAGCCGCTTTTAAGGAGACGTCACAAAGCGATCAAAAGCGTAGCTTGATTCAAACCTGCAGTGAGAGGCTACTGGCTATATAACGCCTGAGGTGGAAATCTGTTACAGCAGCGATCCCCTGGTACCGTAAAACCGGTCGTAGTGGTCAGGTTAGAGTTGGCGAGAGATGGGATAACAGATTAAACAGTTACTTTAATCTGCATCCTTTCCGGTTATATATATTTAGATATTACTAAGGAGCTAATCAGTTGTGGCACCACTTAACCATTGCCGACGAAAACGGTGCCTGGTGTTGTCTGCATTCGGATCGACGTAGATATCTGCGGTAACCCGATCACGGCTGGCGATAACCAGCGGCAGCTGCAGCACATCACCATTGCGCTCCACGACCAGATAAGTTGCGCTACCCGGTTCCATTGCTTCGATGACTGCAGTAGCCTCCGGCGTACCAGTCAGTTGCCACTCCCCGATAGCCAGCAGAGCATCACCACGTTGGACACCGGCCCTTCCGAGTGGAGTGCTGTTGCCGATCATATAAAAACGATGCTCCGGTCCAAAGAGGGTCAAATCACCAATCCAGCCTATCTGGTTGCGCTCCAGATTCAGTTTCAAGCCTGCTGTCCTCAGAATGGCCGCGTAATCCAGCGGTATAGTCCCCTCTATGTAACTTGCGAAAAACTGGGTCATATCCCTGCCGGCCAGTTCTCCCATCGCCAGGAGCAGATCGTTATCACTGTAGCCAGCGGTTCCACCAAAACGTTCCGCAAGCAAACGGAGATAATCGTCCAGGGTGTGCGCCGCTGCAGTTGTCTGGCGTAACTCGAAATCCAGGCTCCATCCTACCAGAAAACCTTTGTTGTAAAAATCTACCCCACCCCCGGCATATCCCTGTTCCCAGACGGATCGGGATGCTTCCGCCACACTGACAGTATCACGAGCTGCTGTTTCCTCAAGCTGTGCAATTTCCTGGGCGATTTTCTGCAGGAACTCCTCCTCGGTCAGCAACACCGAGGACCGTAAAGTCAACAGCCAGCCGTAATAATCTGTAATCCCTTCGCCCAGCCAGAAAGCCGACGTGCGCAATGGTAATTCATATTCAAAATTCCTGAATCCCAGTGGAAAGAACTGTTTCATATTCCAGGCGTGAAACAGCTCATGTGCCAGAATCGGTGCAGTGAGACGCAGGTCACTCTGAAGCTGTGCCAGGGGGAGACCGATACTGGTGGAATTGCGGTGTTCCAGGCCGCCACCGCCGCTGGTACCCCTGGTGTAGTGTATGAAAAACAGGAAGCGCTCAAAAGGGCTGCTACCGAAGAAATCTGTCTGTTCTTCAACCAGGGCTGCAACCATCTCCTGAAAATCTTGTCGATTGAAATCCCCGTCAGTTGGCAATACGACTGTTATCAGCTTGTTGCCAGCCGGAAAAGTGCGGCTGTCACAAAGACCCAGACGAAAGGGGCTGTCGATCAACTGATGATAGTCAGTGGCGCGGAACAGGCTGGATCCAATCCCAGGAGTGGCAACCGGTTCCAGACCGGTGTGAATCTCCCAGTTTGAGGGCACTTTGAATTGAATTGTCAGCGGTTGCAGCAGTTGACCGGTCACAAAGATAAATGTGGGAGCGCCAAACAGCGTTCCACCGGTTGAAGTAATCTTCTGTCCCATGAAACCGCGGGGGCTGCTGTTCTGGCGATACTGCAGTCGCACTTCACGACCTTGCTGACATTCTATCAACCACCGGTTTGCAGCCACTTTATCAACTTTCAGCACAGTTCCCAGGGCATCTTCGGCCTGCATTTCACTCAGGTGCCTGGCATAATCCGCCACCATCCAGGCTCCCGGCATCCAATTGGGCAGTTTTACAACGGGATTGTCCTCAAGCGCGGTGAAACTCAGACCCAGTGAAATACCGCTGAGGTCGGTAGTGTCAATCTCAACTGTGTATTCGATGCTGGCGGCAGACGCAACTTTTCCCAGCAGAAGAATAGCTGCCAGCAGCCGGATTGTCCTAGTCATTATCACTCTCCTTGATATTGCCGGCGAGGAGCCAGCCGTGCAGGGCCTCCAGAGCCAGACCGCGGTGTGATATCCTGTTTTTTTCCGTTACACTCATGCGACTGAAGGGTGACAGGCAGCCGTCCGGCTGAAAAATCGGATCATAACCAAAAGCGCCTGCAGCAGCCTGGGGGGCTGTTAATATTTCGCCTGGACAACTACCGCTCAGGTAATGTACACCACCAGACCAGATACAGCATAGCTCTGTCAGAAATCTGGCCTGACGCTTCCCGACCGGAACCCCCTTCATTTCAGCAAGCAAAAGAGCCAGATTCTCCTGGTAGGTGGCATCGGGTCCGGCATAACGCCCGGAAAACACTCCAGGCCTGCCCTGCAACGCATCAACAAAAAGACCGGTGTCATCGGCAAGGGTCGGCACCCGGGACACCTGCCAGAGTGCCCTGGCTTTAATGGAGGCGTTCTCCCTCAATGTCTTACCGGTCTCCGGAGGCAGCACGAAATCAGGATAATCCTCCAACCAGTGTATCACGCCGACCACACCAACCAACCGCTCCTTGATCTCCCTTATCTTGTCGATGTTTCCGGTAGCGACGGCCAGTTCAGATAACATCCACCCTCTCCCTTTGTGCAGATCAGTGCCAGGTAACAGATCAAAAACAAAAATCGTTCCGGCAGATAACCGGATCTGGATCCTGGCTGTATGAGCTGCCCCGACTGTTCCAACAATCTATTGAAACCAGCGGGGAGATGAAATGAACTATTGTCGCTACTACTCCAGGTGAGACCTTTTTGCGTTTGGATGTAACGGGGGGACTCTGCAAATTGTCCAGCAAGAATAAACTGCAACAATCGGAAAGTACTTATGCGCAATACAATATTGAATTTAATGTTACTGCTTGCGACCACTTTAATTCTGCAGGCGCAACCTGCTGCATCCACCCAACAGCTGCCCTCGTACAGTGGGCTGACCGAACTCTCCCAAGTGGTAATTCTGGACAAAGGGCGTTGTAAACCGCTCGATTCCTGGGCCTGGGAAACCGTACGCGGTGTAACCGGTCGTCTGCAATACCGTAAGCATGACCAGTTGGCAATGCTGCTGGATATGGCCGCTAATCCGGATCGTTGGTTCGAGGAACCGTTGATACGGATCGACAACCTGCCGTTGCGCCAGGCGCTGGGTCTGACTACTGACCAGAAGTACTTTTCCTACTCTGAGATTCGCAGTGCGCCTGGGTTGGATCAACTGCTGCAACAGCTGTTCGCGGACGACGAGGAGAAACAAACCGCCCTGCAACATTATATGCAACAGCTGTACGGTCAGATGATTCTCTGCTCCGATGTGCTGACCGGTCAGGCTTTTACATTGGTACCCGATCCGACAGACCCTAACGGAGCCTGGTCAACGCCATTTCAGCCTTCACTGCAGGACAGCATCGCTTCTACCGCACTGCAGGTCACCTGGGAGGAGCTGCTCACAGCCTGGCAGGAGGGTAATGAAAGTGGATTTAACAGTTACAGTGCGCAACTGCGGACGCAATTGACAGCACAGGCAACCGCTGTCTATCCAACCAACAGCGAGGTTAAAAGGGAGATTCTGTACAATCACTTTCGCCCCTTTCGCAAAGCTATCGTTATCTACCTGTTGCTTGGTATAACCGGATTGCTGGGACTGTTTTTCCGCAATACCCTGCTGCTCCTGCTGAACAACCTGCTGCTGCTGGCAGGGCTGTTGCTCCACAGCTGGGGTCTCTACTTCATCACGGTGATTGCCGGCCGGGCTCCTCTGTCACACCTCTATGAGTCTCTACTCTTCATAGTCTGGGGATTTGTACTCATCGCATTCCTGTTTAACCTGAAATACCGCGAAAGCTATCTGTTCGTGCTGACAGGTCTGATCGGTTTCATCGCTATGGTACTGGCGCACCAGGCCACTGTGGACATTACCATCAACCCGTTGGTGCCGGTGCTCAAATCCAGCTGGCTGGTTTTTCATGTCACCATCATCCTGATCAGCTACTCCGCATTCGGTCTGGCGATGGGGCTGGGGCATACCTGGCTGATCGCCCACCGCTTTTTTCCAGGGACAGAGCAGCTGGGTCGCCGGCTGGCTGATTTCACCTACCGGGTGTTGCAGCTGGGTATAGTGACTCTCACTATCGGCATCATCCTGGGCGCCATGTGGGCCAACGAGAGCTGGGGTCGCTACTGGGGCTGGGATCCCAAGGAAACCTGGTCTCTTATCACCCTGCTCTTCTATCTTGGTGTGGTCCATGCCCGTGCCCGAGGCTGGGCGCGACAAAAGGGAATGGCTATGCTGTCTATCATAGCCTTCGCCTCGGTCATCATGACCTATTATGGTGTCAACTACTTCCTGACCGGACTCCACAGTTATGCGGGGGGAGCGGCAGCCGGAATACCGCCGATACTGCTGGGGTACATCGCTTTTGAGGTTCTCTTCCTGGTTCTGACTTCACGCGGGAAGCAGGTGGTAAAAACCCCTTCATCTTAAAATCCTGGATTGAACCAATGCAGACATACGTGATACATCACCTTGGTTACTCTTTCTGGCTTGCCTATGAGAAGATTCTTCCAGCGCGCCTCGATCGAACCAACACCCGGGTGAGCGTTGTTGAGATCTGGCGTGGCGAGGAACCACTCACAGTGGCGGAAGAACCACTCTTCGCCGAGTTGATCCAGCTGTTTGGTGAGGGCCACGGGGAACGACAAGCGCTGGAACGCCTGCAGACAACTATGGAAAAAACCACCAGGCGTCTGCAACTGGAACCTTTGACGACAGGTGCTGTTGAGATCTCCAACAGGACTTTTGGTTTTCGCGGTCGGTCCCGTTCACAAGGCGAACGTTCGCAGGGAGAACGTTCACGCACTCATAACGAAAGCGGTCGTTCCAGAAGCGGGAGTAATCGTAACAGAAGCTCCAGTTCTTCAACCCAGAAAAGCACACCGCAACCTGCCAATGACAGATCCGCCAGGGGCGGTCGCAGCCGCGGCGGAGTGGATGAAAAAAGGAGCGGTGAAACTGCCAGAAATTCAGGTGGCCGCAAACCGGAAGCAAAAACTACCGCTGCACCACCTGCAGGTGAGGAGCGAAAACCCTCCCGCCGGCGTGGTCGTCGTCGTGGAGGCGCTCGGGGAAAAACTACAACGGGTGTTGAAACGAAGCCATGACCACCAGGCTGCTCGTTGTCAACGATGACATCACCGGAATGGAGGTGGATGCCATTGTCAACGCAGACATCAGTTCACGGCAGGGAGTGTTGGTGTTGACGGCGCCATTGCCCTCTGTACGGTTCGAGACTGGTTGACCGCCGGTGCCCCATTTCCCAGCCGCATCACCTTCCTGCTTTTTCGTTCCAAACGTCTCCATCTCTTTCAACAGGCTTTGGTATTGTGAGATCCCACTGCCTCTTACTCTGACGACATCGGCTTCATCTTGACATTCCATTTTTTACTATGGATTTGCATAACGCTGGTTTCCATATTAAAAGATTCCAGAGGAACAGTTTTTAACTTTCCAGGCAGTGGTTGAGCAAATCCCGCAGGGCTGATCAGCTACCCTTGTGAGACATCAGCCCGGGTCAATTCCCCCGGTGGAACCACTGCAAAGATTAGCTTCTGTGAGTCTCTCGACTCACGAAGCAGAATAACAACAATCCAAATAGAACGGAGTAATCATGTCACGATCCAAAATCACCATTGACGGCAATGAAGCAGCAGCCTATGTCGCCCATCGCACCAGCGAGGTAATCGCTATCTATCCGATCACACCATCCTCGAACATGGGTGAATGGGCTGACGAGTGGTCCGCCAAGGGTATTCCCAACATCTGGGGAACCATCCCGACTGTAAGTGAGCTGCAAAGCGAAGGTGGAGCCTCAGGTGCTGTACACGGCGCTCTCCAGACCGGCTCACTGACCACTACCTTCACCGCCTCTCAGGGATTGTTACTCATGATTCCCAATATGTTTAAGATCGCGGGTGAACTATCTTCAACCGTGTTTCATATCTCCGCACGTACAGTGGCTACACATGCCCTCTCCATATTTGGGGATCATAGCGATGTGATGGCCGCCCGTTCAACCGGCTGGGCCCAGCTGGCCTCCGGCTCCGTGCAGGAGGTTATGGACCTCGCCCTGATCGCGCACACCTCAACACTAAAGGCCAGAATCCCCTTTCTGCATTTCTTCGACGGTTTCCGCACCTCGCACGAGGTGATGAAAATCGAACAGATCACTGAGGATGATATGCGGGCCATGATCACCGATGATCTGGTAGCGGCCCATCGTGCCCGGGGGATGACACCTGACCGTCCGGTACTGCGGGGATCGGCCCAGAATCCGGATGTCTTTTTCCAGGCCCGGGAGGCCTGTAATCCCTTCTACGACGCCACCCCTGACATCGTACAGGGGACGATGGATGACTTCGCAGAACTGGTCGGTCGCAGTTATCACCTTTTTGATTATGTCGGAGCACCGGATGCAGAGAGAGTAGTTATTTTAATGGGTTCCGGTATCGGTGCTACCGAGGAGACCGTAGAGTATCTGAACTCTACTGGGGAAAAAGTCGGTTTCATAAAAGTGCGGCTCTTCCGTCCCTTCTCACTGAAGCATTTCGTAAAGGCGCTGCCGGCATCCGTCAAATCAATCGCGGTGCTGGACCGTTGCAAGGAGCCTGGAGCTACCGGCGAGCCCCTCTACAACGACGTGATGACAGTACTGGTGGAGGCTTTCAACAGTGGTGACCTGCAGTCGACCTCTCTTCCTCGTGTGATCGGTGGCCGTTACGGACTTTCCTCAAAAGAGTTCACGCCCGCCATGGTAAAAGCAGTTTTCGATGAGTTGAAGTCGGAAAATCCGCTTAACCATTTCACGGTAGGAATCGAAGATGATGTCACACATCTCAGTCTACCGGTTGATAGCAGTTTCAGCACAGAGGGAGAGGATGTTTTCCGCTCCATGTTCTTCGGTCTTGGCGCTGATGGCACGGTAGGTGCCAACAAAAATTCGATAAAGATAATCGGGGAAAGCACCGATTTCAACGCCCAGGGTTATTTCGTCTACGATTCCAAGAAGTCCGGTTCCATGACTACTTCACATCTGCGCTTTGGCAAGAAACCAATTCGCTCCAACTACCTTATCAGCCGCGCCAACTTTATCGCCTGTCATGGCTGGTCCTTCCTTGAAACAAAGAACATGCTCAAGTATGCAGCGGTGGGAGCCATCTTCCTGCTGAACGCTCCGATGAGCAAGGATGATGTATGGAACAGTCTGCCTTATCAGATTCAGGAGACTATCATCGAGAAGAAGCTGCGGTTTTTCGTCATCGACGCCTACAGCGTAGCAGAGAAAACCGGAATGGGTGCCCGGGTGAACACCATCATGCAGACTTGTTTCTTCGCCATCTCCGGGGTATTGCCCCGTGAGGAAGCGATTGCGGCAATCAAGGGATCAATCAGTAAAACCTATGGCATCAAGGGTGAGGATGTCGTACAGAAAAACTTCAACGCTGTTGATCAGACGCTGGCCAACCTGCATGAGATCAAATACGGCACCACGGTCACCAGCACAGTTGAGCTCCCACCAGTAGTCCCCACCTCTGCGCCTGAGTTTGTCCAGGCGGTTCTGGGCCGGATTATCGCGGACGAAGGTGACCAGCTGCCGGTCAGCAAGCTGCCACAGGATGGAACTTTCCCCACCGATACCACCCGTTGGGAAAAACGCAATATTGCCCTGAGTATTCCTACCTGGGATAACAGCCTCTGCATACAATGCGGTAAGTGCTCGATGGCCTGCCCCCATGCCGCCATCCGGATCAAGGTTTATGATGAGCAACTGCTGGAAACCGCGCCGGAGACTTTCAAAAGTGTCAAACTGCGCAGCAAGTCCTTTGATGAGGGATCCCGCTTTACCGTACAGGTAGCGCCGGAAGACTGCACCGGTTGCGCCCTCTGTGCCGTCAACTGTCCCGGCAAAGACAAACAGAACCCTGAGCGCAAAGCCCTGATGATGGCACCGCAACCCCCTTTGCGTGCGCAGGAACGTGCCAACTGGGAGTTCTTCCTGGCACTGCCGGAATATGATCGCACCCGCCTCAATCTGAGCAGGGTCCAGGAAGCGCAGATCCTGAAACCGTTGTTTGAGTTTTCCGGAGCCTGTTCCGGCTGTGGTGAAACGCCCTACTACAAGCTCATTACCCAGCTTTTCGGCGATCGTATGGTGGTTGGGAACGCCACCGGATGCTCTTCAATTTACGGGGGTAACCTGCCGACAGCACCCTGGGGTACTGATGCTGCAGGCCGGGGACCAACCTGGTCCAATTCCCTGTTTGAGGATAACGCCGAGTTCGGTTTCGGTTTCCGTTTGAGTATAGATAAACAGAACGAGCAGGCTCTGGAGCTGATTCAGAAACTCGCACCGCAACTCAAGGCTGAACTGGTGGAGGGCCTGACCAACGCCGATCAATCCGATGAAGCCGGTATCAAAGCCCAGCGGGATCGTCTGCTGGAACTACGCCGCCTGTTGAAAGATATCGACAGCCCGGAAGCCGCCTGGCTCAACAACATTGCTGATAATCTGGTGAAGCGATCCGTGTGGATTGTCGGTGGTGATGGCTGGGCCTATGATATCGGCTTCGGTGGTCTGGACCATGTGTTGGCCTCAGGACGTAATGTCAATGTACTGGTACTGGATACCGAGGTATATTCCAACACCGGCGGCCAGATGTCAAAAGCCACACAGATAGGTGCCGTTGCTAAGTTCGCCGCCAACGGTAAGCCCATCTCCAAAAAGAACATGGCCTTGATGGCGATGACTTATCGTAATGTTTATGTGGCACAGATTGCCATGGGGGCCAACGACGCTCATACCCTGAAGGCGATCCGGGAAGCGGAAGCCTGGGACGGCCCTTCGCTGATTCTGGCTTACAGTCACTGTATCGCACACGGCATTGATATGTCTCAAGGTTTTAATCAGCAGAAGCAGGCAGTAAAAAGCGGTTACTATCCGTTATTCCGTTACGATCCCCGGCGGATCGAAGAGGGGCAGAATCCGTTTATACTCGACTCTAAACCACCTGTAATTCCGGTGGCGGATTACACATCCAGTGAAACCCGTTTTCGGATACTGCAGAAGCAGAGCCCGGAGCGTGCTGCTCAATTGTCAGCCTTCCTGCAACAGGAGACTGACCGCTACTGGCAGCTCCTGCAGAGTATGGCAAACAACAATCCTTTTGCCGTCGAGGAATAGCTGGTCGGTCGCAACGAGGCCAGCGGCCCACTGCGGCTGTTTGCAGACTGAGTCTAACTCGGTTTCGTAAAAGTCCCGGACAGATTTGATTGGGAACAGTATGCAGGGATTTTACCCAACCCGTTTTAAAGACAAATGTCACCCCGGCTTCTTTCGTGAGCTGGGTCAGTTGACGCTGTCGGAGATTGGTATCGGTACTTTTGGGGGGGAACCGAAAAACATCGTCGATGACAAGATCACCCGTACCTGTGTGGCGGCTGTCCGGAATGGTATCAATGTTATTGACACCTCACCGGCTTATCGATTTCATCGCTCCGAAAAGGCAGTCGGTCGGGCTCTGGAACAACTGGCAGGCAGCGGTTTACGTGAAGACCTGATCCTGCTGACAAAAGCCGGTATAATCACCACACCCTCCCCCCGCATTTCCACTGCCGCTTATGCAGAGCAGGAGTTGATACCTGCAGGAGTCCTGCCGCGCCAGATGCTGGGTACTGTTTACAGTTTGTCGCCTACCTATCTGGACTTTTCGCTGCAGCGCAGTCTCAAGTATCTCAAAGCTGAACAGGTAGATATTTTCCTGCTGGAATCGGTAGAATTGATTGCGGAACGGGTCTCACCTGACAATTTGCTGCTGTTACTGGAGCAGGCGTTCAGCTTCCTGGAACAGTGTGTGGCTGCCGGAACGATACGCTATTATGGGATCTCGTCTCATAGCGGATTGACTGTCGCACCCACTGAAAAAGGGCATCTGCCGCTGGAGCGTATTCTTCGTGCCGCGGGTGAATCAGGTGGAGACAACCACCATCTGCGTTTTCTCCAGGCGCCTCTTTCCCTGGGAGATCTGCGCCCGCTTAATACAGTGATTGACACCCCCCGGGGAAAGCTTCCTCTGCCGGAAGCTGCTGCTGCTTATGATCTCAATTTCCTGGCTTATATGCCATTGGCCCAGGGGCAGCTGGTAGACAATCTGCCGGTAGAGTTGGCAGCCAGTTTTCCGGAGTGCTCTTCGGATGCTTTACGGGCGTTGCAGTTTGTGCGTTCCACCCCGGGTGTCAGTCATGTTTCCACGGGTATGCGCAATCAGAGCCACCTTGAGGAGAACCTGCAACTGCGTGAATACCCCCCCACTCCACCGGAAATCTGGCGACAACTTTTTACCTGAGCGGTTATTACATTAAAAAGCTATTTCGCTGAAATATGTGATCTCTGTTTTTTATACTTGCTTTTTCAACGGTGTGTCTTTAGACTTATTGTTCGAAAGACGAGTGGCAACCCTGCGAATTGCCAAAGAAGATTTTTTTGATGGGCCAGAATCACACGGCACTGCTTGCATTACCCTCCCGAATTCATCTGCACTCCCTTATCTGGATAGCGGCACGATCTCTGGACGGTTCCCCAACTGCCCCTGTGAATGCTGTTCAGGTTATACAGCTGTCAGAGCAGCACCATGTAGAAGGATTTTAGAACCGCGATGGAATTACCCGCTTATGTATCCTGTAGATTCCATCACCGGTTTGTGATATGTTAGTTTTGGTTTTTTTTGAACAACGGAGAAGAGAATGAACATCTACGTAGGCAATTTACCATTTTCGGTAAGTGACCAGGATCTCGAAACACATTTTGGCGAATTTGGTGAAGTGTCCAGCGCCAGAGTCATCAGCGACAGGGACACCGGTCGCTCCAAGGGTTTCGGTTTCGTCGAGATGCCGAATCAGGCTGAAGGCGAAGAAGCCATCAAGCAGCTTAACGGCAGAGAAATTGATGGCAGAGACATTCGGGTTAACGAAGCTCGTCCGCGCGAGGATCGTCCCCGTCGTCCCCGTTTCTAGTATTCCTGCAGGGCGTTTTGCCGTCTGGAATTCCAACGGCAGGCGTTGATGTTTGAAGAATGCTGCCCGGTTGTCCCCTCAGGGGATGGCCGGGTTTCTTTTATCCAGCCGGTTTTCACAATCACGGGGTGAAGGACTGATGACGAAGGTGCTGACTACCGACCTCGGTGTTCAGCCACATTCCAGCTGCACAACAATTATCAAAGTTGTTGTCGTTCGAACCGGTCTCCCTGAATCACTTGACTCGTCGCCACTGGTAATGCTCCAGGCTGCTCTAGCTACGGTAGCACCGGCATGATTTCAGGTTGACCACTGTAACTGGAGTCCATTTCCGCGAAACTGATCAATGGCCACTTAATGACGCACGATAAAGCGTCCGATCTGCATCTCCCGCTCTGTTTCAGCCCGCACAAAGTAGATTCCGTTAGCCAGACCCTGTGTGCTCAGCAGGAATGGTACCACATCAGCCTGTTGGCGGCGCAGTTCCCTTCCCAGCAGGTTGTAAAGCATAAGTGTGGCTGGTCCTGATCCCCAGTTCAACTGTACACCGTTAGCGGCAGGTTGGATATCGAGCCGTAGCGGTGGTTGAGGAGGCCGGGTGCTCGGTGCTACCGCTTCCGGAAAGAACACCAGATCCAGCGTGTCGAACGGTGCCACGGTCAAACTGAGTGTATCGTTCAAAGGCCACTCCGCCCAACCCCAGGCCGGTTCACCATTACGACTGAGTAGCGCTGTACTTGTTATCAGGTTATGATCCCGGATAAAACCGAGGGTAAAACCTGACGTGGCTTCTCCCACTGCTACTCGAACCGGTGTGTGGGGATCGTTGTCATTATCCTGCTCCTGCAGCAGGAACTGGTCGATGTTACGTAATCCGGAGACGTCGTACAAGATCCCCCCCTCTCCCCAGGGGGTGCGGCTAGCCCGGTATAGTCCGAACTGCTCCTGTTCCTGCAGCTTTACCCCGCTCCAGTAATTACGACTGTTCTCGTCGGCACTGATCACCATGGTATCCGGATCACTATTCAGCGTGAACTGTGCCATCCAGTCACAGACATGCGTTACATCGAATACCCCCCAACCGTGACCGGTATTGGTGGTACCTATGAAGACATTATCCGCAAATTGTGAAAGCCGGGCAAAGAGATCGAGTGCATGATACTGATGATAGGTTTCATTCGATCCGTAGGTCAGATAAACCGGTACATGCATCAGGTTGGAATGCATGCTGTTGAGCGAGTCTGCAAAGTAAATAGCGCTGTTTCGGTGATAGGTAAAAGGTACTTCGTGCGGTTTGCCACCGAATACCGTTCTCATGCTGTTGTTGTTTCCCTGTTCCAGAAAACGTCGTTCATCATCCAGAATACCGGAACCGGAACCGGTAGCAGCCACCATCGGTCGGGTGGGATCAAGGTGGTTATTGGCACAGATCATCCCGGAAGCTCCCCCCATAGAGCCACCGACTACATAGATCCGCTGGTGGTCAATACTCCACTCCATCTCCAGTACTTCAATGATGCGTTGCATCCATTCCTGAGCATCCTGGTTGGTCCAGTTGGTGCCGTGTCCTCCCCAGGCACCCAGCGCGATCCAGCCCCTTAAAGAAGCCTCGGCGGCGAACCCGGTGTACATGAACTCGTTGTAACTGCCGCCATATTGATGCCACCCGATAATCAGAGGCGCCGGGGTACCGGGATCATATTGCGGAGGAATCTGGTACTGGTAGATGTCCAGCAGAGAATCATTGGCACTGAACAAGGTGTCAACATACATCGTCTGCCCGCTTGCGGTCAGAGCTGAAAAGCTGATCAACAGCCAGCAGCAGAATAGTCTGAGTATTTTTGGCATGGTCTTACCTCCCCGATCAACTGCTTCGCCATGAAAGAGTACTATGTATGACGTCCGTAGTCATCCTCAAATCTTTCAATATCATCCTCGCTGAGAAGTTCTCCCAGCTGCACTTCTATCAGTACTACTGGCGCGTCACCACGACAGGAAATGCGATGCCTGCTCCCCTGTGGAATCAAAATATGCTCCCCCTTAGCGAGCGGGCGAATACCTTTATCCAGCGTAACCTGCGCTTCCCCACTGACAACAACCCAGTGTTCACTGCGTTGCCGATGACGCTGCAGGCTGATGCGCTGGTCAGGGTTGATCACAAGTCGTTTAACCAGGTAGCCGGTTGCTTCCAGAATCGTTTCATAGTAGCCCCAGGGTCGCTCCTGCTGCATGGTAACTCCAATTGCCCGATGTTGATTTGGTGGAAGTTCAGATCATACATCACCAAAGTAACCAACCTGTCAGCAATGACCAAGTCCAAGTTACTAAGTATACATTGTGCTTTACCTGATTCATCCCGCCCTGTATATTTAAGCAGCTGATTCATAGCTGTCTGATCAGCCTGGCTGTTGTCCGGGAACAAACCGCTGAGAACAGCAACAGAAGGGCTTCGCTCAGCCGCTGCGTCCCTGGTGTTACAAATGTCGCAAGCAATCTAACAACAATCCGGAACCACCATGCCGTTACTGAATCAACTTGTCGCAAATACACTGCCATTATTCCCACGTCGACTGGTGGGATTCCTGTCCCGCCATTATATTGCCGGTGAGACCTTCGCTGATGCAACAGTCGTAGCAAGACAGTTGATGAGCGAGGGCTGCATGATTACGCTGGACGTACTCGGAGAGCACCTGGAGTCGATGGGAGCAGCTACGGAGTATGCGGATATCTACCAGTCATTACCAGGATTGATCGCCAGCGAGGGACTCGATGCCAACCTCTCCGTTAAGCCCAGCCAGATGGGGCTGTTGCACGACCGGGAGGGTGCCATGGAAAACTTTCGTCGCATCGCCCGGGCTGCGGAGCCGAGAGGTTATTTCATCCGTATCGACATGGAGGACTCCAGCCTGACTGATCGGGAATTCGAACTGTACCGCCAGCTGCGTTCTGAGTATTCCCATACCGGCATCGTGATACAATCCTATCTGCGTCGTACTGTGGCTGATGCAAAGCTCCTGGCCACCGAACAGGCCAATGTACGTCTCTGTAAGGGTATTTACAGGGAAGCGCCTGAGGTTGCCTTTCAGAAGCGCCAGGAGATCCGAGAAAGTTTTATGGAGATACTGGAGCT
>JADHUQ010000010.1 GCA_016784425.1 Candidatus Delongbacteria bacterium | reverse complement strand
GCCAGTAGTTACCTCCCCGCACCAGTACAAACAGTGAGGCTTCCGGTCCTGTCAGCCGTTCCTCGATCACCACCCTGTCACCGGAACTTCCAAATTGATGTTCCGAGAAAATCGCCTGCAGTTGTTGCCGGGCTTCTGCCAGGCTTTCAGGCAACAGGACCCCCTTGCCGGCGGCGAGTCCGTCAACCTTGATTACAAAGGGATAGTCCAGCTCTTCCAGGTATGCTGTAGCTGACGCCAGGTTGTCGAACACCTCAAAGCGAGCGGTGGGTATCAGGTACCGTTGCATGAAGAGCTTGGCAAAAACCTTGCTTCCCTCCAGCTGTGCCGCAGCCCGGGTGGGCCCACTGATCCGGAGACCCTCCGCCTTGAAGCGATCGACAATGCCCTCCACCAGCGGTTGTTCCGGTCCAACCACCGTGAAGTTGATCCCTTGCTTCTTTACAAACCGGATGATGGCGTCGCTATCGTTCAGCGCGATGTCTGGTATGCAGGTTGCAAGCTCCGCCATACCGGCATTACCGGGGATGACGAAGAGCCGGTCACATAATCTGGACTGGCTGATTTTCCTGGCGAGGGCGTGCTCCCGTCCTCCGGATCCAAGGATGGCAATTTTCATGTAGCTCCTTCAGCTGTGATATCCGCGAAAAGTCACCATGGCAAGGTTTAAGCCTTCTTTTTGAGTCTCCGCTGCAGTTCCCGAATCTCGTCGCGACAGATCGCCGCCTGCTCAAAATTCAATTCCTCCGCTGCCTGTGCCATTTTACGCTGTAACAACTCGATCAGCAGTTGCGGATCCTCCCGCCCGGTGTAGGCCGGTAGCCCTTCAGCCACCTCCGACCGTGTCTGGCGCTGCTCCAACAGCCCGGTCGCAGCCCGGATCTCCTCCTCCGATTTGCTCACCGTACGGGGAGTGATGTTGTGCTTCCGGTTGTAAGCTTCCTGAACCTGGCGGCGCCGGGATGATTCCCCCAGAACTTTTTCCATCGAAGGGGTAATGCGGTCGGCATACATGATTACCCGCCCTTCCGCGTGACGGGCAGCCCGGCCGGACACCTGCATCAACGAGCGTTCCGAGCGGAGAAAACCTTCGCGGTCTGCATCGAGGATGGCCACCAGTGACACTTCCGGCAGATCGAGCCCTTCCCGCAGCAGATTGATCCCCACCAGCACATCGAACTCCTGTAACCGCAAGCCACGCAGTATCTCAACCCGCTCCAGCGACTTGATCTCGGAATGCAGGTAACGTACCCGGATACCCGCACCCGCCAGGTATTCAGTCAGGTCTTCCGACATCCGCTTGGTCAGGGTGGTTACCAGCACCCTTTGCCCCTTCCCCACTACCTGGCGGATCTCCTCCATCAGGTCGTCCACCTGGTGGGTGGTTGGTCGTACTTCGATTTCCGGATCCAGTAAACCGGTGGGCCGGATCACCTGTTCCACAATTTCACCGCCGGTCTGCTCCAGCTCCCAGTCGCCGGGGGTGGCGGTGGTGTAAATCAAATCCCCCACTATCTCGAGGAACTCCTCGAAAAAGAGCGGCCGGTTATCCAGTGCGGAGGGGAGACGAAAGCCATATTCCACAAGCATCTCTTTACGGGCGCGATCGCCACGGTACATCGCCCGTACCTGCGGCAGGGTAACATGTGACTCATCAATAATGGTGAGAAAATCATCCGGAAAGTAGTCCAGCAGTGTGGCGGGACGCTCCCCGGCTGCCCGACCGTCAAAATGGCGGCTGTAGTTCTCGATACCGGAGCAATAGCCGACCTCGTGTAACATCTCCATGTCAAAACGGGTGCGCTGTTCCAGCCGTTGTGCTTCCAGCAGTCTGCCGGCGGCCTGCAGCTCTGCAGTTCTTTCCGCAAGCTCCTCCGTGATACGTTCCACCGCCTGGTCGACCCGCTCCTCGGTGGTAACGAAATGCTTGGCAGGGTAAATTACCGCGGTGGGGACCTCCTCCAGAACCTCACCGGTCACCTGGTGTACGAGTGTGATACGTTCCACCTCGTCATCAAAGGTCTCAATCCGATAGATACCCTCCGCCCAGGCGGGATGTATCTCCAGCACATCACCCCGCACCCGGAAACTGCCCCGCTGCAAAGCGATATCATTGCGACTGTACTGGATCGCTACCAGACGGTTGAGCAGGTCGCGGCGATCCAGCTTCTCGCCGGTGCGGATCACTGCCAGCATCTCGCGGTATTCCTGCGGTGATCCCAGTCCATATATGGAAGAAACGGAAGCGACCACAATGACATCGCGCCGCGAGATAAGGGAGCTGGTTGCCTTCAACCGTAACCGGTCGATCTCCTGGTTGATATCGGTTTCCTTCTCAATGTAGGTATCTGTCTGTGGCAGATAAGCTTCAGGCTGGTAGTAGTCGTAGTAGCTGATAAAGAATTCCACGGCGTTATCGGGGAAGAAGGAGCGCAGCTCGCCATAGAGTTGTGCGGCCAGGGTTTTGTTGTGAGACAGGATCAGTGTAGGTCGGTTGACCCGGGCAATCACATTGGCCATGGTAAAGGTCTTGCCGGAACCGGTAACCCCCAGCAGTACCTGGTGGCGCTTCTGCTCTGCCAGCCCCTGCACCAGTTGCTCGATTGCCTCAATCTGATCACCACAGGGAGCGAAGGGAGATTTAAGCTCAAATTCCTGTTTCAGTGTCATCAGCCACTCGAGTTTACCGGTACCGTTTTCATCCGGACATCTGCCATTGTGGCATAGTTTAACACTGATTCAGGAGGGATCAAACAGGAAACTGAAAGTGATGCGGATGTCGACCAGAAAGCAGCGCTGTTTTATCAGGAGTTTACAGTAAAGGCTTGAAAAACAGCCTCTTTTGCACACACCAGAGCGGGTGGACTTGTTTTGGCAGAGCTGTTTTACAGGAACTTCGTCCAGGTGCTGACAAATCGGAAAGCACTTCACCCGCAGGAGAAACAAACCCACCGTTGGAGGTGGGTTCGTTGCCTCATGTGGATTTGTTGTTGACGCCGTTTCTACGGAGTCAATCTGCTGATCAAATCAGGTTCATCAGACCGAATTCAATCAACATTCGCCTGCTTCCAGTTTTGATAATGCAAGCGGCATGCCGGTTACTCCAGGAATTCGCACTTTCTAAAACAATCACTTAGCTGTTGACAACGGGGATCATACATCCGGAATGTTGACAATACCGTCAACCGGCGCCAGTTTTGTCAAGCTGAAACAACACACCGGTCGACAACGCTGGAGCTCTACCGAGGGAAAGCGGTTTCTGCCATTGAACTGCCCGGTTTGGCGAGTTGCGGACTCTGTTTTGAGAGCTGTGTCACTGGAAGGACTAATTTCAGATTGGCTAAACTATGGCACTCGTTCCAGTTTAACAACTGGAGTAATCTATTTTTTTTGTCCTGCTGAGAATTTCCGTTCAGTCGATGTAACTATTGCAGTAGATCCACAACCGGTGTAAATTCTTAAGCCTGCTCCATTTCAAAAGGGGATTTTACCGATGAAGTCTGACACCTCCACGAGACCGCAACCAGTAGTCACCCGTTTTCATTACATCGTGATACTGCTGCTGCTGCTGCCGTTGACCGGCCAGGCCCTCGCTCCGACCGACTCGGTACGGATCAATGAGGTCTACTTCGCCTGCTCAATCAACTATACCACAGATGACCAGTTCATTGAGTTGTATAACGCAGGATCGACAACCGCCTGGCTGGATGGTGCCATGATTGCCCGCGGAACCGACACCCTGATGACACGGGTTTTCGCCTTTCCCGGCAACCCGGGTGACCAGACCTGGGCTCTCCCCCCCGGTGGATTTACCGTGATCGCACAGGATGCCTTTGATTTTGTCGGGGTGGGTGGCGACCCGACTTCGGTTGATCTTTCCGGTGCCCCTTTTGAAACTTACAGTGTCAACGAGTGGCCGCCGGTTGACAATCCCGCTTCCCAGAACCTGATCGACGCTCTGGATATCGGCATGGATTTTGAGCTTGATCGCCGCCAGGGGGGAATACTGCTGATTACCGGTGAGGAATTCGTAGTGGAACCCTGTGAGGATGGTGGTTGAGGACCTAATGCCGGCCGGGCGCCGTTTCATACTGTCGTCGACGGAATGTCATATACCTTCAACCCTGAATACTACCCCGTGCTATTCAATCCTGAGATCGATGCCATGCCGATCATCGGCTGCGACCGCTGGAGTTCCAACTCGGTAGAGCGGATTCTACCCGGTCTGGACAGCGACAACAGCAGCCAGGATTTCCTGATCTCTTTCTTCCCCACACCCGGCTTCTTTGGTGAACCGCCAGCGGAAGGCCCGGAGCTTTTCATAGAGATTTCCGGTACCATCGCAATTCTCACCTGGAACGGACCTGCTGATGCTGCCTGGCGGATCTACTCAGATACGGTGCCCTATTTCGCGCCGGCACCGGAAAATTTCCTGGCAGAGGTGGTCAACGCCAACAGTTTCTATCTGCCGGTCAGTGAAGCGATGCGCTATTTCAGGGTGACGGAGGTTCTGGAATAGGTGGGGTTCAGAATCGCAGTCTCTGTTGCAGGCTTGCCGAGGAGCCTGGCGAACTGAGTCACCGTAATCCAGTGTACATTTTGAACTGAACCACGACTGGCATAACCTGCAACCCGACCCGGCAAAACAATCCGTGAGGTAGAACTGCCGTTCATGCGCCGGGATTGGCGCGGGCTTTGCCACTTATATCACCTTCTAAAATCTATCTCAAACGCGGCGCAAAGGCCGTGACAAAGGGTTTGTCAGGTTAATGCTATTATTGGACGACTCCACGCTACTGCCATGCTGCTCAGGAATAAGACCAGAGAGACGCTGATTGCTGCAAGAGGCCAAAAGAACCAGTAGCGCCATGCCAAGATGATGTATCCGGCAAGCATGCTGAAGCCTAAGATCGGAAGAAACAAGGACTGAAAAAGAACCTCGCTATGTGCCAGCGCAAGATATATGTACGTCAAACCGAAGAACAACAGGCACATTGAATGGCTAGCATTGAAACCCATCCACATTCTCCATATGGTGGTCTGGGTTGTTATTACTGGCGTTGTGTTCGCCATAACATTTAATAGCGAGTTGTCACTCGGCAGGTGCTTTGATCCCCAAAATGTGAGTACCAAATGTACGATGCCTAGCAAACTGATGATCCCTGCACTGGCAATCATGAGAATTTGAGGATTCACGTTTTTCCTTTTTGCTAGGTCGACCAACAATTACTTCACAAGTGTAAGCAAACGACTGTCCCAGCCCAGTTTCGATTCAAGCTTCACGACATATACACCACTGGCAAAGTCATCGGCGGAGAATTGCACACTGTGCTCACCGGCCCCAACCCAGGCATCGATAAGTGTTGTTGCCAACCTGCCGGTAATAGTATAAAGGACCAATTCGACCTGGCAAGCCCGGGGATTGTTGAATTTTATCAGAGTGCTGTTGTTGAAGGGATTGGGATGGATTGAAGTGATAGCAAAGTCACCTGGAAGCTGTTGTGGGGCATCATCAACTGCGACCTCAGGCTCCCACTCATACGCACCGATATCAGGTGCCCCTCCTTCGTACTGATCCGGCGAGAGATTGATGACCGTGTCTCCATCAACCACCCAGAAAGCAATACCTGCGTCGATTGCCGGTGAACCCTCTGTGAGTTGATAGGGGTGCTCCCCAGAACCCATAAACAGCGGATCGGCGCTGAAGTTGCCTTCGACAAATATCAACTCTGGATTACCGATCAGGTTCATACCTGCTTCCATATCCTGGATAATGTTGTGCGAGAACAGCATGGTAATCGGCTGAGTCGAAGCATCGATGTAGAACTCATACAGCTCGTTATCCCAGAAGAGGCAGTTCACCAGCCGCACCTCATCTTCGGTGGCATAGCTAATCGCCCCCAGGCAGCCACTGACCAGTGAGGAGTTATCGGCAAAAGTACAGTTGACGATGTCCAGCGGATAGCGGTAATCCCGTAGATTCAGCGCAGTGGAAAAGTGAAAGAAGGGGTCGGTATAAGTCGCAGCGTTGTTGGTGAAGACGCAGTTTTCCACACGGTGGTAAAAGGGATAAGGATATGATGAAGAAGGTGCTACCATGCCCAGCGCTGAAGAAGTTCCCTCCCATTCCGGATCCCAATCTTCCAGAGGTGTGTTGTTTTCGAAACGGCAGTTTTGCACCAGCGCTTCTGCATGTCTACCAACACCAGCAACTCTGATGCAGTTATTATCGATGAAGTCACAGTTACGGATGGTCAGACTGGTATTATCAATGTATGACATCCAGTCATAATAACTGTCAGCAATGAAATGGGTCGATTCATGACCGGAAAACAAAACATCCTCAAGCACAACTCCACGATTCTGTGTGAAGGCAATACCTGTAAAAAAATCAGGTCTGGCGGTGTTCAGAATGCTCATAGAACGGATGGTGTAATCTTGTTCCATATCCATACCTACCATCACCCTCGGACCGGAATGCTCCAGATCGAGGATAGTCAACTCCCGGCCAGAACCTACCAGGGAAACATAAGAGCGGAGATTAAAGGGGAAGCTCTGTCCCCCGGAGAGTGAAAAAGTACCTGGCATGAGGTTAATGGTCAGAGGATGCAGGGAGTCGGCATCAATGATGTGCAACGCATAAGTGATGGTCTTGAGGGGATCATCAGGTGAGCTGCCGCTGTTGTTGTTATCACCATCCGGTGAGACCCAGAGATCATGCTGTGCCGGTTCCAATTTGCCGTGAAGGATATCGACACTCGACAGATCTCCACCTATGAAGTAGTCACTATGGAAGGCTACAGTTGCTGTATCAAGAAAAACGGCTAGATGGGGCTGATTGCTAACCTTGACGAAAACATCATTGGCCGAAGCCGCCTCATTCAGATATATATTACAACGATTCAGTGAGTCCATTTCGATCTCGGAATTGGTGACTCGCAGCCCCCCGGCCAGGCTTTGTGCCGAGTTCTCCCTGATGGTCAGATTGGAGAGATGAACCGACGAGCGGTAGATGAATATCCCACCTCCACCGGTGATACCGGCACAGTTGTTGCCTGTGACCAGGCAATTGGTCAAACTGGGACTACTTTCGTCAATAAAAATCCCTCCGCCAGTTGTGTAACCGCCACTAAGTCTTCCGCTGCCGTTGGTGATGGTAAAACCATTCAGCACGGCGGAACGCTCCTCCCCTTCTATGAATGTAATAACCGAACCATTCTGTCCACCGTCGATCACTGTCTGCTCGATGTAACTTTCATCACCTTCCAGGTAATAGAGGGAGGTGAGAAAGATGTTCCTGCCATGGTAGTCGATATTCTCAACATAGCTGCCGGGTGCAACAACGACGGTGTCTCCCTCAGGGGAGACACCATCTATCGCCATCTGTATGCTTTGGAAATCTGCGGGCACATGGTATGTGCCAGCCTGTAGATCTAGAGGTTGCAGCAACAGGGCAATAGCAGCAAGCAGTCCGAGAAACACTTTAGCGAACCAAATCCACTTTTCCTCCCCAAGAAGAAAGCCCTGGGGCTGGGTTCTAGATTCGGCTTCGCTTGAAGGACTAGATTTGTGCATTCGAGTGTCGGATTGCATCTGCTCCTCCCTGCTGATTATTACTTGAGCAGAATCAGTTTCCCGCTGATCTGCTCTGTGCCGTTGCCCAACTGGAAGTAGTAAATGCCGCTCGCCACCGGATTGCCTCTGTCACTACTGCCATTCCAGCTGCAGGAATAGACGCCGCTCTCCAGCGATCCCTGCAGCAGTGTGCTCACCAGCTGTCCCTGGATATTGTACACCTTCAGTGAAACATCGCTGGTCCGGTTAAGCAGGAAGCTGATCTCGGTTGAGGGATTAAACGGATTGGGAGTGGCCGAGACGGCAGAGAAAGCGGAAGGTTGCGCAGTATAGAGATCAGTGATGTCGGTCAACTCCAGCAGAGTAGCGCCATTGATGTAACGCCTTGCAGCAGGTGCCAGTGTCCGTCGTACCGGAGGAGCCGGTTCACCCGGTACCGTCCGGTAGAGTGGATCATCATGGATCACCTCGTAGGTCACACCATCCAGATTTTCGGCGTAGACCCGCAGGTTGATCGGATAGCCGTCAACTACCTCGGCGCCGACACAGATACCATTCTGCATGGCCCCTATCTCGATTACATCTTCACCGTTTTCTATCTCTTCAATAACTACCATGAGATAGTCTTCGCCGTCATCAAAGGTGAAGTACTCCGGGGTGGGTAATACAAAAAGATCCAGGGGGGTTTCCGGTTGATGGTAGATAAAGTCTATTGGCTCAAACAGTGACATGTTCAGCATATACATCGCACCGTAGTGTAAAGTAAAACACTCCACATACTCCGGTTCCGTAACAGGTGGACATTTCTTTTTCACATAGAATTCGCCATTGATGCGCACCATGAACCAATCTTCCGCCTCGATCGAGAGCATATTGTCCAGTACATTGGACGGGAAAGCCTCTGAGGGATGCTGCGATCCTTCCAGGAAATAGGGAACGTAATTGATCCCGTTATGTAGTGTCACGAAAGATACCGGATTAATCAACTGTTCACCGGATACGATATGCTCACATTCTTCGAACCCATTATCCAGAATTTTCACCTTGTAGCCCATGGTGCTGACAATGTTATCAATTTCACCGAGAGTCCAGTCTCCGTATTGCCAAATTGCGGGATTCTCATCTTCATGGAGTACGCGCATATGGTTGATTAAAGGCTCAATCTGATTGAAATGATCACTGGTGGCAGGTCCGGTTAATGTCGGCAGTAGCGGATAACAAACCCAGGTGTAGTCATCGTAAGTGTAGATATCGTAGTTGAATGCATCTATGTAAGTGACCTCGTCACCCGACGGTGGTAGATACACCAGATAGTATTGCTCCAGCTCAGTGCCACTGTTATCGGTAGTCACACCCATCAATCCACTTGTTTCATGGCGCGTCAAGGACATTTGATGCCCTGTATCGCTGGCGTCACGGAACAGATACAGGCTTTCTCCATCAGACAGGACGAAGTTGACCGTACTGTTCGAACTCATGATATCAGCTCTTACATCATAGTAAGTCCCGGCACCAACAAGAAAATTGTCTTCATTCAGTGCAGCAAAAATAGCGCTTAAAACATCGCCATCTTCTTGGTTGATATAGGACATCAGGTAATGGAACCAAAGCTCACTATCTATCCAGGTATCTACGGAACCATGGCTTTCAATTCCATACCAGTTCGAGTCATGATCTTGAAACCAACCGGAGTTTAGTAGACCTGAGAGGAAATTCTGCTTCATTGTTCCACTGATTCCACCATTGTGAACCAATGTGTAAGTTCTACCCTCCCAATCCAGCCAGAAGGGGTGGTTGCCTTGACCACCAGTTCCTTCTCTATCATGACCAAGGACTATTGTGGCGTTGACCGGCTCTTCAACATCCTGAATAGTGTTTCTGGCTTGGGTCATTACACCGTTATCAAAATGGCCAAAGTAAATGTCATTATTTGGATTTGGATCATCTTCCGCGTAGAACCGTTGTTCTGCACTCATTAAGGGATCGGTATCGTAATAAACAATACCGTAGCCATCTACATTCGGTGGGCATGACTGGTTTTGAAGGGAATTAAAATAAACATCAGCACCAGTCGGAACCTCATGAATGAACGTCCCACCCTGCGCCAGCATAGCTATGAAATCACATTCATCTGCTTCAACTGAAATGGGTACCAATATCAATACAAGAGCAAGGAAGCTGAGAATACCCTTCCATACAGTCAGTCTCTTGCTTGTAAGGATTAACTTCAAACTAATAGTTCGATCGCTTTTCAAAACAGCTGTCGATTCCATTGTTACTCTCCCTACATTAAGATGGATTTCAAATCACTATTGCGGACTCCCGGGATAGAATTGCTGCCATTAACATCAGTAGAGCCTCGAATTGTCAGGCCAGGTTCCAGCTGCCTGGACAGCTTTCGGGATGATTGCTGGAACCACCTGACTTCCATACGCTCTTTCATAAACAGGGTTACCTTGACTGGAGGCTGAAAACACCTTGCATTGATGTGTATCATGCTTTTCGCATAGTACTGATTGCCATCGTAACAGACAAGATATTCTGATAATGTAATCCCCATTTGTGCTTATCCCACGCTCTGACCTTGGAGCGGTGACAACACCTGGCCAGGCAATGGCTGCTAACACAAAATGTGAAGTGGTCGGTATCAGGGGAGCTGAAATCCGGCGCAAAGGTCAGAGTGTGTGGAGGCTGAACTGTTTAAACTGCATTCCCCTGACCCTGCTTCCCTTTCCAGCCACAGAGATCAGCCACCGGACATGTTCCGCAGAGCGGTTTACGCGCCTGGCAGATATAACGGCCATGCAGGATCAACCAGTGATGGGCGTGCTGGCGATAGGCTGCGGGGACAGTTTTAAGCAGTGCGGTTTCAACTTCTAGCGGTGTTTTACCGGGTGCCAGCCCTGTGCGGTTGGCTACCCTGTGTACATGGGTGTCGACCGCAATGGTCGGTTGATTGAAGGCGATATTGAGAATGACATTGGCGGTTTTGCGTCCAACCCCGGCCAGCGCTTCCAGCTCCTGCAAAGTTCCGGGAACATTGCCACCATGCTTATCCAGCAGCTGCTGCGACATGGCAATGATAGCTTTCGCTTTGGAGTTGTAAAGCCCGATCGTGCGGATGAGTTGCCGCAGTTTATCCTCACCCAGCTTCAACATGGTCGCGGGGGTGGCGGCCCGTTTGAAAAGCGCCGGGGTTGCTTTATTGACGCTGATGTCGGTAGCCTGGGCTGAGAGGATTACCGCTACCAGCAAAGTGTAAGGATCACCCCATTGCAGTTCGCTGACCGGTTGCGGATTGAGTTGCTGCAGACGGTGAAAGAACTGTTCTCGTTGTACTGGCTTCATCGGTCAGGTTACCTGCAAAAAAAACGGCGCCCGCAGGCGCCGCAAACTGTTCGTCGTTTATTCCTCTTCACCGAGAAAATCCTCGGCTGACTTGCGGAACTTGTCCATCTGATACTTCTGCACCCGGAAACGGTAGGGATACTTCGGCAACACCAGAATACGCTGTTCCTCGTTGTCCGGATCCTGGTAGAACTCCAGTTCCAGCTTTTCACGGGCGGCTTTCAACTCAACCGTCAGCATCAGGTGTGCCAGTTGGGCATCCCGCTCCTCCTCCGGCATGACGACAGCGCTGGCGCGCAAACGGCCGATCTGGCGCAGATAATTCTGTACCGTGGCCGAATCAGCCGGGAAGGTGTTGCCCCGGGGATCGGTGAACAGGTTCCCTTCCGCAACATTGAGGGTGAGGTTGCCATTACTGTCGAGGGGATCCCGCACCGCCACCAGCATAAGTTCAGCTGGATCAATGTTGAACAGTTCCCGCCGAAACAGGTTGCTGGCTTTCTGTTTAAAGGTGCTGGTCAGATTGCGCGACAGCTGCAGTACCTGGTTGGTGCCGGTGAGACGGGCATAGCTGTGCTGGTAATCGGAGCTCTCCTTGCCCAGCAGGAAATCTGCCACCACCTGGTCCCCGGCGGTGACTTTCACCTGGATACCGAGGGTGTCGGTCAGCTGATACCTGGCAAACTGAGCTTCCTTCTGGGTAGTCAGCGCTGAGACTTTCAGGTTCAGCAATGCCGCCAGCAACCGGTCAGCCTGGTAGTTATCCAGAGGTAGATCGAGCGGTTGCCGCATGACCAGTGCCCCACCCTCTTTCTCCAGTAACAGCTGCTCGTCGGAGGCGATCACCTCGATACGGGTCACCGCGGCGGTATCGATTACCCCCAGCGTGACAGGATAACCCCGATCCTCTGGAATCATATCCGGCAGAAATATCAACAATAACAACACGGCCAGCAGGCCGATCAGGTAAAAGGTCTTTTTACTCATTTTATAGCTCCTGCTTGCGGCGGGTCCGTTTCATCTGCCAGCGGATCATGCCGAACAGTACCAGCAGCACCGGTGTACCCAGAATATTTAACCACTTGATGACATTCCTGGAGCCGGCTGAGATCTCGGTCAGGGGGCGGTCGGTGACCACTTTGGAGCGAATGTTGATCAAACCCTCATCCTGGACCAGCCAGTCGACGATATTCTGTGCCAGTTCCAGGTTGGCCAGCTGCCGCTGACCCAGGAAATCGTTCATGACAAAATAACCGTCACCACAGACCGCCAGCCGGTTCTCCGGACTTGCGGCCGGCAGGTTGATGCTCATGGAATCCAGCAGTGCCGCCTCATGCTGCCCGGAAGGGAAGCTGCCACTGAAAGCGGCACCAAAGAGCTGGCGACCATCAGGAAAATCGGCAGCGGTATACTGCTGCCTGATCCCCAGCTCGTAGCGGTTGGTCATCACCTGCGTATTCGCACCGGACCAGGCGAACGGTTCCACCTTGATCCCGGCGCGTGAAGCCAGCGATGTATCCAGGCTGCTGGGGAAAAAGAGCTGGGCCGCTTCCACCCCCTTGGAGATACTCAGCTCCCGGTTGAAACCGGTCACCCGGGGGAAGAAGGGATATTGCATCGAGACCGGGAACATCGACATCAGGCCCTGTCCTCCCATCCGCACCTGTACCATACCGGCCTGCTGGTCCATCACCAGGTTGTTGCGGACAGAGACACCCCAGGCGGAAAGCAGATCCTCCAGACCCAGGACACGGGCAGTACCCTGCTGGGTCTGCATATCGGTTTCGACACTGTTGGTGAAGATACCGAGACGACCACCACCCATGAAATACTCATCCAGCAGCGCTTTGTCGCCGGCGGTGAACAGTTGATTGGGGGAGATCAGCAGCAGCGCGTGCAGACCGGTATCGATATGGTGTACCGTGGTAAGGTCCACCGGTTCAAGGTAGTAATTCTTGCTCAGCACCTCCTGGAACATCGAAAGACGGTCGTCCAGTCCCGGTTCACCATGCCCCTGCAGGATTCCGATGCGGGTCGGTGTCGGTTCGGTGAGTCGTCGAATCAGACTGGTGATATCATATTCCAGATTGTCGATCTGCTGTACCGCCGGGATTGTCTCTTTCTTGTCGCCATAGAGAAATACCAGTCCCATCCAGACCAGCTTGACCTCCAGTTTGTCGTTTTCCAACGTCTGCATCTGGATCGGCTGCACCCCGAAACCGGCCGCTTCCTGCCGCAGCGCTTCATCGTCATCACCCGGATCGATCAGTTCGAAGGTGAAATTGCCGTGCGAATAGCTGCGATAATCGGCCAGCTTGTCCTTGACATATTGACGGACATTGTTGTACTGCCCCAGATTGCGGGAGAAATAGGCTTTGACAGTCACCGGATCTGAGAGATTGGAGACAACCTCACGGCTGTAGTCGGAAAGGGTAAACAGCTGTCCCTCCGATACATCCCAACGGAAAAAGACGCGACCGGCCAGAATGTTGAGTGCCACCAGGACAGCCAGCAGCAGCAGCAGGTTACCGATATTGAGAAAGCTCTTGTTTTGCTTCATGATCAGCTCCATCTCCTTTCCGCCAGTTTCCGGGTAGCCATGGCCAGGCCGAGGAAGATAACCGACCCGAAGTAGATCAGGTCGCGACTGTCAAAGACACCCCTGACGAAATTACGGTAGTGGTAGTCCACCGACAGGTACTCGAATGTTCCAACCAGCCAGTTGGGGAGGAACACCAGCATCTTGTCGAAATAGAAAAATAGGAAGATGAAGAGGATGCCGAGAATAAAAGCTACGATCTGGTTGCTGGTGATGGTGGAAGCGTACAGACCGAGCGCCATATAGGTGGCAGCCATCAGGATCATACCGAGATAAGCGGCCAGTGTGACCCCGGCATCCAGGTTACCCAGCATGGCGGCGGTCAGGATGTAGGTACCGGTCAGGGCTACGCCGATCGAAACCAGTGCCAGCGCGGCCAGGAATTTCCCGAAAATGACCTCCCGGTTGCGGATCGGAAAGGTCAAAAGCACTTCCATGGTACCGGAATGCTTCTCCTCTGCCACCAGCCGCATGGTCACGGCGGGGATGAAGAAGATGAAAAAGACCGGTATCAGTTCCAGAATGCCGCGTAGCGATGCCTGGTTGATGACGAAGAAGGTGGAGAAGAAAAACCACCCTGACAACACCAGGAACACGGCGAGAAAAATGTAGGCGATGGGGGAATTGAAGTATGCCCGCATCTCCTTGCGAAATATTACCAGGCTATTCTGCATAAGCCTTGCCTCACTTTGTATTCATTTGCGACTTGGCGCGGGTTTACGATTTTGTCGTCATTTTACGACTTTGTCGTCAGCTCTCGGAAAACATCCTCAAGACTGACCTGTTCCCGCTGCAGTTCCAGCAGGGTCCAGCCGTGATCCACCATCAGGCGGAAAATACGTTCCCGCTCATCACGATCCTTCTCAATCTGCAGGATATAGTGATAACTGCCCGCGCCGGGGGTGGAGACATCATCGTAGATATCAATTCCCAGGGAGCTCTTGAACTCGGTGGCGATGTTGTCACCGGGAGCGCGGAATTCGATACTGTAACGATCCTGTCCTTCCAGCTGAGCCTGCAGCTCTTCATTGGTACCGTCAGCCACTATTTTGCCCTGGTGGATGATAACGACCCGGCTGCAGGTGGCTTGTACCTCCTG
This sequence comes from Candidatus Delongbacteria bacterium, assembly GCA_016784425.1. Lineage (GTDB taxonomy): Bacteria > CAIWAD01 > CAIWAD01 > BS150m-G50 > BS150m-G50 > BS150m-G50. Next base: position 9,836 of record JADHUQ010000010.1, on the reverse strand, counting down.
CATGATGTGGGTTGAGAGGATCACTGTCTTCTCCTTGCCCAGCTCCCGGATCAGGTTACGGATCTCGACGATCTGGTTGGGATCGAGACCGCTGGTCGGTTCATCCAGCACCAGTACCGGTGGATCGTGCAGGATCGCCTGTGCCAGCCCGACCCTCTGCCGGTAACCTTTGGACAGCTCCCCCACCGGACGGTTGAGCATGCCTTCAAGCCCGCAGGCTTCAACGGTATAACGCAGGCGGCGACCGCGGTTGCTGCCGTTCAACCTGCGTACATCCGCCACGAAATCGAGCGTTTCGCGAACGGTCATATCGCTGTAAAGGGGATTGTTTTCAGGCAGATAGCCAATTCGTTCTCTGACTGCGAGCGAATCCTGTTCTACATCGAGATCGTCTACGCTGACCTCGCCTTCAGTCGGAGGAAGGAAACAGGTGAGTACTTTCATCGCGGTGGTCTTGCCGGCACCGTTGGGTCCGAGCAGACCGACGATTTCACCGTTGGCAATGTCCAGCGAGACATCGTCGACGGCGCGTAGATCTCCATACTTTTGAACCAGATGTTCGATTTTGATCATGCTGACTCCATGATTGTCCTGTTTATCATAATTACAAGTTCTTGTCGATCAGAAATCCGGGTGGTGGTAACAACGAAACGCTGCGAAACCGGCTGCTGTCTGAACAGCCTGCTGTAAGGGCGCTACAGGTGAATTGAAAGAACTCAACCGGATTCTGCAACCGCAGACAGGAAGCGTGGATCGACCCCCGGGGATTACCTCGTTTCGGTATTTGATGCCACCGGTGGGAAAATGTTCCCCACAAAGTATCACTTTTTTTATTACGGGAAAGGGTTTTGCTGTCGGGATATAAGACAGACCTGATGAGCTGCCCTGCAACAATTCACACGATCAGACCAGCTTCCCAATTCATCATCTCTCTTTCCCGGTGTCTTTTATCCCCCTCGCTCTGCAGGAGAATTGCATTTATAGTGATTCAACTCCCGGTTCCTGCTACATTTTCTGCATGGCTATTTATCATAACTTGAAGCGAGACAGGATCTGACATGCGACTGACAACTTCGTTACTACTGCTGATCGTCCTGATCAACTGCGGTCCCAAACCTGCGGAGCAGACCGCCGGGCGACCTCCACTTCCCATAACCTCAGTGCCGGCCGGCGAAACAGTTGAACTGCATCTGCCCGATTATCTCCCCCCCCCGCTGGAGGTGGAAGTAATGGCCGCGACCGGTGTGGAAGCAGTACTCTCAGGAGAGCAGCTGCAACTGCAGCTTCCAGTAGATGGAAGCGGGCTGGGGCTGGTGATCCTGCTCTGGGAGGCGGACACGCTGTTGTTACCGCTGCGCATTTCCGCCCGTTTTCCGGTTGAGATCATCTACCCGGTCTCCGATCCGGAGCTGGCGGTAACAGTTTTCGGCTCCTTCAACAGCTGGAACCGCCAATCACATCCTCTGGCTTTTGATCCGGTTTCCGGCTGGAGTCGGACCCTTTTCCTGGAACCTGGCTCATATCCCTACCGTCTCCAGGTTGCCGGTGAAGACCGGTTAGATCCTGCATGCGCACAGAAGGTTCCCAACGGTTTTGGTGACTTCAACTCGCTGCTGGAGATAACCTCGGTCCCGGCGCCTGAACTCTGGTTTGTGTCGTCCGGACAGACAGGCAGTGAGGTGGTCTATACTTACAGCCTGGATAACAGCGAGGCGGAGCTGCTGGTGTTGTGGGACAACCACCGCTTACCCGCCACCCTGCTGGAAAGGGAGGGACAAACGGTGCAGGTACGACTGCCACTTGAATCTGGTTTCACGGCGGGCAGTCATCTGTTGCGACTGGTTGCCGCCGGTGGAGGGCGCGCCGGGAATGTGCAACAGCTTCAGCTACGGGACGGCCTGCCGGAAAGCGGTTTCCTGCCGCAGGACATGCTCATCTATTCGCTGGTGGTAGATCGGTTCAGCGACGGTGATCCTGGTAATAACCGCGCGGTTGGTGGTGAGCAGTTATCTCCCAAGGCTGATTACCAGGGTGGCGATCTGGCCGGGGTGTTGCAGAAAACCAGAGCCGGCTATTTTAACGAACTGGGGGTGACCACCCTCTGGATCTCCCCCCTCTACCAGGGGCCGCTGGTGGCTCGTCAGGAATTCCCGGAACCCCATCGCTGGTTCAGCGACTATCACGGTTACTGGCCGATCAATCCGCGGGGGGTGGATCCCCGCTTCGGCACTCTGCGGCAACTGCGGGAACTGACCGACCTTTTGCACGAGCGTCAGCAGAGTGTGCTGATGGATTTTGTTTCTCACCATGTCTACGAAGATCATCCCTACTTCCGCGAGCATCCCGACTGGTTCGGACAGCTGGAGTTGCCGGACGGCAGCCTCAACCTGCGACGCTGGGATGATTACCGGCTGACCACCTGGTTTGAGCCGTTTCTCCCCTCTTTTGATCTTACCTGCGATAACGGCGCTGCGGAGGCGTTGGCGGCTGACGCCGGCTGGTGGCTGCGGGAGGGTGGACTGGACGGTTTCCGGCAGGATGCGGTCAAACATATCCCGCTCCGTTTCTGGAGGATTCTCGCGACGACTCTGGATGATCATCAGGATTTCCGGGGCGGGCGACCTTTCCAGATAGGTGAGACTTTCGGCAGTTACGATCTGGTCGGTTCCTATGTCAAACCACGCCTGCTCGATTCGCAGTTCAACTTCAACCTCTTCTATACGGCACGGCGCACTTTCCTCGATTCAGAGGCGGATTTCAACGACCTGGATCGGGAGCTGCGCAAAGGTCTGCAGAGCTATGGCTGGCATCACCTGATGGGTAACCTGGTTGACAGTCACGACCAGGTGCGCTTTATGGCTTATGCGGATGGGGATATCAATTATGCCGATGAAGGCAATACCGCTGAGATCGGCTGGAGCGATCCACCAGAGGTGGATGATCCCCAAAGTTATGACCGCATGACTCAGTTCCTCGCTTTCGTGATGACGATCCCCGGTATTCCCACCCTCTATTATGGTGATGAGATCGGTATGACCGGTGCTGCCGATCCGGATAACCGGCGACCGATGCGGTTTGAACTGACCGTCAACGAGGAAAAGATGCTCAGCCGCACCCGTACTCTGGGGCAGTTGCGTCGCGACCACCCTGCCCTGCGGCGGGGGGATTTCCATACCCTGCTGGCAGACAGCGGTGTTTACGCCATTCTGCGCTCCTACCCGGCTGATCAACTGCTGGTGGTGCACAACAAGCGTGGGATTGCACTGCAACGTACCCTGCAGTTGCCCGTCCACCTGGCAGACAGCACACCGGAATTGCTCTTCGGCGAGCTGGCTTTTGTTCAGAATGGGACACACCTGGAGCTGGAGCTGCCACCTTTCGCCAGTGTGGTTGTGGGATTTGAATGAAGGAGGCGGTAGTTGGGGAAAGTTACCTCAAGAGATAACCGGTTGCCGGAGGGCGGAATAGGTAAAGAGGTGCTCTTATCCCAGTCTTTGATGTATCAGTGGTTTAAGTAATAAGTCGACGCGCAGGATTGTTACGCGGCTGCATCATCCTCAAAAGTTCATCAACTCGGCTGTAGCAAAATGCCCTTCAACCTCCTTGACCAGCTCCGGCAGGGAGAACGGCTTCATCAGACAGGCGATAGCACCATCGCGCAACAGCATCTCGACATCCTCTTTATGATGCCACCCGGTAATCAGCATTACCGGCAGATTCGACTGGAACTGCTGCACAGAGTAGAATAGCTCCACCCCATCCATTGCAGGCATCTGCAGGTCGGTAACCAGCAGGTCATATTCATTGCGTCGCAACAGTTTCAGCGCTTCCAGCCCATCGGCAGCGGTATGAACGGAGAAGCCACGGCTGGCCAGGGCGTCGCTGTAGATTTCTGTCAGGTAGTTCACATCGTCTACCAGGAGAATTTTTCGCATTATATTACCTATCGTGCGGCTGTTGGGGTGCAGCATGGTTATAAAAGCATTGACAGTTTCATTCTCAAAGCGTCCGGCCAGCTCCGCAATTACCTCCTGCTGCAGATTCCGATCTCCGTTCACCCCCTGCTTGAAGTAGATCCGGCCCATCTGCAATAACGCCCGACTGCGACGGTCCACATCGCCGGCACGGTAAATCTGGTGGATGATGTATACTGCCAGGAGAATGGCGAACAGAGACAGCTGGATATAACGGATCTGGAAATGCAGCTCGTAGACCTGCTCACCACGAAAGCGGATCTCATACCCAATCGACTCGCGACCGAAAATGGAGGTCAGGTGTCCGGCCAGATCGCCGGCCAGCTTCAGCTGCATCAACTGTGGATTGACATCACCGACGGCCGGCGTTTTGTCCAGCTGGATTCCCTGGAGAAAGCCGTCCAGCCGCTCACGCCGTTGGAGATCATCCACCAGACTTTCCGTCTCCGGGTGGACCTGTAATGCCAGCATAATGCTGGATCCCCGTTGTTCATCTGTAACGAGCTGATAATCGACGATATTCAAGCTGGCTGATGGGCGTGGCTCCACGCTGTCTCCAAATTTGCTCATGTCCAGGATTGAACGCTGTTGAACCTCTGTCTAAAATATCGTCCACCGCAAAGGGCAACTTAACTGATGGCACGCTTTGGCTGCAGATTGCGAATACCTCGGTAAGGGTTTCACAAAAATAGAATCGCAATACCATGAATACCATGCAGCTGCTGCAAACGGGGAAGACCGTTAATAGTGGCTGTAATAATAGTGAGTAGAGGGTCGTGGAAGCATGCTGTGATAAAACAGACGCATCTGTTGCCCGCAGATTCTAACGTTTCCAGATCGAAAATTCATCCCTTTTTGGCAATTTCCAGATTCGCGATGTAGATTGACGACGGTTCAATTCTAAAATGACAGTCGGCGCAACGGGAGGCTTCATGGAGGTATTCACATCCACACACCCACTGGTTCATCACTACCTGTCGGTGATCAGGCAGCAGGATACCGAGACGGAGCTGTTCGCTCACCACCTGGAGAACATCGCCACCGTGCTGGCGGTTGAGGCAACCCGCGATCTGAGACAGCAGCAGATTGAAGTTACAACTCCACTGGAGAACTGCTCAGCCCTGGCGCTGGATAAACCGATTATCCTGGTTCCGATTCTGCGTGCCGGATTGGGGATGCTGGCTCCATTCAGGCGTCTGATTCCGACGGCCCAGGTGGCGCATGTCGGTATGTACCGCGACGAGGAGACCCTTGAGCCTGTTGTTTACTACCAGCGGATCCCGGCGGAGATGGAGGGATCCACCGTACTTATTCTCGATCCGATGCTGGCCACTGGGGGGAGTGCTTCGCAGGCTATCACCTTCATCAAACAGTACCGGCCCGCCAGGATCAAACTGGTCAATATCATTGCCGCACCGGAGGGGGTGGAGCGGATCCGGCAGGACCATGAGGATATCACAGTTTTTCTCGGAGTACTCGACCGGCAGCTCAACCAGAGGGGTTACATCCTGCCTGGCCTGGGTGACGCCGGTGATCGCATCTATGGCACCTGAACCCAAAACCGGTCAACCGGCATACCGTCTGCTTCTACTACTGCTGTTGCTGCTGAAACTCACGCCAGCGGCGCACTGTTTTTCACCGGCGGAAGCAGCTGACATCAATCAATGTGTCGAACTCGCTATCAACCATCACTACCTGGAGGCGATCGCTCTCTTCAGTGGCAGATTGGAAGACAGTCTGGCCTACGAAAACGCCTCCTCCGCAGCCCTGGCCCACTTCCATATCGCTACGGTTTACGCTGCCTGGATGCAGGACCGTGAGGATTATGCCCGATCTGACAGCTACGAGTATCATCTGGCCCGGACCGAACAGATCACCGATTCACTGCTACTCGTGGAGGAGGATGCCGATCTACTTTTTCTGCGTGCCGGCTGCAGTCTGTACCGCTCTTACCTGGCCAAGCGTCGCGGGCAGTGGTGGCGCATGTACCTGCAGGGGATTGATGGGGTCAACCGCCTGGAAAATCTGGCGGCAGGTTACCCCGATTACCGGGAGGTGGATCTGGGCCTGGGAAACTACCTTTACTGGAAGAGCAGCCTGTTACAGAATCTCACCTGGGTTCCTTTCATTGATGATCAACGCGCGGAGGGGATCGCCCGGTTGGAGCGAGCTGCGACCACAGGTCAATTCGGCCGCTGGCTGGCGGTCAGTAACCTCACCTGGATAATGATGGATTACGGCCAGCCCGAAGCAGCCCTGGCCTGGGCGCTCCGAGGACGGGAGCAGTTTCCTGACAGTCGCCATTTTCTCTTTCCCCTGGCGCAGGCGCAACGCCAGCGGGGTGAGCTGGCAGCCGCCGATTCGCTATACTCTCTGCTTCTGGAACAGTTGCAGGCGGACCAGCAGCCGAGTCACTATAACGAGTTCTATTGTCTGAACAAAATGGTCTGGATCAACCGTGAACTCGAGCATTGGCCGCGGGCGCTGGCACTGCGCGACAGTGCGCTGGCCTTGCCGCTCACAACAGCGGCGCGGGAGCGGTTGCGTAAAAAGATATCTCAACTGGAACTACTGCCGCCAAGCCGGAGAACTGAACAACCATGAACAAATGGCACAAACTGGCGCTGCGTGAGTTGGCATTGATGTTCGGCATCTTCCGACAACCGGCTGCAACTATCGCCGCCCTGCGCCGGGAGACCCGCTGGCTGATTCCCTTTGGTATGCTTCTGCTGGTGGTGTTCATCAACGCCCGTCTGACCCAGGAGATAGCAGCGCTGGAGTTCGATGACCTTTTACAGAGTCTGCTGCAGTTTACCGGTGAAGGTGAAGCGCTTCCAGAAGAAGATCCACTGGCCGCACCAGACCTGATGACACAACTCCTGCTGCTGGGGGGGGTGACGCTGCTGGGACGCTGGCTGCTGGCGCTGCTGTTGCGTTTTGTCAGCCGTGTTTTTTTGAGAAGGGAAGTTTCGTTCCGCCTCCTGTTCACCTTCAGTATCTACCTGGGCTATATCCACGCTGCCGGAATCATCCTGCGGTTACCACTGCAACTGCTCAGCGGGAGTGTGCGCACCACCCTCGGGCCTTCACTGCTGTTACGGCAACCGACTGGATTTATCCAGTATTTCTTTGCACACCTTGACCTGTTCCATCTCTGGGAGGCGGGCCTGGCAGGACTCGGTCTGGGACTGCTGACAGAGACTGACGACCATCTCCGCCCCGCTGTAATTGTAGTGGGGTTCTATCTGCTCTGGAATATTCTGGGAGCACTTTCAGCCAGCGCCATCATCGGGTGAGGAGCTGGCAGGTGGGATGCTCCTGTTAAGGTTGAGATGAAAACTGCGAACAGTCTGTCAGCATGATAGCGCTGATACCCGCTGACCGTTTTTTTTGGAAATGCAGTTGTCCTGACATAATTTGACACCGCACAGCCTGAAGCTATGTATCACAAAATATCAACAGAGGAGTCGATATATGAGTGCCGGATTCTACAGACTGGAACGACCTGCCAATGAGCCGGTAAAAGCGTATGCACCGGGGTCGGAGGAGAAAAAACTGCTCAAGGCAGAGCTGCTGCGCCAGAGCACTACCGAGCTGGAAATACCCCTGATCATCGGCGGCAGGGAAATCAACAGTGGCCAGTTGGCGGATTGCGTAATGCCGCATGACCACCAGCATCGGCTGGGACGCTATCATAAAGCTGGAAAACGGGAGGTGGAACTGGCTATCCAGGCAGCCCGGGAGGCTAAAGCTGATTGGTCCGCCCTGCCCTGGGAGGAGCGTGCTGCAATTTTCCTCAAAGCAGGGGAGCTGCTGGCTACCCGTTATCGTCCGATCCTCAATGCCGCCACCATGCTGGGTCAATCTAAAAATGCTTTCCAGGCGGAGATAGATGCCGCCTGCGAACTGATCGATTTCTACCGCTACAACGCCTTTTACATGCAGGAGTTGATGAAGGAGCAGCCGACTTCCGCAGAGGGGATCTGGAACCGACTCGACACCCGGCCGCTGGATGGTTTCGTCTTTGCGGTGACCCCCTTCAATTTTACCTCTATCGCCGGTAACCTACCGACAGCACCCGCTATGCTGGGCAATACTGTAATCTGGAAACCGGCCTCCTCCTCGGTTTATTCCGCCTGGTTCATCATGCAGCTGTTGCTTGAAGCCGGCCTGCCGGATGGTGTAATCAATCTGGTACCAGGACGGGGCGGTGAGGTCGGCAACCCGGTTATGGCCAGTCCAGAGCTGGCCGGTGTACATTTTACAGGCTCTACTGAGGTTTTCCAGGGAATGTGGGGCACCATTGGCAGGAATATCCAGGACTATAAGCAGTATCCCCGCATCGTCGGTGAAACCGGTGGCAAGGATTTCGTTTTCGCCCACGCTTCCGCCGATCTCAAGGCGCTATCCACCGCCCTGATCAGAGGCGCCTTCGAATACCAGGGGCAAAAATGTTCTGCTGCTTCCCGCGCCTACATCCCCCAGTCGCTCTGGTCCGGACTCAAAGCCCTTCTGGTCGAGGATATCGCTACTATCAAGCTGGGTGACGTGCAGGATTTCACCAACTTCATGAACGCCGTGATCGATGCCAACGCCTTTGATACGATCACCGGTTATATAGAGCAGGCGCGGCAGTCAACGGAAGCGGAAATCATCATTGGTGGTGGATACGACAAGAGCAGCGGATATTTCATCGAGCCGACCGTCATCCTCGCAGAGGATCCCCGCTTCGTCACGATGGCAGAGGAGATCTTCGGCCCGGTCCTGACTATCTTTGTCTATCCGGACGGGGAATATGAGGAAACACTGCGACACTGTGATCAGACCTCCGATTACGCACTCACCGGTGCGGTTTTCGCCCAGGATCGTCAGGCGATCGTCACCGCTACAGAAGCGCTGCGTGGTACAGCCGGCAATTTCTACATCAACGATAAACCGACCGGTGCGGTGGTCGGTCAACAACCATTTGGCGGGAGTCGTGCCAGCGGCACCAACGATAAAGCCGGGTCGCTGCTCAACATGCTGCGCTGGGTATCCCCCCGTACTATCAAGGAAACGTTCGTGCCACCATACGAATATCGCTACCCGTTCCTGGATGAAAAGTAGTTATCCATCTGGGGATGGGAGTTGTTGCAACTACTGGATGAATGAGAAGCAGCGGTCCACAATTGGGGGATGTAGCTGCAGCTACCTGTTCCCGGATGAGCAGCACTATCCAAAATCGGGATAAGTATTTTCGAGACTGCCTGTTGATACTCCTTGACCAGAATGAGGTTGAAGAGAGGCTTGGCAGCAAGCCTGTTAAAAGGAAACCCCGCACACTGGCGCTGTGGGGTTTTCTTTACTTACGGCCAGAGAAGCTCGAGGTCACTCCCTGTCTGTTACCGGGGCTACCTGGTAACGGATGATTGTCCGGTACTTGTCGGGATTACCGCGGAAGAACATGCCGGGTCCTTTGAGGTATTCTTCCTCGTGAGGACCCGCAATGCGATAACCGCTCTCCCTGATGAAACTGTGCAGATTCTCAACGGTGGGGATCTCATCGCTGTAGGGGCCGACATAGAGGATTTCCGCCACTTCGCCATAGCGCCAGGTCTCGAGGCGGAGGGAGGGATATTTTTCGCTGATCTCAGCTGGTAACTCGGTCACCTCGGAGGGTAGTGGCAGTGCATAATAACCGACCCACTCTTCCAGCGGTGTGTCAAAGGGTTTTGGCCAGCGCGCCCGGGGGGCAGTCATTTCCATTTCGTACTGCTTTTTCATTTTAAACCAGCCTTTAAACAGCACACCGATTCCCTCCCCTTCACTGGAATTGGGATCGCCCACCTGCTCGCAGACAAGCATGTTGCAGTCCGCTTTCTG
>JADHUQ010000009.1 GCA_016784425.1 Candidatus Delongbacteria bacterium | reverse complement strand
TTAGTTCGCAGGATACTCGGCGCAGGGGCGACAAACATTTCCTCAAGTTCTTTCGTGCTGACCGCCGATGACCCCGCGCCGACAAACGCTCTGACTAATTAGAAACCCCCATAAAAACCCCCTCCGCTACTCCTCATGTTACTCCACCCCTGAACAGCGAGCAGATAGTACCCTGCTGTAGATGTCACCAGAACCCGGGGGTGAACGTCTGAAGCCCGGAACTATAGTATTTCCCAGTTAAGCTGACCGTTTGAATTAGTGCATTTCGGGAAATACTATTAATAGCGCGGCTTTGGTAGTTGCCTTATACAACGGAGCAAGGCGCGGTATAAGTGATGCCGCTGTCTCCATTATATAACGGACATTTCAAGTGAGCATCACTATTTCAAAAGGGATTGGCCCATATCGATTTAGCGCCTATAAATACATTGACAATCTGCCTGTTTGTTGCAAAGATGAGCGCCGCCTGGTTATTCGTACACAATGGTATGTTGAGCTTTACTCTGCGCCGTCTCAATTCGCAATCCTTTAACGCCGATCATACAATCAGGTTGGAACTGACGGCGGCTCGTTCCATTTTAGAGTCATTTATAACTTTTGCTAACCGCCGAACACAGGACAGTAAATGAAATTCAATATCGCCATCGCCCAGATAAACCCGAAACTGGGGAACCTGCCGGCCAATCTGGAAACTCATTACGACTACATTCAGCGCGCTATCGACGAGGAGGCATCCCTGGTGGTATTCCCGGAGCTGTCCCTCACCGGCTACTGGTTGCGCGACCAGGTGTATGACGTCGCGTTGAAACCGGACGCTGACTTCTGGCAGCCGCTACTGGAACTATCCTGGAAAATATCACTGGTGGTCGGTTTCGTCGAGCTGTCGGAGGACTTTCAGTTCTATAACAGCCAGGCCTATATCGAGGATGGACATATTGTCCACATTCATCGCAAAATCTACCTGCCGACCTATGGCATGTTTGAGGAACGCCGCTTTTTCTCACCCGGGCAGCATATCCGTGCTTTCGACACCAAGTTCGGACGGGTCGGGATGCTGGTTTGCAACGACTGGTGGCATGCGACCGGTCCACTGATCCTGGCGCAGGACGGCGCCACCCTGATGCTGGCTCCCACCAACAGCCCCATCCGCGGCGTCAGCGATAATAAAGTATCCAACAACACGCAGGTCTGGGAGTCGCTGATGAAGTTTCACTCCAAGGTGCAGTCCTCCTACGTGGTTCTCGCCAACCGGGTTGGTTTTGACGACGGGGTCGGGTTCTGGGGTGGGTCCGGTGTCTGGCAGCCGAACGGGCACGAACAGGCACGAGCCGGTCTCTATCAGGAGGAGCTGCTGGTCACTGAATTCGACAGCAGTCTCATCCGCTTTGAACGGATCTACTCGCCATTGGTACGGGATGAACGCAACGAGGTTACCATGCGGGAACTGCAGCGGTTGATGGAGCGGTAACGTGTCCTGATTGTCACTACCGGAGCTCTTGGTAGCGGTTTGCGCTACTGAGAGATATTGAAGACTCGAGCGCCGACCTGCAGCTGTAACATATTGCAACCGTTCTATTGCAACAGTATCAGTTTCCTGGAGATGGCCAGCTCCCCAGCCTGCAGGCGGTACAGGTAGATACCACTGGGCAACCCGGTTGCATCGAACACCAGTTGCTGCACCCCTGCCCCAAAGACACCTGCCGCCAGCACCGCTACCAGTTCCCCCTGCAGATTATAGACGGAGACAGCTACCTGTTCCGGCCGGGGTAATGTGAATTCAATAGTTGTAGTCGGATTAAATGGATTCGGGTAATTCTGAGAAAGGGTGAAACCGGCAACCTCCAGGACAGGCTCCACCTCTTCGTAGGCGCACTCCAGTCTGCCCCAGTATTCCAACCCACAAACCCAGAGATAGCAGTCGTATATCTCCACATTGGCAACATAGACACCCGGCTCCAGATCGTTAACGGTGACGACCGTTTCCTGGCAGGCGCCAACCGTGTCGCTGGCAAAAACCTGGTTACCGTAATTTTCGCAATCGACAAAATCAAACAACTGTGCTGTAACTGTAAAATCAGCATAGACGGTCCAGGTGACGGTAGCGCTATCACTCAAGATAAACAGATACCAGTCATGGTCCTTCTGGTAGTCGCTGTAACTGTTCCAGACGCCGGAGGTGCCGCAGATCGTCTCACCGCATTCGATGGTACCGAACACCGGCGGCTCACTGAAACACCCGCCGTTACTGACATCGACATAATCATCATGACAATCCTGTTCTCCCTCCGGTGTTGCTCCAGGCGGGCATTCATCCGCACACCAGTCGGCACCGACATGCAGCTGATAATCCCCTGCATCCATACCGTATCCATCAACTATTACGTAATAGCTCTCTCCGGCGCTGCAGTAGGGGGTGGCAAAGGAGCGATAAAAATCCCCCTGCGAGTTGGAACAGGCGTCGTCGTTGCAGGCCACCAGATTCAGATCCTCATCCCAGACCAGGATTTTGGTATCGTAGTCGGAATCGCAGAGATCAAAGGTGAGGCTGCCGTTTTCCTCAGCTGTAATGATGTAGACCACATCCGGCGCATTACCACCATACGGACACATTTCATCGTAATCATTGTTGTAGCCGACGGTGTTTCCGTAAAGAGTCTCTCCGACGGCAATCGGCACAGCGTCTTCGATAGTGTCGCCACCCTGGCGACTGTCCCAGCGCAGCAGGGGTGCCTCTACAGTGGGAGTCTGGTGGCTGAGCTGCGGTTTGACCACCGCGGCAAGTGCCTCTGCGCCACCCGGGCTTCCACTGGTTCCAAAGCCGTACAATGCCAGAACGATCAGACAGATATTCAGTTTCGCTTTCATAAACAGCTCCCCTGTTTTCCCCCACTGCTGCGATGAGGTCGGCCGCCTGATTACCAGACTATCGTGATAGATCCGAGGGGGCAATCACCCTGGATCGCTTTCTTACAGAACAGCTGGAGATCCTTCGGGGAATATATCAATTAGTCTCCTAAAAGGCGTTTTATTTTGATATGTTGTTTTTGATTGCTGGAGCCACGACACTAACCAGGTTTCTCCGGAACCTGATCCCCGGTTTTCGCTGAAGCGGTTTCGACTACCATCACAGCAGTGAAGCGCCGTGCCGCTATCGTGCCGGGGTCACCTTTGATCACGGCAGTGCGGTGCTGACTGCCGGCGCTGGAACAGCTGGACAAAGAGCTTACCATTGTAAAGCTGATCGGTGAGGAGGGGAGACAATATGCGCTTTTGCAATCCTCATAGCGATTCAGTAGCTTTTGACAGGTTAGATTTTCAAACTGGTTTTACGATACACTTCAAGGGAGACACTATGAAAAAGATGATGACAATGTTGTTAGCGCTGCTGCTGGCTTCTATCGCCGGCGCGGAAGAGCTTGCACACAAACCCTACTTTGGACTCAAGGGGGGATTGGCTCGTTACCATGGCGACATCAACAACGCCGAGTATAACTACGGCGGCGGCCTTTACGGCGGCTACTGGATCACCAACGATATCGGTGTGGAGCTGACCGCCGGCATGTTCAGCCTGAAAGCCAACAGCGAGCTCGCCGGTTTTGAAACCAGTGTGATAGCCATCGCTCCGATGGTGAAATACCGCTTTCTGCCGGACAAGGCCTATAACCCCTATCTGACGCTCGGTGTTGAATGGCTTATGTTCGACCCGATGTATTACGACACGAGCGATAAGCTGCCCCGCAACGACGCTGGTGATTACGAGACATCGGCTTTTGCGATTCCTCTGGGTGCAGGTTTCAGCAATTTCTTCCACAACAACCTGAATTTTCAGGTGGAGGCGCTCTATCACTACTGCCTGACTGATGACCTGGATGACATCGAGGATGAAGGTGATGACAGTTACTTCACTTTCACTGCCGGTATCGCCTGGTACTTTGGCCTGGGCGGCGACACCGATGGGGACGGTTTCCCGGACAACCGCGATGCCGATCCACTGCATGCCGAGGATTTTGACGGTTACCAGGACGACGACGGCGCGCCCGATCCCGACAACGACAACGACGGTGTGCCTGATGTTACCGATGGCGATCCCAACACCCCGGAGGATCTGGATGGTTTCCAGGACCGTGATGGGGTGCCGGATCCGGATAACGACGGTGACGGCATTCTGGATTCAAACGACGCCGATCCCAACGCTCCGGAAGATTTCGACGGCTTTGAGGATAGCGACGGCGCACCCGATCCCGATAATGATGGTGATGGCATCCTGGATGTAAACGATGGCTGCCCCGATCTGGCTGAGAACTTCAACGGCTACGAGGATAACGATGGCTGCCCCGATACAAAACCGGAAGTCGCGGTGGAACGTGGCGCGGCTATCGTGCTGGAAGGGGTTAATTTTGCCTTCGGTAGTGCCGTTCTGACTGCCGGTTCGCTGGAGATCCTGGATAAGGTGGTTCGCACCATGCAGGACAACCCGCACATCGAACTGGAGATCCGCGGTTATACCGATAACCGTGGTGGCCAGGCGGCTAACGAGCGCTTCTCCCAGATGAGGGCGGAGACGGTGCGTAATTATCTGCTGCAGAATGGTATTGCGGAATCCCGTGTTGGCGCGGTCGGCTTCGGCCCCGCAGACCCGGTGGCGACCAATGAGACTGACGAGGGTCGTGCCCGTAATCGACGCATTGAGTTCTTCCGGGTTAAATAGCCGGTTGCTGAATCTTCAGACATCTTTTCGACGGCAGCAGGTGTGAGCCTGTTGCCGTTTTTTGCTCGCTATACAATCGACTATTTTGTCGAATCCTCGTGCTTTCTGCTCCCGGTGTAAGTAACTTCATCGAGTTTCAACAGTAGTCGGCGGACCCGCTCTGTTTGTATAACCTTTAAAAACAACCGCCTGTAACACATTTCACTGACGTTTGGATTTCGGTGGAAACCAGCAGTTTCCGGCGTGGTTTTTGCCTGCACAGTTCATATCTGCCGATATTACTCAAAAGAAATTCTGGAACATGAATGAGTAGAAACAGTGCCACTTTCATCCGCAAATTTTCCATCCCCCAACCACGGGTTTTTGTCCTACTGGCAGCGGTACTGCTGCTGCTGCTGATTTTTTTCGGCGGCTGGGAATACCGCGCCCACAAACACCAGCTCGTAACTCTTCTACGCGAGGAGGCCATCCAGGTTTCACATATGCTGAGTCTTGGCGGAGAGCGGGTGATGCATGCGTCGCGGGAGTTAGAAGATCAACTGACGGAACGGCTCCTGGACAAAGCTCGCCTGCTGGACCTGATGGAACAGGAACGGGAACTGACACCAAAGCTGTTGAAGCAACTGCTGCCTGACAGCAGCCTGATGCGGGTCTTGATATTCGACTCTGATGGCAAGAGGATTTTTCCGCCTCTGGGACGGGATTTTGCCACCGGGCCGCGTAATCGCAGACCCGGGGTGAAACCGGGGCGACCTCCCCAGGGTCCACCTCCACGGAGTATCCCGCTCGAACTTGAGGTGGTGCTCACCGGCGAGCAGCAGGTTAAGGTCATCGGGGAGCATCGCTCCCAGTTCCGCCGCAACCCGAATTTCCTGCTGGCCTACCATCGCACCCGGGGAGGGGCTTTTGTGTTGCGGGTTGACGTCGCCCACCTTGAACGGCGCCACCGTAACGCCGGTATCGCCGGTTTGCTGGAGCGGATCCACAACCGGCCTAATGTGGCCTGGGTTGGGCTTTACGATTCTGACAATCTGCTGGAAAGTAACAGTGGCCGCTTCCCCCAGCTTGCTGAAAAACCGCCATCGCTCCGGGAGCAGGCGGAGTTTTATCAGGTTGTCGACACCACTGGACAAAAACAGACAATCCTGGATGTGACGGTGCCTTTGCGCACCCCCTTTCTGGAACAGGGTTACCTGCGGGTAGGTTTTACCGGTGATCGTCTTGACGCCAGTCGCACCATTTTCATTCGATCGTTGTTGATTCGCTCCGGGATCTTCCTGTTGCTCGGTTTACTGATGCTCTACTATTTCCTGGTCTACAGCAACTACCGCACCCTGGCGCGTGAATACGATGCGATTCGGGAGGAGGTGGAACAACTGGAACAGGAAAAACAGGTGGCTACCCGCCTGCAGGCGATGGGGGAGTTGGCCAGCGGTGTGGCACACGAAGTACGTAATCCGCTGAACTCCATTCGGATGATCAGCCAGCGGTTGCACCTGGAATTCAATGCCGCACAGGATGAGGAATACCAGCGACTGACCCATACGCTGAAAGAGGAGTCGGACCGGATCAACCGTATCATCACCGACTTTCTTACTTTCGCCCGACCGGCTCCCCTGCGGCGCAAACTCAACTCGCTGGCTGATTGTATCACACAGACAGTGGCGGGATTGCGCCCCGGTTTCGAGGCCGCCGGCTGCAAACTTGAACTCAATCTCAAGACAGATCCCATCTTCGAATTTGATCTCGATCGCTTGAGTCAGGTCTTCCACAATCTCCTGGCTAACACCCTGCCGGCGGTGTCTGCTGACGGCCGGGTTGTCGTAGATGTATCACGCCGGGGAGGTATTGTCCATATCTCAATCAGCGATAATGGTCATGGTATCACTCCTGAGAATATTGACCGCATCTTTAATCTCTATTTCACAACCCGGGCAGAGGGCTCCGGTATTGGTCTGGCGGTCACCCATCAGATTATCAGCGAGCATGGTGGCTCCATTCGGGTGGAATCGAAACTCGACCAGGGCACCACTTTCATCATTGATCTCCCGGAACAGAGGACCAGGGCTCATGATTAAACACACTATCCTTATTGTCGATGATGAGCAGAACCAGCGTGACACACTGGCCGGGTTCCTGCGCAAGCGGGGTTACGAGGTTTTAACCGCCGAGAGCGGCAAAGAGGCATTGGCGCTGGTGCGGGAACAGACCGTTGACCTGGCTATCTCCGACCTGCGGATGCCGGAGATGAGTGGTCTGGAGCTGCTGACAGAGTTGCGTGAACTCCAGCCGGAGATTGTCTTTATCCTGATCACCGCTTTTGGCTCGGTAGAGAATGCCGTCGAAGCCATGAAAAAGGGGGCGGCGCACTACCTGACCAAACCGGTAGATCTGGAGGAACTGGAACTGACCCTGCGCGATCGCCTGGAGCACCAGCGCCTGTTACGGGAAAACCGCGAGCTCAAGGAAGCGTTGCAGACTCGTCGTACACCCGGCGGCTTCATCGCCGCTTCCGGCGAAATGCAGGAGATCCTTAACCTCGCCTACCGCGCAGCCCCTTCCCGGGCCACCCTGTTGATTATCGGAGAATCGGGTACCGGAAAAGAACAGGTCGCCCGGCTGGTACATGATCTTTCCAGCCAGAAGGAGGGTCCCTTCGTACCGGTCAATGTCGCAGCGATTCCGGAGACCCTGATTGAGAGCGAGTTGTTCGGTCACGAGAAGGGTTCTTTTACCGGAGCGAACGCGCGGCGCATTGGTTTGCTGGAGCAGGCTGACAAAGGCACCCTTTTTATCGACGAAGTAGGCGATATCCCCCTGCCGGTTCAGGTAAAGCTGCTGCGCACCCTGCAGGAAAACTGTATCACACGGGTGGGCGGCAGGGAGAGCATTGCGCTCAACCTGCGCTTTATCGCGGCTACACACCGGGATCTGGCCCTCATGGTTGAAGAGCAGATGTTTCGCGAGGATCTTTACTACCGTCTCAACGTGATCGCCATTCCACTACCGCCATTACGCAAGCGTAAATCAGACATCCCGGCTCTGATTGAACACTTTGTAGAGAGTTTTTCCAGACTTAACGGCAAAGAGGCGATCGATCTTACCCGCGAAGCGATGGACCTTTTACTGAAATACCACTACCCGGGCAATGTACGCGAGCTGGAGAATGCCATCGAAAGAGCGGTGGTACTCTGTCGCGACAATGTGATACAGACCACCGACCTGCCGTTGACACTCCGCAGCGAAGGCCGCAGTGAACTGCCGGAGCCGGCGGGTGATTCCCTGCCCGAAATTGTGGAGAGTGTCGAACGACGATTGGTTTACGCCGCCCTGGAAAAGGCAGGGGGAAACAAAAGCAAAGCGGCCCGCTCCCTTGGCCTTACCGAGAAGAATATCCGTGATCGGTTGAAAAAGTGGGGGACCAGTTAAGAGGGACACTTCGCTGAACACAGACAGTCAGTCAGGCGGCTAACTTCAAGCGATGCTGCACACAATCAGACAACTTCTGTATTTGTTACTTCACCTTTAACCCATCTGTAAGGGCGTCCCGAGCGCAAATACAGGTGGGCGTAAAGTTGAAGGGGTTCTGCAAGCTTGACCCGAAATGGATGTCCTTTCCGCTTTGTGGTCAGTCTTTCGCCCGGGAGACGTGTTGCAAATCTCTGTTTCGTGTTCTTTGTGCCCTTTGTTATAAACTCTTTGACCCTACCCTTGTATCACATCCACCACTTCATTTTATTGAAGCACTTTTTCTTCAAAGCGAGGTCTCCCCGCCATGTGGTGGAACGATTACCCGGACGATTTCAGTGACGAGTCAACCAGTCTCCCGACCAGGGAGATGCTGCGGCGTGTTCTGCCCTACATCCGCCCCTACAAGAAGATCTTTATCGTCTCCTTCTTCCTGGCTCTGCTGGGGGTGGTGCTGGTCCTGCTGCAACCGGTAATCCTGCGCCATATCATCGACCACGACATCCCCTCCGGCCAGTTCCGCAACCTGGCTCGCTCCGGTCTGTTCTTCCTGGGGGTGATGGCGATAACCTCGGTGACCGGTTTCTTCTCCTCCTGGCTGTTACAGAAGGCTGGCGTACGGGCGGTCAACGATATCAAACTGGAGGTCTTCGGGCACCTCCTTTCACTGGGTCTGCCCTATCTGGAAAAACAACCGGTGGGACGCCTGGTCAGCCGTATTGAGTCCGACACCCAGCGGTTGATCTCACTCACCTCGATCATGATGCAGCGACTGTTGATGTCGGGAGGGATGCTGATCGGCGCGCTGGTGGTGCTGGCCCTGATCGACCGGCGACTCTTTTTGATTGCGGCGGCCATCCTGCCACTGATCGTGTTGGGGACTTTTCTGCTCTTCAAATACCTGCGCCCCTATTTCCGGGAGGAACGGGTACGCTATGCCGAGGTTTCCAGCAGTGTCGCGGAGTTCATCCCGGCGGTTCCACTGTTGCAGCTGTTCAACCGACTGCGCTGGGCCCGGCAGCGATTACAGGAGCAGAATCGCAAGTACGCGGTATTCACCATCCGCCTGTCGTTTCGTGAATATGGTATTTTTCGCGGGCTCTCCTTTCTGGAGGTGCTGGTGACGGTGATTGCACTCTATCTGGGAGCGGGTTGGGTGGCGGCCGGGACGTTGACCGTCGGTTCGCTGGTACTGTTCTCGCAGTACATCGCCCAGATTTACTGGCCGATCATCATGCTGTCGGATCAGCTGGCGGAAATCCAACGGGCCGGTGGCGCCGCTGACCGTATTTTTGCCGCCCTCGATATGAAGCCGACCGTGCCGGAACCTGCAAGTCCACAACCGCTGCCGGAACGGGTGGAGACCATCACTTTTGAGGATGTCACCTTTTCCTATGTACCGGACCAGCCGGTGTTGCGTAATGTCTCCCTGCAGGTACAGGCGGGAGAAACCATCGCACTGGTAGGGCCAACCGGTGGTGGTAAGACCACTATCACCAGTCTGCTCTGCCGCCTGCGTGATCCTGATTCCGGCAGGATTCTGCTCAACGGGATCGACATCAGGGAGTTCGACACGGTCGCTTATCGCCAGCTGTTCGGCCTGGTGCTGCAGGATCTCTACCTCTTTCCCGCTTCCGTGCAGGACAACCTGTCTGCCTTCCGTGCCGATGTGACCGGCAAGGCGGTTGAACGGGCGGCACAACTGGTTGGCATGGATGCAGTGCTGAGAAATCGCACCGATGGCTACGACAGCATCCTGGCGGAACGTGGCAAGGATCTTTCCTACGGCCAACGCCAACTGCTGGCTTTCGCCCGCGCCCTGGCTATTGATCCGAGTGTACTGGTGCTGGATGAAGCAACCTCCTCGGTGGATCCCGGCACCGAAAAGAGGATCCAGCTGGCCCTCGACGCACTGTTGGAGAATCGCACCGGCTTTATCGTCGCTCACCGCCTCTCCACTATTCAGCACGCCGATCGGATACTGGTGATTGGTAACGGGGTCATCCTGGAGGAGGGCACCCACGCCGAGCTGATGCAGCTGGGTGAACAGTATTACGAGATGGTTGTGACCCAGGACGGTGTTATCACGCCGCCCGCTGAGGAGCCGGAGGGGGGACTGTCATGAGAAAAGTCTTCGCCTGGTTCCTGCCCTATTGGAAACATCGGGCCCGCGGCTTGTCCCTGGTGGTGCTGATCACCCTGGTCGGTATTGCCACCCGCACCCTCTATCCCTTCGTCTTCAAGTTTGTCATTGACGCACTTGAGGTTGATCCTGATCCGCAATCAGCCCGTTTCTGGGTGCTGGCTATTCTGGGTATCGGGCTGGTAAGGGAGTTGTCGCAGTGGATGCTGCCCGCCCTGCGTTATCTGCAAAACACCATGCTGGCGATGGATATCCGGCTCAATCTCTTCGGTAAGATCCTCACCTTCGATCACAAGTTCTTCAACCGCTTCCGCTCCGGCGATCTGATCACCCGGTTGACCGACGATATCGACGCCGAACTGAAAATCTCCTGGTATGCCTGTTCCGGTGTGATGCGTCCGGTCGAAGCTGGATTTACCCTGCTCTTCTCTGTCGGACTGATGTTGACACTGAACTGGCAGCTCACCCTGCTGGCGGTGTTACCGTTGCCGTTTATCGTCTGGGTGATGGCCCGTACCGAACATATTCAGGAGCAGGCGTACAGCGAGCGCCAGCGTGCCACCAGTAAGACGGTCGATGTGCTGGAGTCTGCCTTCAGCGGTATTCGGATCGTCATCGGTTATGCGGCCGAACAGGCCCAGTATCGCCTTCTGAAGAAAGCGTTGAAACGACGGGTGACGGCGGAGGAGCGGGTGGTTTATCTCCGTTCGCTGCTGGAGAGTCTCAGCAATTTCCTCAACCAGGTGGGGGTGCTGGTCGTTATCTTCGTCGGTGGCTGGTTCGTCATCAAGGACAGGATGTCGCTGGGTGACTTCTACGCCTTCTACGCCTACCTCTCCGGCCTGGCGGAGACCATCTGGACCCTGAGCTGGTTCTTTGTCTCCACCAAACTGGCGGAGGCTTCCGTCGACCGGCTGGTGGAAATGGAGTCCGGGACGCCACCGGTGTGGGGTGATAAAACCGATGCTCCCGCCGGTGCGGCACTTGTATTGCAGAACGTCAGTTTCAGTTTTCAGGAACAGGAGATGGTGACGGTGGCGGCGGATGCGGTTTCACTGACCATCAAGCCACAGGAAACGGTGGCGCTGGTCGGACCGGTCGGGTGTGGCAAATCCACCCTGCTCCATCTGGCGGCCGGTATTCTGCCGCCGGACAGTGGCCAGGTTCAGCTGGGCGAGATTCCGATCGTCGCCTTTGGGGCGGAGGCGCGCGCCAGTCTGGTTGGATTTGTCCCGCAGGAATCTCTGCTGTTTACCGGTTCGGTGCTGGTGAATGTTACTCTGGACCGGGAGGGGATCAGCTCCACAGATGCCGAGGCGGCACTCTACACTGCGGTGGCGGATGACGAGTTTCCCTTAGACAAGGAGATTCACCAGGGTGGTGTCGGGCTTTCCGGTGGTCAACGGGCGCGGGTGGCGCTGGCCCGGGCGTTGGCTGGACGCCCCCCCTTCCTGGTGCTGGACGATGTAACCGCTTCACTCGATGCGGCAACGGAGGGTCTCTTCTGGCAGCGATTAAAGGCGATGCTGCCGGATGCAACCGTGCTGGTTGCCACTCATCGTGAGGCTACCGCCCGTGTTTCCGACCGGGTTATCTGGCTGGAGCAGGGGGCAATTCTGCACGAGGGTACCCACGAGCAGTTGCTCGTGGAGTTTAAGAATTACCGCCGGCTGTTCGCACGGCATTGATCGCGACGTCGCAGGGGGTGCCTACCTCATCGCACCAGTACCATCTTGTGTGTAACGGCATGGGTGCCGGTGTTTAAACGATAGAGGTACATCCCACTGGTAAGATCGCCGGCGTCGAAGTTGACCCTGTGGGTTCCAGTCGCGCGGGGGCCGTCAACCAGAACAGTCACCTGCTCCCCCAGCAGATTGAAGACAGTAAGTGTAACTTCACAGGGAGCCGCCAGACTGTATTCAATTGTTGTGGATGGGTTGAAGGGATTGGGGTAATTCTGTGACAGCTCGACGGAAACCGGGACCGCGTTGCTTTCCCCAACGGTTTCCCACAAAACAAAGCTGTCGGCTGTTCCCAGGTCCAGGTCGTTACGGTTGGCCAGTGTGAAGTCGCAGGTGCCACCGCTGGTGTTGAAACGGACCACCGCGTCATACTCGCTGTCGGCGATCAGGGCGGTCCAGCGATAGCTGTATTCAAAGTAGTCATAAGGTGCTATCTCACCCGGAATGTCACCGGTAAGTTCGATGCCCGGTTGGGTGCCGCTGTAGAGAATTTCGATACTGTTCACAGTAACCGGTGTGCGGCTCTCATTCAACACCCGCATGTAATCCTCAATCACATAGGTGCCGTCTTCCAGGGCGGCCCAGTTCCAGGCGGTGTCGGTCAAGCGGGTGGCGCGGGGGGCCAGATCCCAGGCGTCTCCACAGGGGACGGCCGTCACCGGAACCTGCATGTACCAGACCGGGTTGTCGGTCCAGCTTCCCTCCTCGTGCGGAATACCGCCGGCATCAAGATCTTCCACAAATTCCATATGCAGCAGACCCTCACCGTCGACAACCTCGGCCAGGGTGCCCCACGCTTCAGAAGCACAGTCACCGGCAGCGCAGGCGGGGGTCTGGGAATCGGTGATATTAACCGCTTCTCCCCAGGTGGAGCCGCCGTCACAGGAGGAGATCAGGTAGACATCGGCGTTGGCAAAACTGGCGGCGGAAGTGTCGGGCAGGTTGGTGAAGTTACGGAACATACAGTAGAGCGCGCCGTCGGCCGGATCGATAGCCAGCGAAGGATTGTCGATAGAGGAGCCCCAGGCGCCGGGGTTTGATTCGAAATAGTTCGACCATTCAGCGGGATCTTCATTATTCGATCCGACATAGCCGGCGACATGGCTGAACTCCCCCACCTCTCCATCAGCGTTGATCAGCACATGCCAGATCTGACCATCCTGGCTCCAGCGCTCGAAATAGGTTTCGTCGGCTATCTGGCCGTCAAGCAGGGTGTACTCCGCCCAGAAAGCGCGGGTGTTGTAGACGAGATGCAGATTGCCGTCAGCGTCAAAGACACCGTCAATCTGGCAGTAGGCGTAGACCGAACCAGGCAGGGGATGGCTGGTTGTTTCTTCCTCCAGCAGGTCGGTGACGTTGACATAGCTGAAGTCTGTGAAAGAGCCATCAGCGGACAGGGTAACCCAGACATCGTTGATCGACTGGGAGAAGATCAAACCGTCATCGTTCGGGTGGACCGGCAGGTAATTGAGCGTCAGAAGCGCCACCCGTGAATCGAACTCGGAACTTACCGGGGTCGAGGAAATTGCGTTGCTGTATGAGGCCATCTGGTGCCAGGCCGGTATCTCCCAGGTGGTGAAGTCGGTGGTGGCGTCGTAAAAGGACTGGTTGGACGGGTCCTGGCGGGTTGACAATACATGCGCCTTGTTGTTGGCGTCAATCGTGAGGTGCGGCCAGATCGGTTGATTTTCGGCCCAATCCTGAACTGAAGGATGGTTGAACGGCAGGAAAGCCTGCCAGCAGGGACCAAAATCCGGGGCCAGCGCCGTGACAAAATTCGCCTCCGGTTGCTGATGAAAGGCAACAACTGCGGCATTGGCGTAGACAGCATTCTCATTCAACACATCAATGGTGTTGTAACCGGAACGGCCGGTATTGTCGACGGAGTTACCCCCCTGGACCGATCCATCAAAGCAGGCGTAAACGGAGTGTCGCTCGGTGGCGCCGGTGTTGAATCCCTTCATCCAGGTAAAGTGGATCATTCCGTCATCACCGATGACTATCTGCTTGCCCTGGGAGCCACTCTGCTGGTACTCGTACCAGGTGGTGCCGAGCTGCCAGTAGTCGTAGTTTTCATAATCCCAGCGCTGGTGACTGAAAGCAGTTTCACCAACCGGCAGTTGGGCATCGGGGTTAATGACTTTGGCGGCTCGAGTGTCGGCTGACTTCGGCTCCGCCAGCAGATCTATATTGGAAACCGCAAATGCAAGCTGGCCTGAAATCAGCAGGGAAAGAAAAATTGCTGCTGTACTCTTCATAATAGCCTCCCATGAATGGACCGTATTGAAAACTCACGAATGTCGTCGACCAGGGCCAGGAGCAGCTACCGGAAGGGGAGCGCTTGCGTGGCTGTCACAGATTTACATCTCCCCGGCCGCTTAGCAAAGGAGTATATCAGCTGTGTCCGGTTTTTGTCTGACCATCGGCTCCACAAAAAAAGTCTATCCGAACATTACCCTGCAGATAAACAGCGCCGCCAGAATACCGGCCAGATCAGCGGTCAATCCTGCCGCGATGGCGTGCCGCGTCCGTTTGATCCCCACCGAACCGAAATAGACCGCCAGTACATAGAAAGTAGTCTCAGTAGATCCATAGATGGTAGAGGCAAAGCGACCGATGAAGGAATCGGCGCCATGCTGATTCATCAGCTCTGTAACCAGCCCCAGGGTACCGCTCCCGGAAAGTGGGCGCATCATAGCTGCAGGTAGCGCTTCGGCAGGCAGTCCGATCAGGTCGGTTAACGGCGCAATCCAGCCGGTGAGCAGCTCCAATGCGCCCGACGCGCGGAACATACCGATCGCCACCAGGATCGCCACCAGATAGGGAATGATGCGGATCGCCACTTTGAACCCGTCCTTGGCCCCCTCGACAAACTCCTCGTAGACTTTGACCCGTTTGACGATCGCCAGGATCGGAACCAGCAGGAAGAACAACGGAATAGCATATACCGAAATCGACTGGATGACGTTTTTAAGCAGCTCCATTATTCACCTCCTCCCCCAGCTGACGCGCACGAAACCAGGGCAGTCGCGCGTACAGTTTGGCGGCAAGGATGGCTACGACTGTGGCGCAGCCGGAAGCGAAAATGGTGGTGCCGATGATCTCCAGCGGCGCGGCCGAACCGGCGGCGATTCGTACAGCGATAATTGTGGTCGGCACCAGGGTGATACTGGCGGTGTTGATCGCCAGAAACAGCACCTGTGAATTACTGGCGGTCTCTTTTTCCGGGTTGAGCTCCTGCAACTCCTCCATCGCTTTTAACCCGAGCGGGGTGGCGGCGTTACCGAGCCCCAGCCAGCTGGCGCTGATATTCATCAGCATCGAGCCGATGGCGGGATGGTCAGAGGGGATCTCCGGGAAGAGGCGTTTCATGATCGGTCGGATCAACCAGGCCAGCCAGCGGATTACTCCAGCCTTTTCCGCCAGCCGCATCATTCCTAACCAGAGCGCCATGATCCCGATCAGATCCAGCGCAATGGTAACACCCAGTGCGGCCATGTTAAAAGCCGCTTCCGTCACCTCCGGCAGCCGCCCGGTGAAAGCGCCGACGATCACGGCGATCGCCATCAAACCCATCCAGATGTAATTCAGCATTTTTTACCCGGTTGTATTATTGTCGTTCAGGCTGTATCCTGTCTGCTGAAGAGTGCCGGAGAATCGGGCTGCCGTTTTGTATGACAAAACCGCCAGGCTGAAGCGCTCAACTACTGATTCGGTTTCTGAAATTTTCCTGCGAAAGGAAGCTCTGCTTCAGCAAGCATATGATAGCGCCCACAGCTGGAAAAGGAAATCCTCTTTTTGAGGAATACCGGTGGAGAATAACATGAGCATCCTGGTTCAACTGGTGCGGCTGTTGCGACCGGCCCATCTTATCAAGAATCTTTTTGTGTTCATACCCTGGCTGTTTGCCCGCCGTTTCGGCACGCCGCAGGAGCTGTGGCAGTTGCTGCTGGTTTTTCTACTCTTCTCACTCACGGCGGGGGCAATCTATATCTTCAACGATATTCTCGACCTGGAAGAGGACCGGCTGCACCCACTCAAAAAAATGCGTCCACTGGCGGCGGGAGCCATCGGCAGCACACTGGCTGGCTGGACCGGTTTTCTGGTATTGATTGTGGCTCTGGGGGCTGGTTTTCTGGTGGGATGGCGGTTGGGCGTGGTGCTCGCTACCTATGCCCTGCTCAACCTGCTTTACAGTCGCTGGCTCAAGCGGGTGGCTTTCCTGGATCTGCTGCTGGTTTCTACCGGGTTTGTGCTGCGGGAGGTGGCGGGCGCCTGGCCACTGGGAATCTACATCTCCCCCTGGTTGATCACCGCCACCTATTTCCTTACCCTGTTGATCGTTGTCACCAAACGGGAGATGGCGTTACGGGTGGCGGGCGAGGAGCACCCGCTCCACACCGATTCGGTTTACACCATCCCCTTTCTGCGCGATCTGGAGCTGGTGCTGACCCCGATGCTGCTGGTAGTTTATGTGCTCTATACTTATGTGCGGATCAACAGCGACTGGTTCGTAGTGACAGTACCGATCGTACTCTACACCGTTTTCCGGTATCTTTACATTACCCGCCTACAAACCGAGGTCGATTCGCCGGTGGAACTGCTGTATCGCGACGGGCCTCTCTTTACCGGGGTACTGCTCTGGCTGGCTTCGGCGGTTGCCATTCTGGGTCTGGGGATTTGACCGGAAAGGGGAATCACCGCTGACTGGACAAGCACAAGGGGCGAACCATGAGTCCGCCCCCTTTTCATAATCGCTGCTCGTTCTATCTCGGAGTTCCATAATCGCCTGTGGTCTTCGCTTATGAAACTTCGGTGCTGCAGCTGGCTGCTTGCTCTATCCGCAGAAGCGAAACAGGGTGACAATTATTACCAGAGCTTCCCTTTTACGGTTGGAAGATTTCAGCGCTTGTGTTTCATCATACCACGCTGTCCAGGTCCAAACTGACTGTCGGGTGGACCGGGAGGACCATCCCGATGACGGCCTTGTTTGCGCATCATTTTCTGCATCAGCTCCCTTTGCTCATCATCAAGCAGCTCCTGAATGCTGATGCGTGTACGAAGGTGCCGTTTCATCGCTTCGGCGCGAGCGGCACTGATATCGTCAATCATCTGCTCCATCGCAGTGATGTCGGTCTCTTTCGCCATCTGCAGTGATTGCATCCTCAACTGGAGTTTTTCCATGTCAGCGCGATGATCGATATCCCGGAGTGCTTCCGTTTCAACAATCTCGGTAATCTGCTGTTGCTGTTGATCGCTGAGGTTCAGATCCTCGTTATCAAGCAGGTGCAGTATCATCCCTGAGTCAATACCCCGCATCTGCATTCCACCCCCCTGGGTGGTCATCGGACCACCGCGACCCGGCCCGGCAAAAGCAATCATAACGCACAGCAGCAGTCCACTCACTGTCAATGTTCTCTTTTTCATTATTCTCTCCCTGGCGGATGTCGCCATTCTAGGTTTATCCGAATTACTCTTTAATTCAGTTTCGCTATATGACAGGGCAACCGCTATGCCAGTTTTGTAACGGTCTGGTTTCTTCCTGTTATTACACACTTTAACATATGGCAGGATAATCACAACTCGTACTTTTCTCCGGGCGACATTCTTCTCGAACAGCCATTTTGTCGACACCCTAAAACGCGTCAGGGGTGGATGATGGAAAACAGAGACCGGTGTACAGCTAACCGGGGACTTCGGTTGAAAACTTATGGATTGAGGATTCTCTTCTGTATACTTTGCCACCCAGGAGCCTGTCGGACTTAGGGGTTTTCAGCGAAAATTTCAGGCGACGAGTCATTTTTGCCTAAAATATATGGCGCATAGTTAAAACTATGTAACGCATATTTTTGGTGAAAAGGGCCTTCGCTCTGGAATTTGCAGCAAAACATCATAAGTCCGACAGGCTCCTAATAATTCCTTTACTGTATTCAATTTCGACCACGCCACCTGCCGCCTGGGTGTTGTGGCGTCATCCACTATCACGAGATGAGCGCTATATGAAACGTCTACTGCTACTACTGATTCTGTTTCCCGGTATACTCGGTGCAACCCTGATCCAGTATCCCGCCTTTACACCGGACAATGATATCATCTTTACCCACCAGGGGGATATCTGGCAGCTGCCGGATAACGCCCTGCGGGGGGAACGGATCACGGCACATATCAACCTGGAGTCGGAGGGTCTGATCTCTCCCGATGGAGGTCAGCTCGCCTTTGTGACCGATCGACATGGCGATGAGGAGCTGTATCTGCTTAATCTGGCCGACAACACTACCCGTCGGATGACCTGGACCGACACCCGCAAGCATATCTGTTTCTGGCACGACGACAAGCTGTACGCTACGGAAAAAGCTACCGGTCTTTACCCCCGTCGTTATCGCCTTTACAGTTTTGATCCCCGGAATGAGGAGCAGACCCTGATCATTGATGACGACTGCGGTGCCGCGGATATTTCACCGGACGGTAAGACTATTGCCTACACTCGCAGGCCTGTTCGTTGGACCAGAAAGCACTACCGGGGGAGCGGCAACAACGATCTTTTCCTCTACCATATCGGCTCCGGTAGATTCGAACGGCTGACCGACTCTCCCTGGAGTGAAGCCTGGGGTCTGTTTGCTGCCGACGGTCGTAGTCTCTACTTTGTCTCCGATGAGGATTCCACCCGCAATCTCTTCCGTCTCGATCTGGCCAGCGGACAGCAACAACAGTTGACCCATTTCCGGGAGGATGGTGTACTGTTCCCCCGGATGAACGGGGAGCGCACCGAAATCGTCTTTACCCGTTTCGGGCAACTGCATGTATACGACCTCAGCGCCGGTAGCAGCAGCCTGCTCGAACCACAGCTGGCGGCGTCACCCACTTTTAATACCCAAACCCTGAAAGCGGTGGATGGCAACGCTGAATCTTATGCTGTGAGTCCCGACCAGAAGTGGGTGGTTGCCGCTGTGCGGGGGGATCTCTTTCTCACCAGGCGTGATGACGAACGCACTATCCAGTTGACAGGGGACAATTGGCACCACAGTCGGCCGGTTTTTTCGCCTGGCGGTGACACCCTTTATTTTCTTTCCGACAGGGGGGGGCTTACCGGGGTCTGGCAGCTGACTCATCCCGATACAACCTTGTCGCTGGCTGAGGATTATCACCGGGATATTTCAGCGGTAACCAACCTGGACCAGGTGGTGAACGAGTTTGTCCTCTCCCCCGGAGGGATACGAATGGCCCTGACTTGCGGTCACAACCGGATTGTACTGCATGATCTGGTAACGCGTAGTTCCCACACTCTGCTCAGCGGTTACCAGCCCGGCAATCTGGCCTGGCACGGGGATGGTAACTGGCTGCTTTACCAGAATGAGAACGGTGAATTCAACCAGGATATTTTTCTGGTTGATGTCAGGGCGGAAAATCCTCAACCGCTGAACATTTCCAGCCACCCCAAAAACGACTACAGCGGCGCATTGTCACCCAACGGCTTCTGGGTAGCCTGGGTCAACGAAGTCCGCGAGGAGCGGCAACCCCAGATCGCGACCCTTACCCGCCGGGTCTGGGAGATGTCCAAAGAGGAAACCAATGACGCTCTGGAGGATGACTCCACAGCGACACCACTGCAGATAGATATCGAGGGGCTGTTCGACAGGGTAACCCCTCTGGACCACCCTGCCGGCCAGGTGTCCCGGATACTGTTTTCACCTGACAGTAAACAGGTCGCCTATGTGCTGCGACTGGATCACCACGATTACCTCTACCGGGCTGATTGGAACGGTGAGGAGGAGCAGGAGATCGCCTCCGGCTCCCACCTCACCGGATTGCAGTGGTTCGCAAAGGGAAATCGTATCTACTACCGGGATGGCGGACGCATCAAGTATGTCGGCGTCGAGGGGGGTAAGAGCAAGAGTGTGGCGTTTCGAGGGGAGCAGGTGATCGATCAGCTGGCGCTGCAGGAACAAAAATTCCGGACACTGTGGCAGCGGATGAATGACTGGTTCTACGATCCTGCATTCCACGGTGTCAACTGGAACAGCATGTATCACAAATACCACGATCTGGCAGTGAGTCAGCTGCTGGATGCGGATTTTAATACCGTTGCCGAAATGATGCTGGGCGAGTTGAACAGCTCGCACCAGGGGGTCAGCGGCGGGCAGAACCGGGTAGAGGGTGACGCGGCCGCGTTCCTCGGTGTCACTCTGGGACCAACCCGTAGCGGCCTGGGAAGCCGGGTGATTGACCTGCAGCCACAGGGCCCGGCAGATCTCGGAGAAGCGGGTCTGCTGCCGGGAGATATTATTCTGGAAATTGACCACATACCGCTGGCACCACACTACCCTCCGCAGGCGTTACTGCTTGGTAAACAGGGCGAGCAGCTCCCGTTGCTGGTGGAGCGAAATCATACAGAAATCGTTTTACAGGTGACCCCCTGTTCCGGTTGGCGATACGACCAACTGGGTTACCGCAGCTGGGTGGCGGCAAACCGGACAATCGTAGATGAGATGAGCCAGGGGCGTGCAGCCTATGTGCATATCGCCGGTATGAACTGGCGCAGCACGGTCCACTTTGAGCGTGAACTTTTTGCCCGGACACAGGGACGGGAGGCGCTCATCATCGATGTCCGCAACAATGGCGGCGGTTACACTACCGACTACCTGTTGACCATGCTCAATTACCAGCCGCACGCCTACACCATCGGGCGGGACGGGGAGCGGGGTTATCCCCAGGGGCGTATACCTTTCTATTACTGGCACCGTCCGGTAGTGGTAATCTGCAACGAGAACTCTTTCAGCAATGCGGAGATCTTTACCCATGCGGTAAAAACACTGGGGCGCGCCCGGGTGGTTGGTACACCCACTTTTGGTGGGGTGATTTCAACCGGAGGATTCTCTCTGGAGGATGGCACCAGGGTACGTGAACCTTTCCGTGGCTGGTACAGTGTCGGTAGCGGCCTCAACCTCGAGAACAACGGCTGTCAACCGCATGTAGAGGTTGAATTGAGTCCCGCTGACATCAGGGAAGGCCGGGACCCCCAGCTGGAAACAGCCATCCGTGAAGCTCTGTTACAGCTACAGTAACCGATCAGCCGGGAGCTTTTCCGAAATCGACTACTGCAGCCGTTGCGTTTAAACGCCGACCTCGTCATATTTTGCCGTCGTAATCTGCCTCTGTGCACTTTTTGGGGTGCTGCAGCATTGGCTGAACAGATGGTTGATTCCCCGCGACTGGTCGGGGCGATACTCTTTGGCTGACATGAGTAATGTTTAATGTAAATAGTGAGGACTAGTCATGTTTATCCTCAACCACCTCCGACAGGCTCGGCACTGGCTCCCGCTGCTGCTGTGTGCGCTTTATCTGGGTCCACCTTTTGCCTCAGCGCAGAGTTTTGATCCGGTGCGGGCGGTTCCGGTTGAGCTGCAGTTTTCGCACACCGCATACACACCCGGTATGTCCGGTCAGGTGGCGGTGCTGTATCACGTGCCGGAGAACCATCATATTACCGATGTTGAGAACGGTCTTTTCTATGTTGAATTCGACACCATCACCCAGGTTGAAATCACCGACATCATCTATCCGCCAGGCATTCTCGATGCAGAACAGGAACGGATCTACCGCGGTGTGGTGCCGATTCTGCTGCATTTTCAGCTGAACGATGCGCCTGCCGACCTGGATTGGGAACTGCGTGCCGGTTATCAGGTCTGTTCTGAGATAGGCGATCTGACCTGCTATATGCCGATCGAAAAGAGTCTGCCTTTTGATCCGGTCATTACTGATGATCCAGACCTCGTGGAGCCGGTGACAGCGACCTGGTTCGGTCCGGCCGCTACAGCCGACCTGGAAAGCAAGCTGCAAAAAGCGCTCGGCGGCAACCTGCTGCTGGCATTTTTGATTATTTTTATCGGCGGTCTGCTTTCCAGTTTTACCCCCTGTGTTTATCCGGTGATCCCGGTGACAATTTCTTACATCGGCGCTCACAGCGGCAAGTCCCGCTTCTCCGGTTTTTTCCTGTCGCTGTTTTTTGTCATCGGTCTGGCGCTGGTATTCTCGGTGCTCGGACTGATCGCGGCAGCCGGTGGCAGCAGCTTCGGTTCTATCGGTCAATCGGCGGTGATCCAGTTTATTGTGGCGGGCATTTTCCTGCTGCTGGCGGCATCAATGTTTGGTGCCTATGAAATCCAGCTTCCCAGCTCCTGGCTGGCAAGAATGCAGACCGGGGCCAAGGCGGGGCCGCTGGGTGCCGTTATCATGGGAGGCATTACCGGCTTTATCGCCGCACCCTGTGTGGGTCCGATCATCGGAGTATTGCTGGTTTACATCGCCTCCACCGGCAATCTGCTGCTGGGGTTTTTCATGATGCTGGTTTATGCGCTGGGGATGGGGGTACTCTTCCTGGTGATCGGTACCTTTGCCGGCGCGCTCAACTCGCTGCCACAGGCGGGTGGATGGATGGACACCATCAAGAATTTCTTTGGCGTGATAATGGTGACGATGGCGATTTACTTCGTCCGCCTTTATATCCCCCCCACCCTGCTGTTGTTGCTGATTGGTGTCTGGATTATCATCGTCGCTGTCTATATGGGCGCTTTCACCCAGCTGCGGGAGGATTCCACCTTTACCGCCAAGCTGTTCAAAGCGATTGGCTTGGCCCTGTTGGTAGCCGGTCTTTATTTCACGGCCGGCGGCCTGATTAAAGCCTGGCCGCTGGGGCTATGGTCTCCTGCCGGTACAACGCTTGTTAACGCCGTACCGGAGGTAGAGGTTGAATGGTCTGTCAATAATCGGGATGAGGTTTTCACGCTCGCGGGATCAACCGGAAAACCGGTGATGATGGATTTCTACGCCGACTGGTGTGTTGCCTGTAAAGAACTGGATGATAATACCTGGAATCAGCCCGCAGTTGTCGCACTGGCGGAACGGTTCATGACCATCAAGATGGACTTCTCCGCGAGAGGTGATTGGGAAAAGGAGATGCGCTCCCGGTTCGAGGTTTTCGGAATGCCGACAGTAATTTTCTTTGCGCCTGATGGCCGTGAGACCGATCGTTTTGTCGGTTTCAGGAAACCGGACAGGGTGTTGCCCTTGATGGAAACCGCGCTGCAGCAGGCCAGGTAATGGTGAGGGTTTGTTGTGGGCTTGACCGACACACTGAAAATAGCTGAACTGTTCCTCTCCCTGCAGGGGGAGGGGCAAAGCAGCGGGCTGCCGACAATCTTCATACGCCTGGCCGGGTGCAATCTGCGTTGCAGCTATTGTGATACAGCCTGGGCGCGCGACACCACTAAATCCGGCACGGAGATGTCGATTGACGCCATTCTGCGAAAAGTGCAGCAATGGGATTGCAGCGAAGTGATGGTTACCGGTGGCGAACCGTTACTGCAGCCGGTCGTCAACGCCCTGCTGCAGGTGCTGCTCGCGGCCGGTTATCGGTTAACCCTGGAGACCAACGGTTCATTTGATCTTGGTGCCACCCCCCCTGCGGTAATACGGAGCGTAGATGTTAAAACTCCCGGTTCCGGCGAACAGGGGAGCCTGCTGCTTTCAAATCTGGAGCTGCTGCGCAAAAAGGACCAGATCAAGTTTGTCTGTGTATCCGGAGATGACGTCGACTGGTCGCTGGCGTTTGTCCGCGAATACAATCTTACCGACCGCTGCAATGTGATTCTGCAGCCGGCCTGGAGTAAATTGCCGCTTACTGAGTTGGCTCGCAGTGTTATCACCTCTGGTTTGCCGGTAAGGCTCGGTCTCCAGCTGCATAAGCTCATCTGGGGTGCGGAAACTCAGGGAGTCTGATTTGAGCGGAAATAGTGTTTCCAGCGAGCGGCCACCTGCTGTGGTGCTGCTTTCCGGAGGCCTCGACAGCTGTGTGACGGCCGCAGTCGCTGCTCGGGATAACGACCTTTTCTGCCTTCACGCCGATTATGGTCAACGCACACAGTCACGGGAGACCCGCGCTGCTGGTGAGGTGGCACGGTTCTACGGGGCAATCCTGCGCAATATCGATTTGTCCCACATTGTGGTTCCGGGTAGTTCCAATCTTACCGACAGGAGCACACCGCCGGTCGCGGGCGATCTGGTGCGCACTGGCGTTCCCACTACCTATGTGCCTTTTCGCAACGCCAACCTGTTGGCCGCCGCTGTCAGCTGGGCAGAGGTGATTGGCGCCGGTCGTTTGTTTATCGGAGTGGTGGAAGAGGACAGCTCCGGT
The DNA here is from genome assembly GCA_016784425.1 of Candidatus Delongbacteria bacterium. Taxonomy (GTDB): domain Bacteria; phylum CAIWAD01; class CAIWAD01; order BS150m-G50; family BS150m-G50; genus BS150m-G50. The sequence goes on along the minus strand of JADHUQ010000009.1, from coordinate 720 downwards.
TACCCTGATTGCAGAGAGGCCTTTCTGGCGTCCTTCCAGGAGGCGATAAATACGGGTACCGCCACGGAGGCGACTATCACCATTGTTGCGCCGCTGTTACATCTAACCAAGGGTGATATCATCCGGTTGGGTGTTGAGCTGCAGGCCCCACTCCAGATGACCTGGTCCTGTTATAACGATGAGGAGTTGGCGTGTGGCAAATGTGACTCCTGTCTGCTTCGTTTGCGCGGGTTCAGGGAGGTCGGGGCTCAGGACCCCCTGCCCTATCGATCGTTTTAATCACATTATTTGAGCTCCCAAAGGGGGCGAGATCTGTTAGCCACGGGTGACAGCCGTGGAACGTAGCGATTGTTGCCGCTAACGTTGGGCCTGAAATTTTTAATCACATCATTTAAGCCCCCACAGGGGGTGAGATCTTATTGCCATGGGTGACAGCCCGTTGAACTGATGGTTCGTTATTGCTAACCGTGAGATTTTGAGGTTGAATTGTTCATAGACTATGCAAAAATATCGGTGCAATCGCATCGCACCCCTGATTTTCTAACTACGACGGCTGCTGACAGCGGGATTGCACCGCCTTCACTTTTCTTAAGGCTAAATAGATGTTCATAGACTACGCTAAAATATCGGTGCAATCGCATCGCACCCCTGATTTTCTAACTACGACGGCTGCTGACAGCGGGATTGCACCGCCTTCACTTTTCTTAAGGCTAAATAGAT
>JADHUQ010000163.1 GCA_016784425.1 Candidatus Delongbacteria bacterium | reverse complement strand
AATCATAGGGTACTTCTTGTTAAAGATTGCAGCACTTGACGTGCCCAGGTTTTTGATAGATGGTAAATGAGCTGCGATCTGAAATCGTCAGCTCCATTTGACATCTGGAACGCTGCTGGAGTCAGCGTCCCAGTGTATTGGCCATCTGTCTACACCGGTTTCCTGCCGCGGAATTCCTTATCAAGTCGATCCGCCAAAAACATCTTAAGTAAGCTCTGGTAGGGAACATCGCGTTTGTTGGCAAGAAGTCTGAGCTCTGCCAGCATATTCTCAGGCAAGCGGATGGAGATCGTTTTGAGGGATGGCTTCAGCTTGGGCAGGACCAAACGATCAGATTTGTCCCAGTCGATGTAATCTGTTGAATCCGATTCAGACCAGAACTTCCTTTCAGCATCTTCAGAGGAGTGCTTCGGAATACTACGCTTTGCTTTATTCCTGGCTGTCATATTTTTTCTGCTCTTTCTTAGACATCGGGCGTGCTGAGATAACACGAATTTTCTGTTCTCTTACAGTAAAAACGATGAAAAGTTTTCGGCCTGTGTCAGTTTGACCCAGAATGTAAAATCTATCCTCTCGATCAGAATGGGAGGCGTCCGGTGAACCTGATATTGGACGATTGAAGAAAACCTGTTCACATTCAAGTGCAGATACCAGGTGCTTTTTCCAGTTTTTGAGAACATTGCCTTCATCCCACTGAAAACCTGTACAAGATGCGACTTTGTTAAAAAAACTCATAGTGTATCGTATATGTCTGATATATACATTACCATTAAGAAAATGTCAAACCTTTCCGACACATTTCTTCTATCTATCTGTCCCCGCGGGTCAATGGATTCAGATGATGCCTGCTTAACAATTGAAAATCAGATCGCATCAAATGGCTGAAGGCTTCTTTCTCAGGTGACTTCTTGTCGGAGAATGCAGCAGTTGCCCTGTCCACGGTTCCGAAATGGTCCGGTAGAAATCAAACACCTACAGCAACTCTATTTGTCCTTCTTTTTATGAAAGCGGAACAACCCGTAGTCCGCGATTGCCTGAAGCAGCGTGTCAAGTTCGTTGACAGTATCCAGAGTACGATGATAGAGCGTGGAGTCCGCCGCCAGTTTCTGCAACGTGCCAGGCTGTTGCAGCATGACTCGAACCTCGTCGGTCAGCAACTGCATGGCTGCCAGTTCTTCAGTACCGGCGGAAATCAACTCCAGCAGCGGCGCCCGGATCTCAGTGAGCAGGGTGTCGCTATCGTCAAAAATTATCCCCAGGCGGTCGGTCAGCTGACGTCGGTCACTCTGCAGGTCGACCAGCAACTGTCTGGCCTCACCGGTCAGCAATACTATATCGTCGGCCAGTTCACGCAGCGGCAGAGGTTCGCCGCTTGCCGGCAGCAGTTTTTCTAATTTGCCGGTCAGATTATCCAGGTTGATTATCAATCCCTGCGCCTGTGCCAGCAGCTCACGGGTACCGGGCAGTTGCTCCCCCTGCAAAATCTCACCGTCGGATTGAAACGCCCCACCACTACCGTTCTCGATAAATACAGCATGCCCCCCCATCAGGTCAAGTGCGCCGATCTGAAAGCGGGCATCACTGCTCAAAGGGAGATCCTGTGGTAAGCGTAAAGTCAATAGAACACCGTTGGTCTGCAGCTCCAGTCTGGAGACATTCCCGACGACCATACCGTTGAGATAAACAGAATCGCCTCTGCCGATACCCTCGCAATTACTGAACCTAACCTGGATTTCCTGCAGGCTGACAAAGGGATTGATTCTCTGTCCCCACAACAGACCACTTACCAGGATCAGCAGGGCGATTAATCCCAGCAGACCGGTCTGCAGCAGTTCCGATTTCGGTCGGCGCGATTCAGCCATGCAGTAATTCCTCCAGCGGGTAACAGTGGTTTCCGGGCAGATCCTGGCAATAAATCTCCACACCTGCAGCGGTTAGCAGCCCGAGATTTTCTTCATCCTCTGCTGTCAGAAAAATATAGGGCAGCAGTTTACGGCTGCCTGCCTGGAAGTGAATTCCCCCCAGGTTGAGTCGTGTAAAACAGATACCGGCCTGATAGAGCGCCCAGGCTTCAGTGCAACTCCTTATCACCACCATCAACATATCCTGGGTGATCCTCGACTGGAGCTGGTGGACAGCCTCCTGCAATGGAAGCACCTGCCCCTGTTTATCTGGCGGGATGCAGGTCAGACAGAGTTCCCGTGCCAGGTCATCGGCACAGATCTGATCATCGGCCAGCAGGAATTCCGCTACCGGAAGGGTTTCACCCCACCCGACGACAACGCTGCCATGCAGCAGACGATCGTCTACCCTGAAAAGTGGATTGGTATATTCAGCAGTCATACCTGGATACCTCTTTTACCTGCTTCCGCAATAATCTGCTGCAGTTCGACCCCCTGCAGCTGGTGGCGTTTGGTGAAAAACGAAAGCAGCATGGCCAGGTTAACACCGCTGATACTGAAACAATCCGGGGTCTCAATCGCGGTTTTCCTGGCGGCATAATCGCAACTGCCTCCAGTAAAATCCGAAAAGAGATAATTTGGTCCGGTGCGGGAACAGCCAGCGGTCACCTCCGCAAGCAGTTGCGGTAATGCCAGGTCATTATTGCTGATAGCAATCGCCTCGACCTGAGGTCCCAGTATCTGGTAAACTGCCGCCAGTAGTGCCTCACCCAGCTCAGCGTGGGTTATCAGCAGGCAGCGGGGAAGTTCATTCTGTGTCATTATTCAGATAGCGTGATATGCGCTTGTTTTCCAGCGATTTGCGCAGGATTTCGTCAACCTGTTGAGCAGCGTCGTAACCGTAGACATTGAGGTGCAGGTTGAGAGCGATTGTCTCGCAGATAACAGTGATGTTTTTGCCTGGAAAAACCGGCAGTTCAATCAGCGGCAACTCAACATCGAGTACCGAGGTGCTGTGGCGATCAAGCCCGGTGCGGTCGCGGTGCTGCCGCTCGTCCCATTCCACCAGTTTGATCTGGACTTCCACCCGTTTTTGCAGGCGGATAGCACGGATTCCGAAAAGCTGGCGTACATCGATAAAACCGACACCCCGGATCTCCATGAATTGATGGAACATCTCTTTGCTGGATCCGATCAGAACGTTATCCCCGGTGCGACGCAGGATAACGAGATCGTCCGCCACCAGACGGTGCCCCCTCTCCACCAGATCCAGAGCGATCTCGCTTTTACCGATACTGCTCTTACCGGTCAGCAACAGCCCGGTACCATAGACATCGACCAGTGTGCCGTGCATGGAGGTGGTCGGGGCAAACCGACCTGCCAGCCAGGCGGCAACCCTCTGACTCATTCCGGTCGTTTCCATCGGTGTGGCGAAAATGCAGACACCGCTGGTGTCCGCCAGCCTCAGCAGTTCCGGTGGGACCTGATTGTCACTGGTCACAATCAGGCAGGGGATGGGGAACTTGAACAGCTTCTCCAGTGACTCGTACCGTTGGCTTGATTCGAGTGACTCCAGATAACGGATTTCGGTATTGCCCAGCACCTGTATACGGTCGTAAGTGAACAACTCCACAAAACCGGCCAGTGCCAATCCGGGACGATGCAGGTTTCGTTGTGTGATGTCACGCTTCAAGCCGGCATCGCTGTTTAGCAAAAGCAGGCTGCATTCTCCCTGGTTTTCACGGAAGAAGGTTTCGACAGTTATTCCATCCACCTGTTATTTCCCTCTCAGTAGGTCCTTGTATTTCTTTAACTGCCGCTCCATTTTAGCCACGCTCTGGTCTATCGATTTTAACATGTCATCTGAAACGGCTTCTGCCCTGAGAATTTCCTTGGGGACCTTAACCACCAACTCTGCTATCTGATCAAGTTTCTGGTAAGAGAGAATCCATTCCAGGGTGGTGATGCCGTCAAAATGACGTTCCAGTTTGGTGGCCTCATCACGGGCGTAGTCCTGGAGGTCCTGCTTAGCTTTGAAGTGGCGTGCCGTTACAAGTATGTTCATGTTGTCTCCTTCCTTTAAAGTTTGTCCTCGCACCTCAGGAGCGGGGGTGGGTTTTACGATAAACTTCACTCAATTTGTGGCGTGACAGGTGTGTATAAAGCTGTGTCGTTGACAGCGAGGCGTGCCCCAGTAATTCCTTGATCGCCAGGATGTCGGCGCCATTGTCGAGCATGTGGGTGGCAAAAGTGTGGCGCAGGGTATGTGGGGACAGGTGTCTCCGTCCCGAAATCTCGTAAAGACGCTGGCTGACCATTTTCTGGATCCAACGGCAACTGAGAGGACGACCAAAACGGTTGATAAAAACCGCATCTGTTGAACCGGCCTGCGCTGCCAGGTGCGTTGCACGAGCAGGCAGATAATCACCCAGGGCTGCCAGCGCTTCCTTTCCCAGCGGCACCACCCGTTCGCCGCCCCCCTTGCCGGTCACCCGTAAAGCCTGTCGATAAATATCCTCCAACTGCAGTGAGGTCAACTCGGCCAGGCGTAACCCTGTTGAATAGAAAATCTCCAGGATGGCGCGGTCACGACTGTGAAAAAAGGTGTCCCGCGGGGCACCGTCCAGCAACTCCCTCATCTCCCCGGTGGTGAGATAATGGGGGAGACGGCGACGTTCCCGAATCGGCGTCACGGTAGCGGCGGGGTTATCAGGTAAAAGTTCCCTCTGGTAGAGAAAACGGAAGTATGATTTGATCGCAGCCAGTCGACGGGCAACCGTAGAGCGTTGTAATCCCTGTTGCAGCAGACCGGCCAGGTAATTGCGAATACAGTCAGTGTTTGCGGGATCCTCTCCGCGTTGGGCAGACCAGAGCAGAAATCGTTCCAGATCCCGCCTGTAAGCGGTGAGTGTGTGTTTGGAAAAGCGTTTTTCGTAGCGGAGATAATCGAGAAAATTAGCGACAAGGACGCTGTGATCTGTCATCCAGGGCCTTTCTCAGGGTGGGATAACAGCGATCACGCAGGGCTCTCGAAATACTGCTCCGGCAATGCTGATGGAGCAGCAGAGATCTTTAGTCAGCCCTGTGCTGATATCTGCAAGTTATT
>JADHUQ010000162.1 GCA_016784425.1 Candidatus Delongbacteria bacterium | reverse complement strand
TATCACCAGCGAGGACCTGGGTGGCATGATGCAGTACCAGGTTGTGTGTGAAGGGGAGGGCGTGCTTTACTGTAGCCTGAGCGACTGCGGGCTCGGTGGTTCCAACGGGGTTAACTTCACCTGCCTGATACCGGCGGACAACTTCGACCACTATCTGGTGGAATTACTCACCGAACCGGTCGGCAGCTTCTGTGACTACTGCGGGAACACAACAGAGGTGAAACCGTCAGGCTGGCAGCTTGAAGACTGCTATCCCAATCCTTTCAATCCCACTACGACGATTGAATACAGTCTGGCAGAGCCCTGCGGAGTGACCATGAATGTTTACAACATGTCAGGTCAGTATGTGGCCAACCTGGTAAACCGGAGGATGCCTGGCGGCACTCATTCGGTGGTTCTGGATGCAAGTCATCTGATGTCCGGGGTATATACGGTCCACCTGCAGGCCGGTAAGTTCACAGCGTCACAGCGGGTAACCCTCCTGAAGTAACCCTTCCAAACGAACACCGCTAAAACAGAAAACCCGATAGACAACAATTGCTGCTACCGGGTGTTACAGTGACCCCAGGGAGAATCGAACTCCCGTTGCAGGGATGAAAACCCTGAGTCCTAACCTCTAGACGATGGGGCCGGGCAGGGGTGAATGATGGGACTTGAACCCACGACCACTTGGGCCACAACCAAGCGCTCTACCAACTGAGCTACATTCACCAGCATAAGTGTAATGCCACATCCCGGTTTTATCGAGATGAGCATTTCAAAGGGACATCAACAGGTAAGCTCTTCCCAGAGTCGCTGACTGGATCGGCACAATCTGAGAAACACTTAAATACGCCTGGAAGGACTCGAACCTTCAGCCTACGGCTTAGAAGGCCGTTGCTCTGTCCAGTTGAGCTACAGGCGCTTCCGTCTCGCTCGGTGTCCCCCGGTAATCGGGGCGAGAGGATTTGAACCTCCGGCCTCCTGCTCCCAAGGCAGGCGCGCTAACCGGGCTGCGCTACGCCCCGGCTCAAAGAACTAATGAAGCACTTATTTTATCCACACTACTGCAGCAAGTCAAGTATAAAACTCTGCGAATCGGTAATCTGGCAACCTGAGGCACAATTGTACACTTACTCCAGAGGTTCCTCCAGCGGATTAAGTCAGGTTAAATCTGATCCAGGAATCAACGTAGGGTTTTAATAGAAGGTACCATCGGTTCAGGTTTACCAGATTGGGGGAAGATTTCAAGACAAAAAAAGGGAGCTGGCTGCTCCCTTTAATTGTCAAATCGCTACCGAACTAAATGAATTCCTTGAATTCCTTACCGGGACGGAATTTGACTGTCTTGCTGGCCTTAATGCGGATCTTCTCACCGGTGGCCGGGTTAAAGCCGTTGCGGGCTTTGCGCTTCTGAACAGCGAAGCTGCCAAAACCAACCAGGCGGATACCGGCCTTCTTGGTAGATTTCTTAATTCCATCGAGCACAGTGTCAACGGTCGTCTTCGCATCCTTCTTGGTCATGCCATTCTTCTTGACAAGCAGATCAACCAGATCACTCTTGTTCGCAGGAACCTTCGGTTTCGCGGTTGCCATTACTTCCTCCAGGCTATTGTTTAGAACGGTTTACGAATCATTTGATTCGCAAGGTCGACTAAATATTAGCACCGCTGAAATGGCTGTCAAGTGTAAAATGGAAAATCTCTTCAGTGCCGTATCGCGCACAAGGCTGTGACACAGTACTCATGGAAGTCAAAAGTCAGGAGATGCCTGTTCAGGCAAACTCAGCTACATGTACGACGATCATCGAGGACCCGTCTTTCCGGAGAGCCCTGTCTGCGGTCGATACCACTACGCATCCGGAAAAGTGCGGATTTATCGACAAGGTCCCATTTGCCGTCTTTCAGTATTCCAATACGATCCACGAAATAACCGTTGCCGAGGACAATCTCATCCTTTTTGAGCTTGAAACGTTTGTCCACTGATTCGACGTCTCTGATGACCTTGTAGTTGTACATTACGGCGACTCCATTGTTAACGCGGATGACTGGTTTTATATCCTGCCCGAGAATCGGATCTATGCGAATATAGGAAGATTAATCCTCAGGTTCAAGTCCATTTACTCACCTGCAGGATTTCCTGAAATTTTCTTTGATGGCAAAAAGCGCCTGCGTCTGACACGAAAACATTTGAAAAGGTGACCAGCGATATGTAAACTTGCTGGTGTCGACACTCCTGATCAGGTAAGAGGTGAACATGTCAGCTGTGAAACTTGTCAACATTTCCAAGCAGTTTGATGAAAGCGGTTTCGCAGTCAGGGGTGTAAATATACAGATCAAGGATGGTGAGTTAGCCATCCTTGTCGGACCCTCCGGTTGCGGCAAATCGACTATCCTGCGGATGATCGCGGGACTGGAGGAGCAGACCGGTGGGGATGTATTTATCGGTGACACCTGCGTAAATAATCTCCCTCCCCGCCGCCGTGATATCGCCATGGTTTTTCAGGACTATGCGCTTTACCCCCATATGAGCGTTTATGAGAATCTTGCCTTCGGTCTGAAATTGCGCCATCTCCAGCGTGACGAGATCGAACAGAGGGTTGCGGAAGCTGCGGCTATCCTCGGTATCGGCAACCTGCTCAAGCGCAAACCCAGTGCCCTCTCCGGAGGGCAACGCCAACGGGTCGCCCTGGGGCGGGCACTCGTGCGCCAGCCACAGGTCTTTCTCTTCGATGAACCGCTTTCCAACCTGGATGCCAAACTGCGTGCCCAGATGCGTACCGAGATCAGTCGTCTCCATAATCAGCTCGGTGCCACCATGATCTATGTGACACACGATCAGGTGGAAGCGATGACCATGGGCGACAGGATTATCGTTATTAATGCGGGTACTGTCCAACAGGTGGACACGCCGCTGGCTGTCTACAACAAACCAGCCAACCTCTTTACCGCCGGGTTTATCGGCAGTCCCTCGATGAACTTCCTGAAGGGACGGATGGCTGCCGGTAGCTTTATTTCAGATTCGTTCGAGATTCCCTTCCGGCAGCTTAAAGGGGAGACTCGCCCAGAAGTTACACTGGGGATCCGTCCGGAACAGCTACACTTGAACCGGCCGGATAATGCTCTGGCACTGTCCGCCGAGTTGGATGTGGTTGAACAGCTGGGAAGTGAATCGTTGCTCTATTTCAATCTGGAACACCGCCAGTGGATTGCCCGGGTTCCGGCTGGGGAAAACTATCGACCCGGACAGAAACTGGAGTTCTATTTGAATCCAGCTGATCTGCAACTTTTCGCTGATGCCGAAAGAGACTATCGCAGTATTATTGTCGAAACCGATTAGACCGACGCTCCCGACTTTCCCTGCAACTTTTAAAGCTCCGCAAGATTCAGGCTATTATTATCAGGTTTGACATATCTATCAGTTGCAAAGGTCAATCAACTTTCGCAAAGAAAACTGGCTTGTTGAAATGAGAGTGCTTATGAAATCTTCATTTGTCAAAGCGATGCTCCTCTTGATCCTCTCGTTTGCCACCTGGCAGGTGGCAGTTGCCGGCATCACCGGAAAGATCAGCGGTCAGGTGACTGACAGTCAGACCGGTGAACCGCTGGTGGGAGTAAATGTCACACTCCCTGAATATCGACTGGGGGCTGCAACCGACCTGGAGGGCTGGTACACAATTATCAATGTACCGCCCGGTATCTATGTTGTGCGGTTCAGCACTATCGGGTATATCTCGCTTGAGCTTACTGATGCCCAGGTAAATATCGATCTCACTACCAGTCTGGATGCCGGGCTGGAGTCGACTATCCTCGAAGCTGCTGAAACAGTCGTGATCAAGGCGGAACGGAAACAGATTCAGGTTGATCAAACCTACTCTGCCAGTTACATCGATGCTGAACGGATTCGCGCCCTGCCGGTCAAGGAGATCTCCCAGATTGTACAGTTGCAGGCTGGTGTCGTCGATGGTCACTTTCGCGGTGGTCGTTCGGGTGAGGTAGCTTATCTGGTCGATGGTATTCCGATGAATGATGTCTATGACGGTAGTGCTGGAACCTCCGTGGATGTAGCCTCCGTGCAGGAACTCCAGGTGATCTCCGGTACTTTCAACGCGGAATTCGGTCAGGCGATGTCCGGAGTAGTCAATACTGTCACCCGCGACGGGGGTGGTGATTATCACGGGCGCGCTGCAGCTTACTGCGGTGAGTATATTTCGGGGCATACTGACATTTTCATGAACATCGACAGGGTCGATCCGTTCAATCTGATGGAGGGGCAGTTGAGTCTCTCCGGTCCGGTGCCGCTGGTGTCGCAGCTCTCTTTTTATGGCAACCTGCGTGCTTCCCGCAACCTGGGCTGGCTGGAGGGTATCAGGCGTTACAACACCGACGAACCACACTTTATCGTCACCGCTATCGAACCCTGGATGCTGGATGAGGAGGGCAATCTGCCACCGCATCAGGTGATCGCCCAGAACACCATTTTCTTTTTTCAGCAGGAGAACGATTCCACCTGGCTGGTACTGGATACCCCTTCCGGTGATGGCAACCGGGTACAGATGAATACAGAAGAACGACTCTCCGGTCAATTCAAACTGACCTTACCTTTGTCACCGACCGCAAAACTGCGCTTCAACAATTTTTTCACCAGGCGGGAATACCAGGATTACGATCACGCCTGGGTTTATTCCCCGGATGGTCGTCTGAACCGCTTCAGCACCAGTTACACCAACACGATCAAATTTGACCACACCCTTTCGGGACGCACTTTCTATGTTTTGTCGCTGACCCGGACTTTTAATAAATACCATCATTATCTCTTTGAGGATCTGCTGGATTCCCGCCTGGTCAATCCCGGGATCATGGATCAGCATGGTACCCTGTTCTACCTGATGGGGGGAACCCAGAATCAGCATTTCACCAGGTCCACGGAGACCTGGGTCGGTCGCCTGGATCTCAACAGTCAGATCAACCGGGTACATGGTCTCAAGAGTGGTGTAGAGGTCCGGTATCACCATCTCTATTATAAGGATATC
>JADHUQ010000161.1 GCA_016784425.1 Candidatus Delongbacteria bacterium | reverse complement strand
GAGGAGATATCGCCGAGGGAATACTCCTCAGCGAAGAAATCGTAGTTCAGATTGGATTGCACATTGAGCAGGTCGGTTTTCACTTCCTCCTCATTCCGCCTGACTTTGGCCTGGAACAGGTTGCCCAGGCTGCCGCCCAGGGTAAGGCTGCGACGGCTGCCGGTACCGCCCCACATCGATCCGGCGAAACGATCCAACTCGTAGCGGGTTGCATCAACAGTTTCATGATCGATGTAGCCCCACTCCGGTGCCGAGAAATCAGGCCGATAAGTCAGGCGCGCTGAGGGAGTGATGACATGCCTCAACGCCTCCAGGGTGCCCCAGTGGGGGCGGAAAAGTCCGTAGATCTTGGTGCTGAGGGAGGTGTTGGCGTTGAAGGTCAGGCGGCGGGCAAATCCCCTTACCTCCAGTGTGTCGAGGTTACCGTCGGTTTGCCGCAAATCCTGATAACGATCGACCCAGTGCTCCTGCAGCTGCAGGCCGGGTGAAAGCGCCAGCGGTCCCAGTTTAAGTGGCCCGGAAATACCGGCGCTGTGGCTGGCCCCCACCCGGTGCTCAAACTCGCTGAACTCCACCGAGGACTGCTCCAGCGGTACATCAATCGCGGGCAGCTCCTTGAAAATCTCCGGCACCGTAGTGCTGACCTCGGTGCCGCGGCTGTAGCTGAAAGGAACATCCAGTTTGCTGCTGTAGGAGTATTGCAGCTGGGATAGATATCCGTCCCGTTGTTGCGGCAGCAGGGCGCGTGTGCCGTGTCGATAGGTAACAACCGGGAGGTGGCCATTGCCTGACTCTGTAACCAGGTTCTGGTTGTAGCTCAACCCCACTGAATAGCTGTCTTTCCAGGAAGGAATCTTGCCCGCCAGATTGATACTGCTGTTCATCGACTGCTGCAGACGGGTGTCCTGGTTTTCACTGGTGTTCAGATAGTAGTCGCCGCTGGAGGCATAGCTGATACGGGCTCTGACACTCAGATAGGGAGTCAGATTCTGATCGTGTGACAGGTTGAGGTCCCAGGCGCGGGTATGACTCAGGTTGGAAATAAACCAGGAGGAGTTTGCGTGGCCATTCAGACGGTCGCGCAACCGGTAGCGCACATTACCGTCCAGCAGGTAGTCCGGCCCTTTATCGGCATAGTCCATCTTGAGCCAGGCGTCCCAGAAGCGGCTGGCTGCCCAGTACCACCCGAGATGGTTCAGTTCATGCCCCCGTCGACTAGATTCAGAATAGGAGGGCATGATCAGGCCGCTGCGCCGACCGGTTTTGATTGAGAAGATAGCAAAGGGAACACCCAGAGTGCGTACACGATCGAAGTAGAGCCAGACCGGTTTAGCGATCACCTTATCCTTGACCAGTAGTTTCATCCGGGGTGAGTAGAAATGATAATGGGGGTTTTTCCGGTCGCAGGTTGTGAATTCACCACTGCTGATATGCAGGGCGGCCCCCTCCCTTTTTTTAATACGGGAGCCATAATAGTAACCGTCGCCAAATTCTGTCCGTCCCTGCTGGATCCGGCCCCGGCGGGTGCGGAAGTTGTAGACCATCTCGGCACCCCTTATCTCACCGTCCTGATCATTGAAGACAGGGGCCCCTCTGGTGTAGACCGAATCGATCACGGTGAGGGTGGAATCAGTCCAGACAGTGTCCTGTACGCCGGTAGCGGTCAGTAAATCAAGAGGCCAGTCAATTTCAATTCGCTCCGCCTCCAGCTGCATTCCCTGGAAGGTGATACGCGCCTCACCATCCAACCAGGTGTATTTACGGTCCATGTCAATGCGGATTTCTCGCGCGGCATAAGTGATGGCGGAATCAGGTATGGCCCGCCAGCCGCTATCCTGCAACAGCTGTTGCACCAGGGTGGTCTGTCCCTGCAGTGGTATGTTCAGCAGCATCAATGCCAGCACCGGCAGCAACCTGCCGGGCCAGCGAATTACCGGAAATCTGCCTGGTGGAGTACTTGGAGACATGCGCCCTGTTGCTGCTGTATCGATTTGTCTGCGGCGCGTCTGCAGTCGGCGCCCTCAACTGATCTCTGAATGGATGCAATGTACAGGAGCCCGCCAATGAACAAAAGTCTTTTTGGCAGGAAACAGCTATCTTGCAGCTGAATTATGCTTGCTTGCAATCTACAAAAGTGCAAAATTGTACCCTGTTTGCTCAGAAACCGACACAACTTATAGTTAACTCTGACAGGAGGAAGAATGCGACGAATTGCTTTAACATTTACTTCCCTGCTGTTAGCTGGCACGGTAATAGCGGGTCAGTTGACAGTTGGCGACTGGGATTTTTTGGGGCTGGACTGTTTCCCGACCGATGGTAACACCGTCAGTCTTGGTTGGACCTTTGAAGCAGAAGCCGGAGCCGACATTGAAGTAGTATCTATTACTGTATGGGATTGGGGTCAGTATGATGTTGTCTATTCCGGTGGCGGTCTGTTGACCTGCACCCTGAACAACTGCCCCGAGAATGTCGGCGTGGATTTTGTCTGTGACATGCCCGACGATATTTTCAACCATTATTTCCCCGAAGTGGTTGTAGATATGCCGACCACTTTTTGTGATTATGATTGCCCGGAGCTGCCGGTCATCGAAGTTCCAACCTACAGTTATAATTTCGGTACCGTCCAGGTGGGCACCAGCCTCGACTGGGAACTGGTTATCACCAATGGCGGCAACGTCGATCTGGTTGTCGATGATGTAGTTTCCGCTGATGCCATCTTCACTGAGGATTTTTCCGGTCCCCAGACCATAGCACCACAGGCTACCTACACAGTGACGGTTACCTTCACACCCGATGATGCAGTTGTCTTCAACGGTATGCTGACCCTTACCAGTAACGCCGAAGAAACCCCGCTCGACATCGACCTGATGGGTACGGGCGCCGCCGGCCCGGTGCCGGATATTGATGTATCTGTGACCGCCTACAGTTTCGGTAATGTTGAAGTGAATACCGAGGCGACCTTTGACCTGGTGATCAGCAATCTCGGTGATGCCGATCTGAGTGTAACCGATATCGTTACCACACCGGCTGTCTTCTCCACCGATTTCGCCGGCGAAGTGATTATTCCACCAGCAGGATCCGAAACCGTTATGGTCAGCTTCCTGCCGGTCGATGATGTCAGTTACAACGGCACCCTGACCATCCTCAACAACGACCAGGAAGTTGTTGTTACCCTCTCCGGTCTCGGTGTTGAACCTGATATCTATATTCCGGTCAACTCCCATCCTTTCGGGGGTGTGGAAATCGGCTCGACTGCCGAGTGGACCTGTGTGGTCTACAATGTTGGCAACGCTGATCTGATCATCTCCAACGCCGTCATCCAGTTGGCGGTATTCCAGGCTGATATCGATGTTCCGGTCACTATCGTTCCCAACGATTCGCTGCAGATTCCGATCACCTTCACACCGGACTTTTCCGACACCACCTTCAACAGTTCGCTGCAACTGCACAGCAATGACCCAGCTACCCCCACCATGGTATTCCTGAGCGGTACCGCTGTCGAGGGTGATCCCCCGACCGCTTTTGCACTGCTGACCCCTGCAGATAACTCTGTTGTCGACACCGCCCCGGTGACAGTCACCTGGGAAGCGTCCACCGATCCCGATGGTGTCGATGTTACCTATACCCTCTACTGGTCACTGACCGCAGACTTTGATGAGAGTGAGATGATGGCTGGACTGGTCGATCCCAGTTACGAATTAACCGGTCTCAGCGATGACACCGAGTACTTCTGGCGGGTAATCGCCCAGGATGCCAACTCTTTTGGCACCCAGTGTAATGCTGACTTCAGCTTCACCCTGACCATTCCGGAAGCGCCGCTGGCTTTCGACCTGATGGCTCCCCCCGATGGACAGGACATTACCCTGCCGCAGAATTTCTTCTGGATGGCGACTACCGATCCTGACCCCGGTGATGTCATCACTTACCTTTTCCAGATCTATGATGACAACGGTGGTGTTGTTTTTGAGGGTGAAACCAGCAACAACAATATCAATGTACCTGATGGAGCTCTGGTCGACGGTACCTATACCTGGACCGTGCTGGCGCAGGACACCAACACCGGTGGTACCTGGTCGAATGACATCTGGACCTTCCATATTACCGAATCTGTAATTCCAGGTATCGGCATTCCGGAAGTATTCAGTATCAGTTCCATCTATCCCAATCCGTTCAACCCGCAGGTCAACATCGTTTACGGTGTGCCGCAGCCTGCCAATGTGACCGCCACCATCTACAACCTGACCGGTCGCCGTGTTGCTGAGCTGAACCCCGGTTTTGTACAGCCCGGTTACCATGAGATGGCCTGGCGTCCTGATGGCGCCACCGGTATCTACTTCCTGCGTATTACCTCCGACACCGGTTGGAGCGAAACCCGTCGCCTGATCTACCTCAAGTAGAATCAGCCCCTGCTGACGGATTCGAATAGAGTCCCACAGCCCGTCAAGCTTCGGCCTGGCGGGCTTTTTTTGTCCCGGTAAAGGGTTGAAGGCGTCACTGTTTGCTTGCATTTATGCGGGGCAGTAATCACATTAGCCCATATTGTGCCAACACCGTGACTACTTCTGCGGAAGCAGACTACTGGATATGTATCACACTGAATCGAATATAATCTGCAACGATTTTTACAGGAGGAAGTATGAGAAGAGCGATACTTTTCCTTACGACAGGATTGCTTTTATCCGGCAACGCCCTGGCCGGACAGTTAACCATTGGTGACTGGGATTTTATCGGGCTACCCTGTTTCCCAGGCACGACCGTTGACTGGGAATTCACAGTTGAGCCGATCGGCCCCGTGACAATAGTGGAAATCACCATCTGGGACTGGGGACAGTACGATGTCGTATATTCCGGTGGAGGCCTCATGCTGGTCACCCTGACCAACTGCAACCTCGGTGGTACCGACGGTGCCCAGTTCGAAGTGGACCTGCCTGATGATATTTTCAACCATTACCTGCCGGAAGTGGTGGTAGAGATGCCGACCACCTTCTGCGATTTCTGTGGCAGTGCCGGATTTGAGATTGCCCTCGTGGGTGATCGTTTTGAATTGATCTCTTCCCCCTGGACACCCACCGATCTGCC
>JADHUQ010000160.1 GCA_016784425.1 Candidatus Delongbacteria bacterium | reverse complement strand
GGAAACAGCGGTTCCAACTTCAGCACAACACAGCCTGAAGCCTGTCGGTGTCCGGTGTGCGCGACCGCGATAAGTAGCCCCCTTCCTGTAGTGCCTTTCCCTACATTGCGTTTCTGAATACTCCTGGAAAACGCCATTTCTGCAGCTCTGACAACCTGTCTGTTCTGCCGCCAGCGAAATACTGCTATTCTTTGTTGATGCCATCTCGAACACAAAATGAGTCATTGCCCCCCTCAGTAGGACGGCGTGGCAATTGCTTGACTTTCCTTTTCAAATGATTAGTGTTGGCCTGATACATACACAGGTGTATGTTTAACGATTCCTTTCTGAATTGAGGCAGGATAGTGAAACAGACACCGGAAAAGGCTGATGCCACCCGACGCAAACTGCTGGATGCGGCAGCAGAAGTATTCAGCCGTTGCGGATTTGCTGCATCCCGACTGGAAGATATTGCCCGGGAAGCAGGGGTAACCCGCGGGGCTATCTACTGGCATTTCACCAATAAGCAGGATCTGTTGCGCAACCTGATGCAACAGCGTACCGCCCGTATCAGCGAGAAGCTCAAGGCCATCTACCTGTCGGAGTTGCCACCGGTACAGAAGCTGAGGCATCTGTTACAGGCCTCTCTGCTCAACCTGGAGACTGACAGCGACTACCGGAGCGGCATGCATCTCGCCTTGAGTTTCGGTGCAGCCGAAGAACAGATTGAGTTGATGGCGTTACGTCGTCATCAGCATATTCAGTTGATAATCGATCTGTTGGAAAAGCTGCTGCAGGAATGTGCCAGGGCTGGCGCCCTGCACCCTGAGGTAACACCGGCACTGGCAGCACGGGCTCTGTTCGCCTGGTTTGACGGTACCGCCGGTCTCTGGCTAAGGACAGCAAATCATCCGGTAATATCGCTTGCCGATCAGGGTAATGCTCTGGTTGAGATAATGCTGCGCGGTATCATAAATGAAAACGAATAGCTGAAGATACAAGGAGAGCCCCATGAAAGATGCCAAGCGTGTAATTACTCTGATGATGCTACTGATGTTCTGGCTGAGCGGGTGTACCGAAAAACCGGAACAGTCTCCAGGACTTGAACAGATTCACCAGGAGCAGGGTTTGCCGGTACAAACGGTAACACTGCAACCGGTCCCCTTCTCAACCTGGATACACTTCAATACAACCCTGCAGGGTATTGAGCAGAGCAACCGCCTCGCCGATATCGGAGCCACGGTTGACAGGGTTCTGGCCAGTGTGGGTGATCCGGTAGTCAAAGATCAGGTAATCGTCACTTTCCCCACAGAGCACCCCCAGGCACATTATGAACAGTCCCGGGTTGCTTATGAGAATGCCGCCGCTGCGCTGGCAAGGCTGGAGAGCCTTTTTGGTGAGGGGGGCGTTTCCCGTCAGGAACTTGACAATGTGCGTTTGCAGTATGATCTGGCCGAGGCCAACTGGAACCTGTCCCGTCGCACGGTTGAAAGAGAGGCTCCCATCAGTGGTCGTATTACCAGTCTGCTGGTGCGTCCTTCCGACAACGTAGTGCCGGAAGATCACCTGTTCACGGTTGCACGCACCGACAGCATGCGTACCCGTGTCTGGTTGAGTGAGGAGGAATTTTTACAGGTCAATGTGGGCACTCCGGTCGTGATCAGCTGGCAGGGGATGACCTTCAACGGTAGTATTGTCCAACTTGACCAGGCGATAAATCGTGATCATGGCGGTTTCGGTGCAACCCTGTTGTTCCCCAATCCGGTTGATCTGCTAAAACCGGGAATAACGGTAGAAGCAAAAATACGCACCTATCACAATCCAGCCGCTCTGGTAGTAGCCTTTCCGCAACTTGTGAATGATCCCACTGCCGGACAGGCGGTTTATCTGGCTGAGGGTGATCAAGCCCTTTTGCATCCGGTAACCACCGGTCGGCGTCAGGGGTTGAACCTCGAAATCACCAGCGGTCTGCAGGGAGGGGAGCAGCTGATTGTTACAGGACAGCAGATGCTGGAGGATGGTACCCTTATACGGTTAGAGACAGAGGAGGATTAGATGCTGCTCTCCGACCTTTCCATCCGGCGTCCGATCATGATCTCAATGCTGTTGATTGTCTTCCTGATCTTTGGTGCTTTATCCTGGTTTACACTCAACCTGAACAGTATGCCGGCGGTTGAGATCCCCTATGTCTCGGTAATGACTGTTTACCCCGGTGCAGGCCCCCAGGAGATCGAAACCCAGGTAACCAAGCCGTTGGAAGACGCCATCGCCACCATCAGCCGGGTTAAAAAAATCACCTCCTACTCACTGGAAGCTGTTTCCTATGTCATCATTGAGTTTGAACTGGGTAAAAGTGTTGATCTGGCCAACCAGGAGGTAAAAGACAAGACCAACCAGGTCCTGAATGAACTGCCCGCCGATGCGGAACTGCCGGTGGTGGCCAAGTTTGATATCAACGCTTTCCCGGTGATGGACCTGCTGCTTACCGGGGAAATCCCCCAGACCGAACTGCGCTATCTGGCAGACAACCTGCTGGTTGACCGCCTGTCGCAGATCGAGGGGGCGGCCCGTGTGGATGTTGTTGGCGGTGAAGTGCGTGAGATACAGGTTTCCCTTGAAAACCGGGTACTTTTTCGCAACTCCATCTCACTGCAACAACTGGCCGGTATCATCGCTGCCCAGAATCTGAATATGCCGGGTGGACAGTTTCAGATCGACAACCAGGAGCTGGCGGTGAGGTTGAATGGGGAATACTCTGATCTGGAGGTGTTACGCAATCTCGAGATACCTACCGCTACCGGACCGAAAAGACTGGGGCAGATTGCCTCCATCAGTGACAGTCACGCCGATGTCCGTGAACGCACCACCTATTTTGACAACCGCCAGAAGAAGCGTACCGAAGGGGCTATCCTGCTGTCTGTTGTTAAGAGCGCTGATGGGAATACAGTCAATCTGGCGGACGGTATACGCGAGATTCTTCCTGAGGTGAACAGTGAGCTGCCGGGTGGCTGCCAGCTCGATATTATTCACGACAATTCAGTTTTCGTGGTCAGCACTGTCAACGACACCATGAGCAATGTCTGGCTCGGAGTGCTTTTCACCGGACTGGTGTTGCTTTTCTTTCTGCATGACCTGCGCTCGACGCTGATCGTGGGACTGGCGATGCCGATGTCCCTGATTTCCACCCTGCTGCTGGTGCGCGTTTCCGGGTTTACCCTCAACATCATGACTTTGATGGGGCTGTCCACCTCCGTCGGAATTCTGGTGGCCAATTCAGTCGTGGTGCTGGAGAACATATTCCGGCACAAGGAGATGGGGCACAACCGCAAGCTTTCCGCCGCCCAGGGAACCAATGAGATTGCGGTGGCAGTGATCGCCTCCGCCTCCACTAACCTGGTGGTGTTTCTGCCAATCGCCGCCATGGCCGGGATGGTTGGTCGTTTTTTCAAGGAATTCGCGCTGACCGTCACTTATGCGACCCTCTTCTCGCTGTTGATCTCCTTCACCCTGACGCCGATGCTCGCCTCACTGATTCTACCGGATCATGATAACAAAAAGCATCGCCTCGGTGCCATCCTTGAAGGCTGGTTCAAGAGCTGGGAACGACTCTACCGACGCATTCTGCAGTTTCTGCTTTCGCGCAAACTATACGGAATCCTGCTGATTCTACTGACTATGGTGCTGTTTTTCGGCTCTCTGCCGTTGGGTGGTAAGGTCGGGTTTGAGTTCATGCCCTCCATGGATGAGGGGATTGTCACCATTGAGGTCGAACTGCCGGAAGGCTACAATCTGGATGAAACAGCACAACTGCTGCAGACAATTGAATCCAGGATCACCCACCATCCGGAAATCACTCATGTGTTGACCCGCCTGGGCAATATCGGTTCACTGGATGTAGGCACAAATCTGGCGCGTATGCAGGTGAAGCTGGTTGATGCCACCGAGCGTGATATCACACCGGTTCAGTTTGCCAACCGCCTGATGGCTGATGTTGCGACCGTACCCAATGCTGTTATACGAGTTTCAGGTAGCGCCTCTGCGGGGGGACCGGAGGATGCGGCGATCACCTTCTCGCTGCAGGGTCAGGAGCTGGATCGATTGGAGAATTTTGCCGCACTGCTGCTCACCGATCTGGACCAGGTTGAAGGGCTGGTGAATCTGCGTACCAACTCGCGGGCGGGAAAACCGGAAATCGAATTGGTGCCGAATCGTATACAGTTGTCCCATGCCGGTCTCACCGTTTACGACCTGGCCATGGTCCTGCGCAGCAGTGTCGAAGGTTTTGTAGCCACCCGTTATCGTGATGCCGGTCGTGAATACGACATCCGGGTCATGCTGGCAGATGATGCCTGTGACACACCGGAAGAGATTGGTAATCTCACCGTGGTTGCACCAGACGGCAACTACCGGCTGGCCCAGCTGTGCGACATCCGGTTTGGAGCCGGCTTCAGCAAGATCACCCGTGAGGATAAATTCAGGGCAATCGAGTTTAAATCGGATATTGCACCTGGTTATGTACTGGGCGATCTGGTTGTTGAAATTGATCGGGTTGTGAAAGCACTGGGGCTACCGGAGGGGTATCGTGCCGATTGGGGTGGCGCCGCTCAGATGATGCAGGAGACAACCCGCGATATGTCGCAGACCCTGCTGATTGCGATTGTACTGACCTATATGTTGCTGGCCGCCATCCTGGAGAGTTTCTTCCAGCCACTGCTGATCCTGGGTACGGTTCCGCTGGCCCTGGTCGGGGTGCTGGTTGCCATGTTCCTTACCGGAAAAACTTTCAACACCATCTCCATGATGGCCATCATCATGCTGGTGGGATTGGTGGTCAACAATGGAATTCTACTGCTGGACTATACCAATATCCTGCGCCGTCGGGGGATGGCGTTGCGTGAAGCCCTGCTGGAAGCTTGTCCTACCAAACTGAAGGCGATCATTATGGCCACTGTGGCAATTGTGCTGGGTATGCTGCCGCTGGCGATGGGACTGGGTGCCGCCGGTCGCGAGATCCGGCAACCGATGGGTATTGTCAGTATCGGTGGTTTGATCAGCTCGACCCTGCTGGGACTCCTGCTGATTCCGGTCATTTACAACCTTTTCAGCCGCCAGGCAAAGACAAGCCCTGCTGCAGCCCCCTCCAAGGAAGGAG
>JADHUQ010000159.1 GCA_016784425.1 Candidatus Delongbacteria bacterium | reverse complement strand
AGTCCGGAAATTGTGGTTACCGGAAATCCCCAGGGTAACTGCGCCGACTACGGTTTTACCCATACAATCGCGACAACCGGAACCTACAGCGCCTATGTAGCATATGACGATTTCTATGCCGCCGGCCCCAGCAGCCAGTATACGCTGGCCTGGGTTGATGAAGAGGGCGTGAGTACACCTGTCACATCCCCCCTCGACTACTCCCTGGCGCAGAACTACCCCAATCCGTTCAACCCGACCACAACCATCGAATTCAGCTTACCGGTAGTGACCTCGGTGCAGTTGCTGATTTACGATGTCACCGGGCGCCGGGTGGCAGTGCTGGTGGACGACGCGCTGGCCGCTGGTAATCACCAGGTTCGTTTTGAAGCTGGCGGTTTGCCGAGTGGGATCTATTTCTACAAAATGCAGGCAGGGGCGTACTGGGCGGTAAAAAAGATGATTTTGATCAAATAGAAAGCGTAGCTCGATCGACAGGTTTCTACCGGCTATCCAGACACGGACTTACCAGCGCCGGTTAAGCCGTGGTGTTCGAACAGGCAGACGCAGAAAATCTCGCGCGAACATTGCGGTGAGCTAAGTAAATAGTCGACTGGCTGACAGGGGCAGATATTACGGTCTGTCCCTGATTTCACTCCCTGGAAGCTCTTCGCCAAACTCCTTCTTACCGTTATCTCCACTATTCCATCATTAGACTTGAGCCTGTACCTGTTTCCCCTGATATTTAGGAAGTACGAAACTATTGCGGAGAGTCCGGCCGCAGTCCAGTATGATTTGATCTCCGATGTTTTCCCGCCGCGGTTGAGACAGAGCCTAAGATAACAGGAGTTACTATGCGGAAACTAATGAGTATTTTCCTGGTGCTGGCTCTGGCAGTCAGCACCTTTGCCGTCAAGGACCTGTTGAGTGACAGGAAAACCGATCCGGCTACGAAGAAAACCGGTTCGGAGATCGCACCCCCGCTTTCATCCAGTGCTGTTCCCGCGGTAATCCCACCGACACTTACCAGGCTGGAGCAGGAACGAGCCGCTGCAGCCATCCTGGAAAATCAACTGCCGTCGATCATCCGAGCTGCAACCACCGAGCCGACCACACCGCCGCTGGCTCCTCCCCGGAAGTACAATCCAACAGCAGAACCCACTGCGAAATACTACAGCAGTGCCGTCGCGGAAATCAGCGCGCTGAAAGAGTCCTCGCTACCGGTGCCCCGGGAGCTCTATGACCGGGCAGCCAGGCATCACGGCATTCACTCTGAGGACCACCCATTGCTGGAGCGCCAGGGTGGTGATACCATCGCCGAAGCGGTGGCGGTACCACTGGACACTACCGTCACCGGTACCACCATCGGCTACAACGATGACTACGATGAGACCTGCCCTTATACCGGCTCTACTTCGCCCGATGTGGTCTACCTGCTGACCCTGGAGGAGGATACGGGGGTATCTCTGGATCTCTGCGATTCCGGTTACGACACCAAGGTCTATGTTTACGACAGTGACCTGAACCTGGTAGACTGTAACGATGACGCCTGTCCCGATTGGCGTTCCGACCTGCTGCTGGAGCTGATTCCTGCAGGTGATTATTATATTGTCATCGATGGTTACGGCGGCGATTCCGGCGACTATATTCTGCACATTCTTGAGTTCAGCTGTGATCCTTTGGAATGTGAAGGGACCGAGGAGATCGAAGACAACGGCGGGTGTAACGCCGACACCCCTGTCTTCCAGGAGATCACCGTCGGAGAAACGATCTGCGGGACAACCTGGGTTGATGGTGGTGACTGGGATGAAGACTGGTTTGTTTTCGACCTGCCGGAATTCTACGAGGTCACCCTGCTGGTGGAGTCCTATAATTTCGATCCGATTTTTTATATCATTTCCGATCCTAATGAGAACTGTCTCGGTGGCACGTTGGCAATCGTCAACAACGGTGTTTTCTGTGAAACTGAGATCTACTCAGACATTCTGGGTCCCGGCCACTATTACGTCTGGATAAAGGAGTATGATACAACCACTGACTTGATTGATGCGGAGTTCTCCCTGACACTTACCGGTGAAATATTTACCCCGCCTCAGGGAGATTTCTGCGCCGACCCGCTGGTGATCGACGCGCTGCCCTTCAGCACCACTGGCACAACAACGGATAACACCGACACTTATGGCAATCAATCACCTGATGAATGGTATGCGCTCGAGATCGTGGAGTCTGGAAACACCCTGATCACCCATTGCGGCGGTGGTACCGATTACGATTCCTACCTGCGGTTACTGAGCAATGATTGCGCAACGGAAATTGCCTACAATGACGATAGTTGCGGTCTGCAGTCGGAGCTGTCTCTTTTCCTGGTACCGGGCGACTATGTTGTCTGCGTGGAGGGGTATTGGGACTACTCTGGAAACTACTCCCTCGATGTAACCCACGAACCGTTTGAACCGGGGCAGGGGGATTTCTGCGGCGATCCCTGGGTGGTTGAGGAATTGCCTTATGCAACGACCGGTACCACCACCGACAATATCGACACCTATGGCTGGGATGTACCGGACGAGTGGTACCAGGTTGAGATTGATCACGAAGGGCTTTACACCTTCTCGCTCTGCGGCAGCTCCTTCAATACCTATCTCTACCTGCTGGCTGAGGATTGTATTTCCCTGCTGGCAGTCAATGACAACGACTGCGACCTGCAGTCCCGTATCACGGCCCAGTTGAATCCCGGGATTTACAATATCTGCATTGAAGGATATTGGAACGAAATGGGTGACTACGAACTGGAGATCACGGAGATCCTCTGCGAACCGTTGGGATGTGAAGGTACCCCGGAAGATGAGGACAACGGCGGTTGTTATGCGATGACACCGGTGTTCCAGCCGATCGCACCTGGTGAAACCATCTGCGGTGAGCTGTGGGCAACCACGATGGAGCGGGACAGCGACTGGTTTGTCTTTGACCTGGACGATTTCTATCTCGCCACTATCCAGGTTGAGTCATATTTCTGCGACCCCTATCTCTACCTGATTTCCGATCCGCAGGAGAACTGCTTCTACAGCATCATCACCTCCACCAACAACGGTACTATCTGTGAAGAGGAGGAGCTGATCGCCATACTGGGACCGGGGCATTACTACGCGTTTGTCATGCACGACAACTACGAACAGATAGAAGGGGAGTACGCCCTGACCCTGACGACGGAAACTTACGTGCCACCACCGGGGGATTTCTGCGAGGAGCCGTTGCTGATCGAGGAGTTTCCCTTCACGGTTGTCGGTATAACCAACGACAACAGCAATACTTACGGGAACCCCGCACCGGACGAGTGGTACGAGTTTACACTCGAAGAGTCGGGGAACTTCTACGCGACTCTCTGCGCCTCGGAGACAGACTACGATACATACCTGCGTCTGATGCTGGATGATTGTGCCACCGAGCTGGCCGTCGGTGATATCGGACCCCTTTGCGAGGAGGACCAGGCGCCGTATGAACCCTCCGAAGTGATGTCCTACCTCGAAGCGGGAACCTACAAACTCTGCGTTGAAGGGTATTCCAACAACATGGGAACTTATCGTCTCACAGCAACCTTCGATCAGTTTACCCCCGGTACCGGCGACTTTTGCGATGATCCCCACATCGTTCCGGAACTGCCGTTCGAGATTACCGCCAGCAATCTCAATAACATCGACACCTATGGTAATCCTTCTCCGGACGAGTGGTACAGTTTCGAAATTCTGGAAGAGGGAGTGGTCACTATCTCTCTGTGCGAGGGGACAACCTTCAATTCCTATATCTACCTGCTGGCGGACGATTGCAGTACACTGCTTTTCACCGATGACTACGGCTGCGGGGGGTGGGGCAGCCCCTCCTATATTATGCGGTTGATGCAGCCCGGAACCTACCTGCTCTGTGTAGAAGCGGTCTGGGGTGTCAACGGCGGCGACTACACCCTGTCCATTGAGTGGGAGGAGTTTGACCCCCCACCGGGAGAATTCTGTGAATCCGCCATCCAGATCCAGTTCCTGCCATTTGAAGTTGTGGATTCCACTACAGACAACTTCGACACCTATGGCAATCCCTCACCTGACGAGTGGTATCAGTTCTCCCTGCCGGTCGAAGGGAATGTGTTGATCTCATTGTGTGACGGCGGGACCAACTACGATTCCTACCTGCGGCTGCTCTCCGAAGATTGTCTCAGTGAGATCGTTTCCAATGACGATGCCTGCGGATTGCAGTCAGAGCTGGATGTCTTTCTGAGTTCCGGCACCTACAGGATCTGCGTGGAGGGTTATTGGGACAGCGCCGGTGCTTACAGTCTCGATGTCACCACCGACGCACCCAGCCAGGGGGACAACTGCTTTGATCCCTTTATCATCGAAGAGTTCCCCTTCAGTGACGAGTGGTTCACCTTTGGTTACAGTGATAACGGTTTCGAACCCTCCGCGGATGTTTTCTATGAATTCCTGCTGGAGGATGAGGGGATCTACACCTTCACCACCTGTATGGAGGAAACCTACGAGGGCTATTTTGATACCCGGTTGCTGATCCTGGCGGAAGACTGCGAGACAATCATTTACATCAACGATGATGATTGCGCAGGAGCCTATGACAACTGGTCAACGATAACCACCTGTCTGGCCCAGGGACTCTACTATCTGGTGATCGAGGGTTATGGGATGGAATCGGGCAACTACCAGCTGGCCTGTTCCTATGTAGACGAATGCGATCCCTGCGAGCCACCGGACTGCCCCAACTGGGGTATCGACGAAGTTGAACCCAACAACGGCAGCAATGGTAATCCGCCCGCCTACGACAGTATTGCACCGGGGGAAACCCACTGCGGTGGCGTCTGGTCCAGCACTTATACCCGCGATTCCGACTGGTACCAGTTCGAGGTTGCAGCCGACACCGAGGTGGAGTTCTTCCTCGACGGCGAGGAGGGGCACGCTCTGGTCCTTTACCTTATTGACGAAAGCAGCGGCAGCCCGGAAATCGTGGTCACCGGTAACATCCAGGGGTACTGTTCCGACTACAGTTTCACGCATGTAATTGAGGCTGCCGGTCTGTACAGCGTCTATGTGGCTTATGACGATTTCTATGCCGCCGGTCCCAGCAGTCTGTACACCCTGACCTGGGGTGACCCGTTTACAGT
>JADHUQ010000008.1 GCA_016784425.1 Candidatus Delongbacteria bacterium | reverse complement strand
CCCGCCCGTTGCGTCCGATGAGAGCGGTTTTCCAGCCGCTGTCGATCTGCAGCGAGACATCCTCAAAAACCGTCACCTGGGGATTACTGTAGCTGAAGCTCAGATTCTGGAGCGTTATGGTGGGCATCAGCTGACTCCGTAATCTGGGGGTGGTGGATTGACAACGGTCGGGGCGCAACAACAGTCGGGCGGTTGATATCTCCTGCAATGCGCAGAACCCCGCCCGTTGCGTCCGATGAGAGCGGTTTTCCAGCCGCTGTCGATCTGCAGCGAGACATCCTCAAAAACCGTCACCTGGGGATTACTGTAGCTGAAGGTCAGATTCTGTAGTGTGAGGGAGGACATTGGAAGACTCTGTGTTTGACTGACAGTCGACAGGTTACGATGGAATACCGGTAACCGCATGTTTTACATTGAGTTGGCGATTAGGGGGCGACGCCATAACTCGCGATACATGTCTCAGGGAAACTGTCTACAGAATCATTTCATCACCTGAAAGGGGGGGCTGCTGCTGTCCTCATTCCGGTAGAAGATCAACAGATAAGCTAATAACTGAATCTGCGGATACAACCTGTTTCGATCCCTGGCTCTGCTGGTTGACTACACCCCACCTGCTGTAAACCGTCAGCCTCGTTTACCGTCTCCGCGGGATACCCTCTAGTCCACCACCGTGACTATGTAGAACCGCTCCCCCCACTGGATGATATCATCGAGCTGCAGGCTGGTAGCAGTCGTGGTGGCCTGCAGGTTGTCGAAGGGACCGAAAGGCTCCTCACTCCAGTAAACTTTGAAGGTCGCCGGTTGATCGTAACTCCACAGCAGCAGCGCATCCGCACCGCTAAGTTCAATCTGCAGGTCGACCACCGGTTCCGGGCCATAGCTGAATCGCTCAAAATAGACATCATGATCGGAGGGATAGCTGACAGCGTGTGCCCAGACCAGGTAGATAGAGCCGGCATCAACCAGGAAATGGGGCTGTGTGTTGTTGGTAGCGTCAGCTGTGATCTGCTCTTCCGTCTCCCAGTTGACACCATCATAAGAGCGGCGGTACCAGAGGTTGTAAGCGGGGCTGGTGTATTTGGCGTAGTAAACCAGATAAGCACCGTCCGGCATCACACCGGTAAACGGGTCGTGAGAATTGAGATTGCTGGTCAGGCGGATCTCCCCGCTCCAGTTTTCCAGGTCGTCTGATTGTCTGACGAAGATGTCGTAATCGTAGGGCCCCCCGGTACGACGATGGTAGGCACAGAGATAGGTACCGTTACTATGCTTCACAATCCGGGCACGGAAACCGCTGTTGTTGATCTGTACCCGGTCGGTGTCCCAACTGCCGGCGGGTGGACAATGTGCCACGTAGACGCCGTCACCGGAAACGATATAGCTCATGGTCAGGGAGCCATCCGGTTCCAACACTACGGTCGGGTCGTAATACTGGACCTGGTCAGGCCAGCCGAGATTGGCCTCTCCCTCCTGTGTCCAGCTCAGACCGTCCACTGAGGAGGCACTGTAGATGCGGTAGCTGCCCTCCTCATTAGAGGCGTACCAGACCCGCAACAGGTCGCTGTCATACTGGACAAAGCTCAGGGTGGCCTGATCACCCGGCTCGGTTATGATACCGACCTCCTCCGTCCAGGAGTTCCCATCATCACTGGAAAACGCGACATAAAGGTCACCGGAAGCCCAGTCCGGGTTGCGATCGAAAACTATCATCAGGCGGCCGTCATGCAACCTTTCGATCCAGGCTTCGTAGTCGTTGGCCGGGCCACCCGAGACAATGGCAGGGGTAGCACCAGAGTCAGCTGTCGTCAGGAACAGCAATCCTGTCAGAGTAATGATTTTCATTGTGCGTTTCATCATCCCCCCCCCCCCACACAGTTCATGTTGAGTTGCAATGGAGTGCCGGTATCCTGTAGTTCTCCAGCAGCGTCGGTTGCACTCCTGAATTAATCTGTAATGCCTATTCAGACTGCACCGGACCTACCTGATCTTCCCACAACCAGATCAGGATATCTTCCATTTGAGCCTGCCAGCTACTTTCGTTATGACGACCGCCCGGAATAATCTCCAGACGTAACTCGTCTGCCCCGAAACCGGCTGCCTGCATCAGCTGCACTGTCCGCTGCACAGCCTGTACCGCTGCCACGGCGTCGTAGGCTCCCCCCTCCCGATCACCCATGTCGAGGTAAACACGCAGGGGATACTGCCGTCCCTGTTTGGCGATAAACTCCTCCAGATTGCTACCGACAAACCTCTCGGTAACCGAGGGGGAGAGGGCGGCCACCCGGCTGAAGACCTCCTGGTGCCGCAAGCCACCGTAAAGCGAGATCAACCCGCCCAGGGAGCTGCCGGCAAGGGCGGTGTGATTACGGTCCGGGAGAGTCCGGTAATTCTGGTCGATAAACGGCTTGAGGGTCTGCACGATAAAATTGAGGTAGTCGTCGCCACGCCCGTGAACTGTCTCGTCATCATAGTTGAAATCCCAGGGGGCGTACTCACTCACGCGCAGCTCGGCGCCGTTGTCGATTCCAACGACAATCAGCCCCTTGAGACGGCCTTTCTGCTGCGGGCTTTCCAGAATTTCATCCACACCCCACTCCCCGGCAAAAGCGGTGGAGTCGTCAAACAGATTCTGGCCGTCATGCATGTACATTACCGGAAAACGGCAGGCGCAACTGTGGTAGTTTGCCGGGAGGTAAATCCTGATGGTGCCGTTGCGTTGCAGTTGCGGCATTTCGAAGCCGGTCAACAGCACGATATTGCCGCTGGCGGTGGACACAGCAGTATCGTCGGCCTGTTCACTCCAGCCGGCAACCACGATCTGTAAAGTGTCCCGTGAGCTGGCGAGGGTGTAAATCCGGTTGTCCCGCTCGCTGCCGTCGGCGTTCTTTTCCACTGTATCCCAATTGCCGCGGGTAACCTTGAACTCCAGGTAAACCGGGTATTCCGGAAACGACAGGGTCAGGTGATAGCCTTCGTGATCCGACAGGAAGCGGGCTTTGCTGTCGGCAGGATCCCAGTTGTTGAAATTGCCTGCCAGGTAGAGCTCCGCCTCAGGTGGCATGTCGGTGGGAATCGTGCCCAACTCAAAGTGTATCACGGCCGTTGCGGCCTGAGCACCGGCCTGCGGTCCCAGCAGCACCCAGAGTAGTGCCAGAACTGTGATTTGGCGTGAGTTGGCCACAACGGAACCTTTCCGCATTCATCCTCCAATAATCGATGCTTGACTACCGCCGGGGAGGTAGAAATGAGACTGCTGCTGTTTCTGAACAGGGTTGAGCAGGGTTTGCTGCATGGCAATATAATGAAAATACCATTTTTTTGCTGCTGCAAAGCGGATTCATTCCACTGTGATCTTCTGCGGAAATGAGTAGATTATGCACAGTAGTGGGCTTCGCCTGACCTGTGAAAGCCCTGAACAATGCATTTTAGAGGAAGGAGTCACTCATGTTTATCCGGTTCAGGTTCGCGACTTTACCCGTAGCGCTCTGCGTGGTACTCATTTTCCTGACCGCCTGCAGGAACACAGGTGACCAGGCTGGTGTAAAGCCCGGGGAACCGGGACACACGATGGCGCCTATCAGCGAGTCCGACCTCTCTGCCGCCGCTGCAACCCTGGCGCAGGACAATTCTGCCTTCGCACTTGACCTTTACCGGCGACTGGCTCAAACCAGGGGAAATCTTTTCTTCTCCCCCTGGAGTATATCCTCCGCTTTCGGGATGGCGCAGGCCGGTGCCCGCCAGCGGACAGCCGATCAGATGGCTGAGGCGTTGCACTTCACACTGGAGCCGGAGCTGCTGCATCCCGCTTTTGCCCGGTTGGATTCCATGCTGGAACAGGTACAGGCGGCGGGCAATGTTACGCTTAACAGCGCCAACTCCCTCTGGCCACAAAAGGATTACCCGTTTCTGGAGAGCTACCTGGAGCTTATTGCTCACTATTACGGAACTGAGATCAGCGCGGTGGATTACAAGAGCGACCGGGAAGCCGCCCGTGGTTTGATCAACCGGTGGGTCGAGGCAAAGACCAACGACAAAATAAAGGACCTGCTCCAGCCTGGTGTGCTCAGCGCAATGACCCGCCTGGTGCTGGTAAATGCCATCTACTTCATGGGAAACTGGGAGAGTCCTTTCGATCCGGACCACACTTACGATGCGCCGTTTTACAGCGGCTCCTCCAAATCGGCCAAAGTTCCGATGATGAGTCAGACCGAAGTCTTCAGCTATGCTGATCTCGACTCACTGCAACTGTTACAGCTGCCCTACAGGGGAGACGAGCTTTCACTACTGGTGCTGTTACCGCAGGAGCGGAATGGTCTGGCCCGACTGGAGCGAGGTCTTACCGCTTCGCATCTGGCCGAGTGGCGCAGCCGCCTGGTCCAGCAGAAGGTGGCGGTTCACCTGCCCCGCTTCAAGCTGACCTCGGAATTTCAACTGGGTAATACTCTGCGTGCCATGGGGATGACCGACGCTTTTGATCCGGCGGCGGCTGATTTCAGCGGTATGGACGGTCAGCCGGGGTGGCTCTATATCGGAGCTGCCATCCACAAGGCTTTCGTCGATGTAAACGAAGTGGGTACTGAAGCGGCTGCGGCAACAGCCCTGGTGATGGTGGCGACCAGTATGCCGAACTGGCCGACCTTCCGGGCGGATCATCCCTTTATCTTCCTGATTCAGGACAACCGGACCGGCAGCCTGCTCTTTGTCGGCAGGCTGGTGGAACAGACTGGTGGGGAGGAGTAGGACCAGACTCCCGGAAGAGGCCCCGGTAGTATCAAGGCTTGAAACCTGGGTTTCCCGGCTTTCAATTGCCGTTCAACCGGGAATTCAGATTTCCCGGGAATCTATATGGGGGAGTTTTCGGGCCATTTCTACGCCGACCAACAAGTGGAAGTCCAGGTCAAAACGGAAATCCGAGACTGAAGAAGGTGTCGAATTCATCGTGTTCACTGCTTCTCATCACAGTGTATTCTATGGGACCAATTCGTGTCAACATGGCGAAACTGATACTGATACCGGAAATCAGTCGCTCTGGTGCCATAATTTCGCCATCGCTCTCCCTGATGAGACCTAAACTGTTTTGAAGGATCAGATAACGATCTTCCGATACTTCCCATTGAAGCCCGGGCTGGATAACCATCATTTGTCCAACCGGGAGTTCCATGAAATGCAGACCCGAGAAAGGGAAAAGACCCTGCATGAGCAACCGTTGCCCACCTAAATAAAACAGATAATTCCCCGGTATGGCTCCCTTATTGTCTAGCAAACCGGCGTAAGAGCGGTTGAAGAGGACCAGCGCTCTGTTGAGAGGGTAATTGAACCCGAAATACAAACGATATCTTATAAACGATCTGGGATCATTAAAGTAATAATTCTCGGCATGTAGATCTGTCACATATTCTGAACTTCCGGATATAGCCATGCCGGTGCGGGGGAAAAGAGTGCGATCGTAGGTGTCATATGAAAAAAATCCTCTGATAACTCCCAAATCCAGAGTTGACAACTCAAAGTTCCACTCGGCCGGGGCAATCAACGGGTCAAATATGTCGTGCTCAAACTGCAGAATTCCCCCAATGGTGAAAGCATTAGAAAATATTGTCTGCAGTTGTAACTCCATCTGGTAAACCGAGAAATCAACGAGAGCGGAAAGTCGATTTTCCGGTGCATAGTAAATAGGTACCTGAAGATTCTCATAGGTCCCGGTCACACCCAGACCAATGCCCGGTTTCCATCCCAGGTGTATGAAATAGGACACCCTGAATTTGGGAGTATCACTCAACTTGGCAGCCAGACTCAAGCGCGATCCCGCACCGATTTTATTGCGGAAGGTAGTATTGAGATTCACCGACGCTTTGATATCGGAATTGTAATGCAGGCCGAACCGGAACAGGTCAGCGGTCTTCTCGGTCACCTTTATGGTCAGCTTTTCACACCCGGAAACCGGTTCAAAACGGTAGGTCACCCTCTCGAAGAAACCGCTGCCATAAATCCGCTGGATCGCGTCTTCAAGTTCCTGCAGCGTCAGCCAGGAATCTGCCGAAATCTGGAGATTTCCACGCAGGAGACTCCTGGGAACATTGTGCAGGCCCTCAATTTCGACCTGCTGGACATGGACCGGATTGTTGGTTGAAAGCGGTATGAACCGGGGATGATACTCCTGGAGTTGCTGCAGGGAATCAGCCAGAGCGGAAAGTGCTGCCAACTGGCTGCGGGCAGCAACTTCCCCCAACGCCAGGAGGGTGTCTACAGCTCCGAAGCTCCCGGCATCATAACCGGTAACATCCGGCTCAATGAGGATATCACAGAGTCCTCTTTGCTTTTCGTTGGAAGTACATCCCTGAAATGAGACCAGCTGTTCCATTACCTCAACAATAGAGTTCAATTCATGCTTGCGGTGCAACGGCGCTCCCACATCCACCCCGATAACAATGTCAGCCCCCATTTCCAGCAGGTCACTTACCGGGAGATTGCGGCAGACCCCCCCGTCCACCAGCATCCTTCCGCCAATCTCAATCGGAGACAGTACTGAAGGAAAGGACATGCTGGCACGGATACAGTCCGGGAGAAAGCCGCTTTTCAGGACGACCGCCTCCCCGGTCACCAGATCGGTAGCTATACAACGGAACGGGATCGGAAAGTCGTTGAAATCTTCAGTTACTATGACCGGCCAGGTCAGGCGGGTAATCAGCGTCAGCAGCTTCTGGCCGGAGTTAAGACCGCTGGGAAGCTGGATCCGCCAGTCTTCGATGGCAAAAGAGGCTATATAGACAGCGTCTTCGCCCTTTTCGTCCATCGAAAGGCTGCGCCGTAAAATCTCGTCTGAGAACAGGAGCTCCGGCCAGTTCTGCTTCATCAACATCTGTTCGATTCTGGCAGCACTGTACCCGTTGGCATAGAGCGCGGCGATCAGGCTCCCCATGCTGGTTCCGGTAATGTAGTCGATTTCTATATCCAGCTCCTCCAGAACCCGCAGCACACCGATATGGGCAAAACTCTTCGCACCGCCCCCACTCAGGGCCAGTCCGATTTTTGGTTTAACCGCCCCCTGCTCCACTGTCTGTGCCCGGGAAACAGGAGCTGCGATCAGCAGGACCAGTATCAGCGAAGCCGGTATGAATCCAGTGAGTATCTTCAATCTACACCGCCATTTTTATCTGCAGCTGTCACCGTATCATTCTGTTTCGAGGCCTACTCGGTTGCCGCTTCCAGCTGTTTGGTTTCACAATGGAAGAAATAGAAACTTTTGCAACCGGGGAACTTCCTGATCAGTTTGCCAAGATCATACTGAACCATATAGAGACAGGGCAGCAGCAACAGGGTTAGCGGTGTGGCGAAGAGAATTCCCCAGCCCATGGCCAGCGCCATCGTGGCTACAAAAGGATCGCTGCCACCGAGACCGTAGGCGGTTGGCAACAGTCCGGCCACCGTTGTGATCGAGGTGAGCAGAATCGGCCGCAAACGACCGGCCGTCCCTTCAGCCACAATTCTTTTGAATTTCTTCTCAGGGAAATCCTTGCGGTGCTGATTGATGAAGTTGACCAGGATCAGGGAGTCATTCACCACCACCCCCATCATACCGATGACCCCCATCATCGCCAGAAAACCGAGTGGTTCGTTATGCATGGCAAACGCGCCGATAATGCCAATCAGGCCGAAGGGGATGGCAAACATAACCAGGAGTGGTTGGAGCAGCGAACCGAACAACAAAACCAGTACCAGGTAGATGCCAATTGCAGCCAGCGCCAGCGCGACACCCAGATCGACCATGGACTTTTCCTGCTCCTGTGCTTCCCCGCTGATGGCAAAGCGGAGCCCGGGCCAGTCCCGGTTGAGATCGAAGTGATCAAACACCGCTGTGGTAGCCTCCAGGGGGGTCAGGCTGCTCTCTTTGAGCAGGTCGGCTGAAATTGTGACCGACCGTTCACCATCGTAATGGAAATAGCTGGATGGACCGGGACCGGTTCTGAACCGTGCGACACTTTCAAGCGGGATCAATCTACCCTGCCGGTTGGGGATACGCAGCTGACCGAGGTGGTCCTGTTGGGAGCGGGTTTTTTCCTCGAGCAGAACCCTGAAACCCACATCCTCATCACCGTACCGTACCCTGGTAACCACCATTCCATCGTAAGCCAGACGGACATTCTGGGCTATATCAGCCACAGTTAGACCCAGTTCAGATAAACGGTTGTGATCAATCAGAATTTCAACCTGCTCCTTGCCAAGTTTATCATCCCGGACAATATCTGAAACACCATCCAACTGGCCCAGATAGATAACGATTGAATCGGCCAGGGCGGATCGCTGCAGATCATCACTCCCGACAATTCGCAGCGCAATGGGTCGACCTACCGGCGGACCACCGGAATCAACCATGAAGTTGATCGCTTCGATTCCAGAAAGCTCTGCCGCAGCTGCCCGCAGTTCACCCACAATCTGTTCTGCGTTTCTGCTCCTTTCAGCAAAAGGGGTGAGGGTAACCGACATGAAGACCCAGTTTTCACTCTCCCCCGGCGTGAACCACTCACCGCCACCCAGACTGCCGATAATAGTCCAGTATGATTCCAGCTCGCCTGTGGGCAATTGCTCGAGTAGAGACTCCACCTCCCTGACCTTGTCAGTAGAGGCGTCCAGAGAGGAGCCGGTAGGCAGTTCCATCGTCATGTAAAACAGGTCCGCTGTGTTGGCGGGAAACATCATGAAGCGCATATGGTTACTGGCAAACCAGAAAGTCCCGGCCAGAGTGATAATGAACAGGGCAATGACCAGATAGCGGAGGGTCAGCACATGAGCCATCAGGTGCTGATAATTGTCACGCAGAACATCGAACCAGCGGTGACGGTTGAATCTTGCTTTGCCATCCTTTATATGCTCTTTGCCCGCAGTAATATGAGCAGGCAGAATCAGCACCACTTCCAGAAAAGAGATAACGAGGGCGAGGATGATGATCAGCGGAATCGAATAGATGAATTTGCCCATGGTGCCGGTCATAAAGAACATCGATCCAAAAGCCATGATCGTGGTGATGATGGTCGAAAACACCGGTCGGATGACACCATAGGTTCCATTGACGGCCGCTTCCGCCTTGGTGTCGCCCATCTCCCGGCGGTGGGCGATATTTTCGGCGACCACGATAGCATCATCCACAATCAGCCCGATCACCAGAATAAGACCCATCATTGTGATCAGGTCGATGTGCACATCAAAGAAGGGGCTCACAAAAAAGACCCCCAACAGGGTGAGGGGGATTCCCATCGCCACCCAGAAGGCGGTACGGAAGTTGAGAAAGACGAACAGCACTATCAGTACCAGACAAAGACCGATAAGGCTGTTGATGGTCAAAACCCCAAGCCTGTTCTTGACAAACCGCGACATGTCCGAGGAGCAGGTCAGTTCAATCCCGGGTGGCAACAGTTCCTCTTCGCTCGCCATGAACTCCTTGACGGCATCAACCACCCGGATGACATCGGCGTTCTTGTTCTTGAGTACCTTGAACGCGATAACCTCCCTGCCGTTCATGCGAAACCGGGTCTTTTCCGGTTCAAAATCATCATGGATAACAGCGAGATCGCTCACTACGATACGGGGCCCCTCGAAGGAGGAACGGATAATCACCTCGCCGACCTCGCCAGGCTCCTCGAATTCAGCCAGGGCAACGATACTCTTGTCGCTGGTGTATGATTCAAAAGAACCGCCGGTAGAGCGGATATTGCGCAGCTGGATTGCCGAGACAATGTCACGCAGCGGAATCTGATACCGGTCCATGGCGCTTTGCGAGACCTCAATCTGAATCTCCCGTTCCAGGTAGCCCACCTTCGCAACCCGGGAGACCCCCTCAATCATCTTCAGTTTCTTTTCAAACAACTTCGCGTAATTGCGAAGTTCGTGGTAGGGGACATCACCGGCCACCCCCACCCAGAGTATTTCGAAGTTCTCCGATTTGACCTCCAGAATATAGGGGGCGTCGGTCACCTCCTCCGGAAAGTCGCTCACCCTGCCCACGGCATCACGGATGTCACGTTTGGTGTCGTCGGTGTCACTTACATCCTGATCCAGGGCGATGGTGATTACGGAAATATTCTCCATGGAGTAGGAGGTCATCGTTTCAATACCGTCAACGGACTGGAGTTCATCTTCCAGCTTGTTGGTGACATTCAACTCCACATCTTCCGGTGAAGCTCCAGGGTAACGGGTAGTGATTATCAAACGATCCATATCCACGCTGGGAAACATATCACGCTTCATTCTCATCAATGAGAAAACACCCAGGACGATCACGATAAAGGTGATAATGTTGGCCAGGAGATGTCGTTCGGCAAAAAAGCGTATCAGTGATTTCATAACGCCTCTATCTGTTACTGATCAGTAGATTTCATCCATCAGAGCGCGATAAGCCAGCACCAGCTGCTGGTAGAGGAGCGCGTTGGCGGCATAACTGAGACGGGCGTTCTGTTCACTATCCCGGCTCTGGATCACGAAGGTCAGTTCGCCACGGCCCTGGTTGTAGATTCTCAACTCTTCCGCAGTTCTGTTCTCGGCGGAGCTGATCTGTTCAAGGTTGAGTTGCAGGATGCGGGCAGTCTCGTTGATCTGCACGGTGAGCCCGGCCAGAGCGGAGGTAAGCCCGAGGGTTACCTCTTTGATCTGTTCATCCAGTTGTTGAATCTGAAGATCAACCTTGCTGATGCGGGCTTTCGCCGTTCTCTTTTCCAGGGGAAAACTGTACTGTATCCCTACTATCGCATCCGGTTTGTCCAGCACCAGGGAGGAGCCCAGATTTTCATCCATCTGTTCAAGACTCAGCTGTCCGAAGAGATTGAGACTCGATTTAAGAGTCTCCTCATTCCCCCGCCTCAGAAACCGCATTTGTTGTCTGCGCAAGTCCAGTGCTGCCAGCAGGCGTGACTGCTCCTGCAATTGACTGCTGGATTGCTCAATGGTAGGAATAGTGTGAATCGCGTAAAGGTTGTACACCGGGGTCTGCTCATAGAGCTCCGGGCGCTGTGAGAGTTCAGCCAGTTCCGCCTGCAGCGAACTCCAGCCGGATTCAGCCTGTACCAGACCCTGGCGGGCAATCCGGACTGCATCCTCCGCCCTTATCACATCAACCTCATCGATGAGATTGGCCTCCCGTTTGCGTTGCGTCCGGGCAAGCTCCTCCTCTGCCAGCGCCAGCCTGTTTTGCACAATGTTGCGTTGTTCGGTCAAAAAGACCCACTCCAGGAATTTCCCGGCGGTAGTTGCCAGGAACTCCTCCCGGTTTTCTAAAGCCTGGACCTCAGCAAAGTCAATTTCGTACTGGTGCAGTTCATAGGGTAACCGATCCAGGAATCCGTGCCGGTTCTGCCAGAGTGGGTGACTGTAGGTGACCGCCAGTCGGTTCTGATAGAAAGACTCTGGAAACTGATATATCGGGGCGATCCGCACCTTCGCCCGGCTGAGCGTCAGTGATCCCGAAAGGCGTCCACCCGTTTTCCAGAAAAGCCGCTCTACGCCTCCGTCGATCAACAGGGCATCGGTCTGTTCCGGCCCGGCCAGAGCCAGCGCTGGCTCCTGGTGTTGAAAGGCTGCCTGTGAGAACAGCTGCCAGTCTTCAGCACCGAGATAACTTGCCTGCTCGGCCTCCTCAATCTGAGCCGTTAAACCCTCCCGCACAAACAGGGGATGATCGATTTGCAACTGTTGCAGGAAATCATCCAGGGTAATCGTCTGTGCATACGAGCTGATAGTTGGTAGCGAAACCAGTACCAACAGTAATAACCTCTCAGTCACGAAAGACCTCCTTTGCGAGACATGATATTTTGTGTTGAATCTTCAGGCAGGTTGGTGTGAATAGCTCTGACATAGTTTCTAGATAACTCGCTGCTAAAATTGCCGATCAGCTGAAATTGTTCATCTGCAGCTGTAATACAGAACTTCCCGGTGTCCTTCCCGGCCGTTTTGTAATGCTCTACTGAAATATATTGTAGAATCAAGCTTGCTTCACACGCTTCAACTGTGCAAGGAGCGCTGACTCGTCATTTATCTTCTGCCCGCTCACCGTCTGCAATACTGTTGATGTCCAACTCAGAGAAACAGGAACCGGGCAAAAGTGTTACCCCCAGCCGGCGTTTAATCGAGCTTAACCAGGGTACACTTCCATACCTGGAAAGATCATATTATATGGGGTATATCCGCCGTTCAGCCAGGTTCTCAAAGTCGGTCACTTTGGAGGATTCTTTTAATCATCTGTACTCTTCAAACCTCGACCCGGAGTTCAGGGTAAAACAATAATCAGCAGGAAATCAACTAATTTTGTTTGATCAGCTTCTACGAGAGGATAAAACCGGTGCGGCCTGAAAACATGCCTCTTCTATTCCATTTCGTATGTCACCTGGAAGAACTGCTGTTCCCGGCTGTTCGTTGTACCCCACAACGCTTCAGTGGTAGAATCCACCCACTCAAAATCACCATATGGGGTGCTGCCGGCGTAAATGTGATAGATGGTCGCTCCTGTTATCGGTGACCAGTACAACAGCAACTGTTCCTCCTGGCACTGGATCTGGAGATTATCGATCGGGGGAAGTCCAACGGTATTGAGGTTGAGGATGTAGGGAGTACCGCAATCAACACCCCAGAACTCGGTTGGGGCCACCCAGACCCAATACAATCCGGCCGGCAGGGAGCCTTGCACCAGTGTATGTTGACAACGCTCCCCTGAAGCAAACTCCAGTATGTCATAGTCATAACAGTTGCCGCTGTTAGCTGCGATCAGCATAATGTTGGCGGGAAATTCAGGGTAGAGGGAGACGGTGACTGCAGTCAGGTCGGTGAGATCAAACTGGTACCAGTCGGTGTCACGGGTCGCGTCACCCTGGTAGAGAAAAGTTCCGGATGTGGCACAAAGAATCTCCTCCACCGGCAGCTGGCTGAACACCGGCGGTTCGCCACCGCAACCACTGTTGTACTGATCATCATACCCGTTCCCGCATTCCGGTTCCCCCTCCAACACTGCGCCTGGCGGACATTGCTCATCGCAGGGCAGGATTGGGTCCACCGACAGGCAGTAGTCACCCGAATCGCCGTTGTAGCCACAGACAACAATGAAGTAGTTGTTGCCGGCGGTAAACTCCATCCCGTAGAGACGGCTGACGTAGGGGTAGGGGAAATCAGGGCCGCTGCAGTTGTCGTCGTTACAGCCCAGGGGAAAGCCGGGGGTGGGTTCGTTTTCGTAGATAAAGACCTTGGTATCGTAAAATGTTCCCACATTGCAGAGGGACACATCGACTGTGATATCCGCTGTCGGTGTGAACCTGTAAACCACGTCGGGTGAGGAGTTTCCAGTATAGGGGCAGGACTCGTCATAGTCGTCACCATAACCGATTGTTGTCCCGCAATCGCTGTAGGGTAAGCTGACAATCACTTCGGCATCGCTGATGGTATCACCACCCTGACGCGTCTCGGCACTGACTGTGCAATTTAATGATAAGAACAGCAGCAGGAACGTAGAAATCTGCCAACGCATAACCCGCACTCCTTCCCCTGTGTTTTTACGACTCTGTTACAGCTGGGTCGTCAGTCGACCGGCAGTGGAAAGGTAACAATTCCATCACAATCAAAACAGTCAAAAACGCCCAACATAGTGATGGAATGGCATTTCCAGCCGGCAATCCCGGAGCAGAAACTCAAAATGGAGATGTCCGGCTGTTGTTTTCCGCGTGACTTTGAAGTTGTGCCGGGTTATTTTCCAGGTGGAAACCAGCCGTTTCCCCGGGGTACTACAGGGATAAGTGTGCCGCGACGTTAGCACCGGGCACATTTCGATAAATCATACAACAAGATGAGGTGTTTCAAGTGGCAGCAAAACGGGAACGCTCAGATTACGATCGTCGCGCAGGTAGAGACCAGCGGAAAGGCCGTGGCTCCAGGTACAGTGGACAGGAGCGGAGGGGTTTCACGGAGCGGAGGTCGGGCAAAGACAGACGAACAGACACCGAGGAGTAAGGGCCAGTTCCTGACTGTCCGCGGCTCCGATCAGGTTTGTTGTGCAATAGAAAGCCGTGGGGGAGAGTAAACAGCTGACCCACGACCAGTTGTGACCTTGTACTGCGGTTTGCGGTACCATAAACAGGGTAGCTATTTGCATCAATGCGGTCGCTTCCATAGATCCGGAAGATTGCACGGTGCGGAGCTAATCTTCAGCGGTAATTGTCTGCCTTGATTTCCGGTGATCCGACTGCTATGCCTTGTTACCACAGCACAACGCCACCTTGCCCTGGATGTGCAATCACCGTGATATCAGTTCTGTAGAGCGGGAAAAGAGCAGCTCAAATTCCTGGATCACGGGGTTTATGCTCAGCGCAGAGAATTAGCTCAGCCACTTGGCACGGATTATGCTTTTGAAAGACCATAAAAAAACCGACTAACAGCGAGGTGTTGATGCGCAATTCACTCTCCTTTATAATTACCATGCTCTTTGCCACTTCGCTATGGGGGAACTGGGTCGAGCTACCGGAGAATTCAGACAGGGATCTGTTTAATTATACTCCTGTCAGGACAGATCTTACTGAAATCTCGTTTGCGTTGGATGGTTACTTCCTGGAGGAGATCTGGGCTGATGGCCAGGTTTTCCAGCGGATTTCCTATCGCAACGAGGGGGAATTTATCGAGGCTGGCCGACCGGCCCTGCCCCGTTTCACCCGCCTGATCGCATTACCGGACGAGGGGGTGGTCTCAATCCAGGTTACCGGCCAGACCGCTGCGACAATCGGCGGACTGAATATTTACCCGAGCCAGGAGCTGCAGAGTGAAAGCCAGCGGCGCGCACCTGGTCTGATTATCGACGAGGAGTTTTACAGTAACGGCGCACCTTTTCCAGACTCCGCGATCAACCTGGGCGAACCGGCACTGATGCGTGACCTGCGGGTGGTGGCGGTAACTGTCAATCCCTTCCGCTTCGATCCGCAAACCGGGGAACTGCGGGTGATCAGCAATCTCGAGCTGGAGGTGACTACCAGCGGCAGCGGTGGGGAGAATCCTCTGCGTACTGATCGCGCTGTTTCCCGTTCGTTCCAGAGCACTTATCGTTCCACCGTGCTCAACCATGCCATTCTTAACAACCGCGATCAGGAGTACCAGCAGCCCTGTTATCTCTTCATCTATCCCGATAACCAGACAGTGCTGACAAATCTGCAGCCGTTGCTGGACTGGAAACGTCAGATCGGTTTTGAGGTTCACCTGGCCAGTACGGCGGAAACCGGATCCAGCTCCACCAGCATCAAGAACTACATCCAGACAGCTTTCGATTCCTGGCCCAACCCACCGGAATTCATCTGCCTGGTCGGGGACGCCGAGGGGAGTTATTCGCTGCCGACCGCACACCTGGACGGTGGCGAGGGGGATCACTATTACGTGCGGCTCGAGGGTAACGACATCCTGGCCGACGCTTTTATCGGCAGGCTCACCTTCGACTCCATCACGCAGCTGCAGACGATCGTAAACAAAATAATGCACTATGAGCGGGAACCCTACCTGGACCAGACCGACTGGTACGACCGGGCGTTGATTGTGGGTGATCCCAATAGTTCCGGTTCTTCCGTCGTCGATACCAAACGACAGACAGCCGACATGATCCATTACAATACACCAAATATCGCGTGTACCGAGGTCTATAACGGTAGCTGGGTCTATCAGATGAGCTCAAATATCAACAGCGGTGTCAGCTATTTTAACTACCGCGGTTTCTACGGTATGTCCGGTTGGGACAACAATGACATCAATTCCCTGAACAACGGTTTCATGCTGCCGGTGGCGGTGTTTCTCACCTGCGATGTCGGCAGTTTCGCCAGCTCCTGGGGTGAAGCCAGAAGTGAGGTTTTTCTGAGGGTAGGCACTCCGACCCTTCCTAAAGGGGCTATAGCTACAATCGCCACCTCCACCAGTTCCACACACACCTGTTACAACAACTGTGTCGACCTGGGGATCTTCGGCGGTATCTTCAACGATGGGATACATCACCTCGGGGGCGCCCTCAACAGCGGCAAAATGCATCTCTATCTCAGTTATCCACAGAATCCAGCCAACGCCGTCTACCAGTTTTCCTACTGGAACAACCTGATGGGTGATCCCGGTATGGCGATCTGGACCGGGATACCACAGCCGTTGCTGGTGGCTTATGACACCCAGGTGCCATCGGGCAGCAACTATCTCGAAGTGCTGGTAGCGGACGGTACCGGCACACCACTGCCGCAGGCCTGGGTTACAATTTCCCGGGATGACGACGAGCTGTTCGCTACCGGTCTGACCGACGCCAGCGGCCTGATTGCCCTTCCGCTCGACACCAACGTCGAGGGAGAAGTTCACCTGGTCGTTACCCGGCATAATTTCCAGCCACACCTGGGTGGCTTCACCCTGGCGCAGGCAGCCCAGTTTGTCAGTATTGACACTTTCACTATTGATGATGATAACAGCGGTGAATCTTCCGGCAACAGTGACGGCAGCGTCAACCCGGGTGAACAGATCGAGCTCAACCTCAGCCTGCGGAATCACGGCAGCAACATGGTTGACGGCGTCACCGCTTCCATTTCCAGCGGGAATGACTATGTTACGCTGGATGACGCTGACGAGGACTACGGTGATATCCCCGCCGGTACCGCTGTTTACTCCAGCGATGACTTTGGCTTTACGGTGGCGGATAATGCCCTCGGGGGGATGGAACTCCGGTTTGATCTTCTGGTCAACGATCTGGACGACAACGAGTGGGCGGACATCCAGTACATTTATGTAGCGGGTCCCAATCTCCATCCGGTCGACTGGGAGATCGGCGGTGGTAACGGGATTCTTGATCCGGGTGAAACCGCCAACCTGCAGGTTACCCTGCGTAACGGCGGTACCGTTGCCGCGAGTACAGTCAGTGGTCTGCTGATTTCGCAACACCCCCGGATCACTATTACAGATGCCGATGGTTACTTCGGCGAGATTCCGGCCGGCGGCGAGGTGTCCAACAGCGGTGACCAGTTTGAAGTGAGCGCCTCCGCCATGACACTACCGGGAACACAGATTCCTCTGGAGTTGCAGCTGACCGGCCCCAACGGTTATGAGCAGAGTGTCACCATTATCCTGGAAGTCGGCGTAGTGACACAGGCCAATCCGCTTGGCCCGGACAG
This sequence comes from Candidatus Delongbacteria bacterium, assembly GCA_016784425.1. Taxonomy (GTDB): domain Bacteria; phylum CAIWAD01; class CAIWAD01; order BS150m-G50; family BS150m-G50; genus BS150m-G50. The sequence continues at coordinate 8,825 of JADHUQ010000008.1, read as the reverse complement.
CTACGGTTACTGCATTTATGACGATGGGGACACCGACTATTACAATGCGCCGGTCTACAACTGGATCGAGATAAACCCCGAATTCGGAGGGGAAGGAACACCTCTCACCCTCTATGACAACGGCAACACCGGCGCTATAGCAGATGTGGATATCAATTTCAGTTTCCGCTTCTATGGTATTGATTATACCACCCTGACCATCTGCTCCAACGGCTGGATCTGCCCCGGTGATACCGATAACCGCAATTTTATGAACTGGTACATCCCCGGTCCCGGCGGCCCCTCGCCGATGATTGCCCCGTTCTGGGATGATCTGAGGATCGCACAGGGTGGTGTCTATTATTATTTCGACCCGTTCGAGCACTATTTCGTGGTGGAATGGTCAAACCTGCAAAACGATTTCAGCCACGCCGAAGAGACCTTCCAGGCAATTCTCTACGACCCGCTTTATTATCCCACCTCTACCGGCGACAGCGAAATCCTGTTCCAGTACCAGACGGTGAACAATGACGATATCGGGCAGTACGGCGGTGGCTATGTTTACCACGGCCAGTACGCTACCGTCGGGATCGAAGACCAGACCGGCACGGTTGGCCTGGAGTACACCTTCAACAACTCCTATCCCACCGCCGCCAGACCGCTGCAGAATGAAATGGCCCTGTTGGTCACCGGTTATCCGGTTTTGCATGAAGGTCCCTTTCTGGTCATGGGTGAGATATCAATAGACGACAGTGGCGACGACGGATTGATCGATTACGGTGAAACTGTAGAGCTAAGTATTCTGCTCAACAATCACGGCCAGGAGTCGGCTACGGCGGTCAGCGGGGTGCTTGCGAGTACCGATACCCTGATCACCCTGACCGCGTCCAGCTCCGGTTACAACGACATCCCAAGCGAAGGGGCCGGGGAGAATTCCTCCCCCTTCAGTTTTGTGGTTGACAACGCAATACCTGATGGCCACCTGATACCTTTTGTGCTGGTGGTCAACAGCGCTGAAGAGAGCTGGGAGTTTAATTTCAGTCTGCTGGCCAACGCTCCCCTGATTGATTTCACCTCACATTTTGTGGATGACGGGGATAACAACATCCTCGACCCGGGGGAGACAGCAGATATCCTGGTCTCCTTTACCAACAGGGGTGGAGCGGCCGCCTACAACGCCACCGCGCTGATCGCCTCCACTGACGAGTACCTGACCTTGAACTCCACCACAGACGAATTCGACGCGCTGCTGAGTGGTGAAACCCATACCGCCATCTACAACATCACCGCGGACCCGTCCGCCCCGGTCGGTCACATCTGCCTGGTGGACTGGACGATGACGGCCGATCTCGCCTATGAAGCCAGCGGGGTCATCCCGGTACCGATCGCGCAGACCACCGTCTGGATGGAGGAGGATTTCAACAGCTGGCTGCCGACCGGCTGGACCGTCACCTCATCCACAGGACAGGTGAACTGGATGAGTTCCAATTCCGACCAGGCGGGGGGCACCGCGCCGGAAGCACGGTTTACCTGGACCACGCAAACGGTAGCTCTGCAACGCCTGATTTCACCAGTACTCAACACCCTGGGGCACGCCAGCCTGGAGCTTGAATTCAAACATATGATCGACCATTACAGCGGTGGCTATCAGCTGCGTCTGGAAACCACCGGCGATGGCAACCTCTGGCATACGGCGCACAGCTGGCCGTCCGCCGACATGAGCGCTACGACGGAAACTGTCATCATTGAAAATGACGATATCGGCTCAACGACCTTCCAGGTTGCCTGGGTGTTTGAGGGAGACTCCTACAACATCGACAACTGGAATATCGATGAAATCCGCCTGGGTGCTGAGGGCTATGGGTTTATCCGGGGTAATGTCCTGCTCAATGGCGGAGAGGGTGTGGTTGAGGAGGTCCAGCTCCTGGCTGGCGGCCACCAGACCCATCCCGATGTTGCCGGCGATTACATTCTGCAGGTTCCGGTTGGCACCTACGACCTGGAAGCCACACTGGAAGGCTATATAACAGCCACTGTCCCGGATGTGGAGGTCCTTTTCAACGAGACCGTCATTGTGGATATAGAACTGGAGCCGCTGGAAGGAGTCGCTGAAGATGCAATTCCGCAGGTCACCGAACTGATCGGGAACTATCCCAATCCGTTCAATCCGTCCACGACTATCGCCTTTGCCCTGGCGAACCCGGCGGCAAACAGTGAAATAGCCATCTACAACATTACCGGTCAGAAGGTAACCAGCCTGCTCAATCGGGCGCTGCCGGCAGGTTATCATCAGGTCGTCTGGCCCTCCACCAACAGCAGCAATCAACCGGTAGCCTCCGGGATTTACTTCTACCAGTTGAAGGTTGATGCTGAACTGATCGCAACCCACAGGATGGTGTTGATCAGATAACTACGCCACGAGGCGTCAATTCCGGGAGATCTTCTTTCCATTAGGTTTGTTTATCGCTACCTTCAGTCGATAACAGATCCGACGCTGGATACTCCGCTCAGCCTGTGTTGCAGATGGCCGGAGCGGTAGCGCGGTGAGTAACGATCAACAGGGAAGAGGATGAAACTCGGCGTCACTGCGGCAGGAGTTTTTCTGCTGTTCCATCTTGGTCAGCTGATCTCAACAACTGCAGAAGCAGCAGACCCCACGATAACACCCCCCCAGAACGGCGCCCCCCCGCAACACTGTTTCCTGCTGGCGATTGATCCTGATCTGAGTATGCGCAGCGGTACGGTAAACCTGCTGACTGCCCATACGCTGCTGAGCCGTGTCGAGGATCGGCTGCTCCGCACCACCTGGTCAAACGAGAGCAGCTTGGTAACCAGAACAGCAGGTATCGCTGGAAGACTGACCAAGTTAGCGCTGTTAGACCTCCCGGTTGACTACTTTACCGTAGTACTCGCGCATGAGTACTTTGGCCATGGTGCCCGTTACCGCGAGCTCAATATCGGCAACATAGACTATGGTTATGATCGCCCCCCTCCCTACGGTAACGGTGGCGGCTGGGCGACCGCCAGTATCCATTCCGGCTCAATCACCGACAGCGAGTTGCTGGCCATTTGTACCGGTGGACTTGAGGTGCATCAGCAACTCAACGATTTGTTGCGCAGACGCTGGGTACGCAGCGGCTATATCAACTACCGGGAGGCGTTACTCTACTTCTGGTCGTTCCAGATCGGATTCAATTATCTGCAGGGCTCTACACCGATCACCCCGGAGCTGGAAGATTACAATGATCCTCAGGCCTACATCCAGCTCCTGAATCGTATCAACGGCTACAATGATGTCACTGCTCTTCAGTACCGGTTGGAAGATCTGCAGAAGCAGATGAAGGCGGACCTGTTTGATCCCTTCCTCTTCCTCGCCATCTACACGCAACTCACCAGCTACTTCTGGAGAGGTGAGCCGGAGACCTCTTTTCCGATGCTGCTGCTGGGTGATGTGACTTATCTGCCGTTACTGCGAACATCCCTCACACCGTTCGGCCTGGCCTATCACCTGGATAACTACCTCCTGTTCGACAACCACCTGGTGCGGGTCGACCTCGGCCTCGGTGACGACACTTTTCAGACTGGCTGGGGAAGTATTGGCGTCCTGGTCGAAGAGCTGGTGCGTCGCCCCGGCTTTCAGCTCGATCTTCGTCTGGACGCCTGGAAACAGCCGCGCCTTGACCTGTCCGGGCAATCAATTTCCGGAAGTGGTAACGGTGGTGCCTGCTCGTTACGTGGACACTATCAGCTGCCAACTTCAAGGTTGCCGCTTTTCGGGATCGTTGAAGCAGGATTTAAGAGTCGCGGATTCCTGGAGGGATACAGTCTCGATCGAGCACCAAATCTGATGCTGGGGTTGGCCCTGAAAATGTGAACTGATATTGCCTGATCCCGCCCAGCCAGGGAAAAGAATGTAACGCTCGGTTCAAAAAGGAAGGCATTATGTTTTCAGAAATCTCAATGATGAAACTGGCCAAATATTGTAGCTCCTTTCCGGGCCACCAGTTAAAGATGGTACTGGCCTCCCTGGTTGAAGATAACACCTCAGGCCAGTTATGGGTGGCGCCACAATCACCGGGCAAATGCCTGCTGCTTTTGTGGGATCAGGGTAACAATGTTCTCTACATTGGCGGTGAACCGGTTACCGCTGAAGTGACTGAGGAATTGTCAAAGCTGCTTCAGGGTGAGGTGAGGGAGCGCGCCCTGGCAGCACAGCTCACCTGGTTCAAGGTCGCCCTGCTCCCCTCCTGGGAAGGCAAACTACTACAAAACCTTTTTCCTGATGTCGAGCTCCGGGTGGTGAACAAACTCTTCTACAGTTTTACCGGTATGGCGCCCAACCGGGTTGAAACAGCTGATATTCCCGGTATTGAATTTGCGTTGATTGACAAACCCTTCCTGGCCCGAGACGATCTGAAGAACCTGGATCGGATTATCGAAGAGATAAACTGGATGTGGTCCGATGCGGGGAGACGGCGAGCAGCGGAATTCGGAATTGCGGCGCTGGTCGAAAACCAGGCTATCTGCTGGTGCACGGCAGAGTATGTCAGCCAGAAAATGTGCGGAAGTGGCATTGAGACACTGCCGGAGTATGAGGGTCGAGGAGTAGCGACTGCCACAGCGGCACGGTTCGTGGAACGCTGTCTGGAGCGAGCGCTCATACCATACTGGGAGTGCGACCGGGAGAACATCGGCTCGGTGAGGGTGGCGGAGAAAGTCGGCTTTACCAGGCTGGAGGAGCGGCCGTACTGGGTCGGTCATTTCAGCTGATCAAATCAGCCTCCAGGCGCCCCGGCACATCAGCAGAGCTCACCTGAAAAGCAGTCTCTTAAAAGAAGCTGATCTGAGTGGTGGGCACCCGGGAATATTTGTATTCATACAAATCACTATTCGAGAGGCAGGTCAATGAACAGCAGCCACTTCAACCAGGAGAGCATAGCCGCGGAGAACAGCTTCAAGTTCAGCAGGAAGCAGCTCCTGTTCAAACTGCTGATGCAGCTCACTATGGCGGCCGGTTCTATCTGGGCGCTGCTGTTGACAGAATATCTGCTGGCACTGCTCGTCGCGAGTGCCATGGTTGCTACCATGGCGCCTGTGTGGCTCCGGCGACGCTTCCACTTCTATCTGCCTCCGGAAACAGAACTGCTGGCCATCATTTTCATCTATGCCACCCTGTTCCTGGGCGAGTTCGGTGATTTCTATAATCGTTTCTGGTGGTGGGATGTTCTTCTGCACACCGGGTCCAGTTTCCTGCTGGGACTGGTCGCTTTTATTCTGGTGGATGTACTCAACCGTGCGCCCCACACTGAATTGAATCTGAGTCCCGAGTTCGTTGCTCTTTTTGCGGTCGTTTTCGCACTCGCAGTTGGCACGCTCTGGGAGATCTTCGAATTTACGATGGATGGTCTGCTGGGTCTCAATATGCAGCGTAGCGGTCTGGTTGATACGATGTGGGACCTGATAGTGGATCTTGTCGGCGCAACTGTTGTCAGTATCATGGGATACGCTCATCTGCGCAATGATCATAAGACTTTTATTGTCCCGCTAATGGAACGATTTCTGCGGGCTAATAAACGACTGTTGCGTCGCGAGCCACGCAGTTAGGCGAAGCTGTGAGTACAGTTTGATTGTAACCTGAACCCGGGAGGAAACATGGTGAAAATCAGATATGCGGTATTTGCCCTGATCCTGTATGCTACCGGTCTGCTCCAGGCGCAAACTTTCAGCCAGTTCATCGGTCTGCTCTGGGGCACTCCGGAAGGGGAGCGGCAGGAGCTGGTGGAGGCGTTTATGGATACCGTCTCCAGTTTTCCCTTTATCGAGGGAAATACTCAGTGCCATTTCATCTACCAGGGTGACGCGAACACGGTAAATGTGCCGGGTGACGCCAACGGCTGGGATGCAGGTGAGTTTGATATGCAGACGGTGGCCGGTACTGATTTCTGGTATTACTCCCGCCCCTTCGAAGCAGATGCCCGGCTGGATTATAAATTCGTTATCAACGGCTCGCAGTGGATACTCGATCCCTTGAATCCCTTCCAGTGCTGGGGTGGTTTCGGGCCCAACTCCGAACTGCGGATGCCGGGTTATCTTCCACCGCTGGAGATCGAATACTACCCCGACATTCCCCACGGCACTCTCAGCGACAGCAGCTATTACAGCGAGCATCTCGGCAACAGTCGTACCGTGCGGGTCTACCTCCCCCCCGGTTATGACTCAGGCGAGGAGGACTACCCCTCTATTTTCTTTCACGACGGATTGGAATATGTCGACCTGGCCGCTGCCGACCATGTGCTGGATTACCTCATCCACCAGGAGCTGATCGAACCGGTAATCGCAGTGTTTGTACCTCCTGTGAACCGGACCGAGGAGTACGCCGGTAATCTGCAGGATGAATTCACCGCTTTCATTGCCGAAGAACTGTTGCCCCATATCGACAATCGTTATCGAACCGAGGTCGATCCCGCACGCCGTGCCACCCTGGGGGCGTCCAACGGTGGTAACATCGCGCTTCATCTCGGGGTAACACATCCGGAACTGTTCGGGCTGGTAGCTGCGCAATCCAGCAATGTCCAATCACACATTTCCACCGCACTGGAAACCGGCGACCTGCTGGAGTTGGATTTCTATCTGGATATCGGCACCTACGACATTCCGATTCTGATCACCCTGGTGGAAAACCTGGTGGATATTCTGACAGAGCGGGGCTACCCGTTTGACTACTTTGTTTATCATGAGGGACACAGCTGGGGTAACTGGAAAGCGCATATGGATGACGCCCTGATCCGTTTCTTCCCGGGTGTGGAATTAACTGCCGCTGTTCTTTCGGCACCGGAGGAATTCGCAGTTCTGCAGGCTTATCCGAATCCGTTCAACGGCAGCACCAGGTTGTTAATCCGCTTGGCGCAGACCCGATCAGTGCGGCTGGAGATCTACGATCTGCTGGGACGACGGGTGGAGCTGCTCCTGGAAGGGTGGTTGCCGGCGGGGATTACGGAGTATGCTTTTAATGCTGACGGATTGACTTCCGGAACCTACTTCGCGCGGTTAACGTCCGGTGAGAGGATGGTTGTGACCCGGATTCTCTATCTGAAGTAGTCTGACTGGCTGCCTCCAACTACCGTCTGGAGCTGGTCGCTTGCAGTCGTTATGATAATTTCAGCGGGCAGCTATACCACGCAGCCGCCATTCCTGAAGCCCAACGGAGTCTGTCGATGAAACCACGCATCACCCTGCTTCTGCTGACCATCCTCCTCCTCGCCGCCTGCACCACCATGTCGATTGTCACCAAATTCAAACGGGGTGAGCCGGTTTTTCCAAGAAAAGCGGCAGTGATTGAATTCAAGCTGCAGGGGCACAAAATCATGGTTCCGGTCGGTATCAACGATGCGGAAAGCGAGTACAGTTTTCTACTGGATACCGGCGCCATGAGCGCCATCGCGCTCGACCTGGCGGATAGTCTCGGGCTGGGGCCAGGATTAAGGCTACCGACACCGGTCGACTCTGTTGAGATCTATCTGACAAAAGAGCCGCTCTCAGTTTACCTCGGGGGAGCGGCGGTAGAGGGTGTTTTCCTGGCGCGGCTCGATTTTGACACCATTTTTCGGATCGGCGGAATCGATGGGTTTCTCGGCTCAAACCTGCTGCGGCATTTCTGCGTAGCCCTGGACTACGACCGGGAGGAGCTTATTCTCAGCCGGGACTATCCGGAGTGGGTCAGTAAGGAACCACATTACCGCCTGGACCTGGAAACAAAGTTCCCTCTCTACTTCCCGTTGGTCAACTGTACCCTCAACAATAGCCTGACAACTCAGGCGATGATTGATACCGGGGCGCCCGATCTGCTGGTGTTACCGCTGTCACTTTTTGAAGAGGTTGTGCTGGCCAGTGGTGCCGAGTACATCGGGGCGGCCGGGGTCGTGGCCAAATGGCCATTTACCACCAGTGATGAATGCTACCTGGCGCGACTCCCCAGCTGCCGGTTGGGGGAGCTGTCGTTGACCGATCTGCCGGTGCTGGTAGCAGAATTGCCTTCCAGCGCGGATCACCTGCTGCTGGGTAAAGACTTCCTGGACCGTTTCCAGCTGCTGCTGAATTATCCGCGGTCGGAGTTACTGCTGATGACCTCCATAGAACCGCAGTTTCCTGACAATATCATCTCCACCGGTTTGAAAGTGGAGCGCCGGGAGGGTCGCACTCTGGTGCGTGGCTACTGGCTGGGATCTCCGGCCGATCGCTGCGAAATCAAGGTTGGCGATGAGTTGGTCTCGATCGCCGGTCAGGAAACTGTCGCGCTTACCATGGATGAGATCAGGGAACTGCTTGACGATGAGCGGTCTGCGGTTGCAGATCTGGTGATCAGGCGAGATGGTGTTAACCAGAGGCTGGAGTTGCCGCGGGAACCGTTGCTGCCCTGATTTCAGCCGCAATCGATCTCACCTTCATCTGCTCGCCCCATATTACTCACCATTATATAGGGCGGTTTTTCAGTTCGCCCGATTCCTCTTGGAGTTGCCCTAATATATCAATAATAACAGCACACTACACGCCGCCGCTCACTCCCCAATGTTTGCGGTTACTCCTGGTTCTCACGAGTTTCACGGGCACAATATGGGCACAACCGGCACTCACTTATTCCCCCTTCGACGCAGATATGCGTCCGCATCTTCTCTCATAATGATGTTCCGCCTGCCCGATTTATAGCTCTTTATCACTCCCTTAGCAACCTTGTCTTCCAATGTGGACTTGGGCATCCGCAGATACTCTGCACACTCTTCAACGGTCATTCTATCACGCACCCTCTCAACATACTCCAGCGCCATCTTCGAATCAGCCATACTCCTCTG